>CAIYTS010000217.1 GCA_903929185.1 uncultured Acidimicrobiaceae bacterium
ACTTCGCGGTGATCAACAGTTGCACCAAATGCTTCTTGGTAATACTTGATCGCTGCTTCTAAATCGCGAACAGCAATTGCAACGTGGTCAATTTCAGTGAGAATCATTGTGTTTCCTCTGTAGTTTCTATCGACGGAACCAAGTGAGTTTGTCTGCAACTTTTGCACGCAACTCATGATCATCAACGCCAAGGCCTTCTTCCGGGGCCAGGCACAACACGCCAAGTTTTCCTTCGTGCATGTTGTTATGCACTTGGTAGGCAGCTTCACCAGTTTGTTCAAGGGTGAATACTTGAGACATCACAGGATGAATCATTCCCTTTGCAACCAAACGGTTTGCTTCGTAGGCCTCTTTGTAGTTTGCAAAGTGTGAACCAACAAGCTTCTTCAAACGCATCCAGAAGTGACGGTTGTCGAACTCGAGCATGAAGCCACTTGTTGCGGCACATGTAACAACTGTTCCGCCACGCTTCACGACATACATGGAGGCAGCAAATGTGCTGCGACCAGGATGTTCAAACACGATGTCTGGATCTTCGCCAACGAGTGCGCGAATGTCTCCGCCAAGGCGACGCCATTCTTTTTCGTTGTGCGTCCCATCTTCATTCCAGAATTGGTAGTTAGCTGCTTTACGGTCAATGACTGCTTCACAACCCATCTCGCGAAGGATCGCTGCCTTTTCAGGAGACGACACAACACCGACAGGAATTCCGCCGCCGTTCAATACGTACTGCACTGCATATGCACCGATACCGCCAGATGCGCCCCAGATAAGAACAACATCGCCTTGCTTCATGTTGGCGCCATTGCGGCCAACGAGCATGCGGTAACTAGTTGAGTTACACAATGCATTGACTGCTGACTCTTCCCATGTGAGGTGAGCAGGCTTTGGCATGAGTTGGTTTGCCTTGACGACTGCAACATCAGCGAGTCCACCGAAGTTTGTTTCGTATCCCCAGATGCGCTGGTTGGCGGCCATCATCGAATCGTCGTGTGACGACGGATCTTGATCGTCAAGATGGTTGCAATGCACGGTGATCTTGTCGCCAGGATTCCACAGGCGCACAGCACTACCAACACGCAACACGACGCCCGATGCATCTGAGCCGATGACCTGATAATCACGGTCGTGACGCTTGGCCCATTCGCTCTCGCGAGCGAGGCGAGCAAGTGAGCCAAACGTGCTGACGGGCTCGAAAATGCTGCTCCATACGGTGTTGAAGTTGATAGACGAGGCCATGACGGCAATGACTACTTCATCAGAGGCAATTTCTGGCATAGGCACTTCGCCCACGTGGATGCTCTTGCGAGGGTCCTTTTCATTGCTGGGAACCCCGTCCCACATGGTCTGTTCTGCCTTGAGAACATGGGCAGCACGGTATGTGGCCGGAAGCGGGAGGGCAGCGATTTCCTCGCCTGTTGCCCCATTGAGAATTGCCTGAAGGATCTTTTCCATCCTTTGACGATAGCGAATTCTGGGGTTTCATCTCCTAGCCTGATTTGTCTCGTATCTATGTCGGATACAAGTACATCTGGAGGCACACATGGCCGGTTCATACATCGTCGCAGGAGCACGCACACCCATCGGAAAAATGAGCGGTGCGCTGTCCTCTTTTACTGCTGCCCAACTCGGTGGCTTTGCCATCAAGGCAGCACTCGAGCGCGCAGGCGTAAAGCCAGAAGACGTCGAGCACGTCATCATGGGCCAAGTTCTCACAGCAGGTCAGGGACAAGTTCCTTCACGCCAGGCTGCGTCGTTGGGTGGCATTCCAATGAATGTTCCTTCCATCAACATCAACAAGGTGTGCTTGTCAGGTCTTAACTCCATTTACTTGGCTGACCAGATGATTGCTTCAGGTGAAGCAGACATCGTTATTGCTGGCGGTATGGAAAGCATGACCAATGCTCCGTACCTCGCACAAGGTGCACGTGGTGGTTTCCGCTACGGCAACACTGAACTGCAAGACGCAATCATTCGCGACGGACTCTGGTGTGCATTCGATGCGTGCCTCATGGGTCTTGGTACCGATCGTTACACCGACGGAAAAATCAGTCGTCAAGAACAAGATGATCTTGCAATGAAGAGCAACGTGCGTGCTGCTGCAGCAATCGCTGCTGGTCGCCTTGCACCTGAAATTGTTGAAGTAGCTGTTCCTCAGCGCAAGGGTGACCCTGTAATGGTGAAGAACGACGAAGGTGTTCGCGCAGACACCACCATGGACACACTTGGTGGATTGAAGCCAGCATTCGACAAAGACGGAACAATCACCGCTGCAAATGCAAGCCAAATCTCAGACGGTGGTTCAGCCATTGTCATGATGAGCAAGAAAGCTGCTGAAGCTCGCGGCATCAAGCCGCTTGGTGAAGTTGTTTCCTACGGCATGGTTGCTGGACCAGACAACGCATCGCTCTTGCATCAGCCAAGCCGTTCAATCATGAAAGCACTTGACCGTGCCGGCATGAAGATTGGCGATGTCAACTTGTTCGAACTCAACGAAGCATTTGCTGCTGTCGGTATCGCATCAATGCGCGAACTTGGCATCACAGATGAAATCGTGAACGTCAACGGTGGCGCTATTGCATTGGGTCACCCAATCGGTATGAGCGGTAACCGTCTTGCACTCACCATCTTGCACGAACTTCATCGCCGTGGTGGTGGTGTTGGTGCAGCTGCACTCTGTGGTGGTGGCGGACAAGGCGACGCAATCATCGTTCGCACCGTTTAAGAACTACATGCTGCAAGAGCCGCTCAATCGCGCAATTCACGTTGCTCGTTGGGTGGCTCTTGCCGTTGTGGTCGGAGTTATCTCCGGCGTACTTTCTGCCGGATTCATTGAGTCATTGACATGGGCTACTAATACCCGCAATGACAACACGTGGCTGCTTTTGTTGTTGCCGCTATCAGGGCTACTCGTTGGTGCTTCGTATCATTATTTGGGTCGCGGACTTGAACGCGGTAGCAACCTACTGATTGATGAAATTCATACACATTCAGAATGGGTGCCTCTTCGCTTAGCTCCACTTGTTTTCATTACAAGCGTTGTGTCGCACCTTGCCGGTGGTTCAACTGGTCGCGAAGGTGCAGCTTTACAAATTGCAGCCGGCGCGACTGACCCCATCAGTAAGCGACTCGGACTAGACCCTGCTGATCGTGCACTTATGCTAATCACCGCAATCGCTGGCGGATTCGGTTCCATTGCCGGTGTGCCTATTGCAGGCGCAGTGTTCGCACTTGAAGTGCAGCGCATTGGGCGCGTGCGATACGAAGCACTTGTGCCTGCAATAGTCGCAAGTTTTGTTGGCAACGCTGTTGTTCGTGGCCTCGGAGTCCACTACACGAAGTACCCGCACATTATTGATGTGAAATGGTCACCAACTATTGCATGGCAAGTGGCACTGTTTGGTTTGTTAGCCGGAATCATTGCGTTGGTATTTGTACGGCTCACGCTGTTCATACGCGGTGCAATGAAGAAATATGTTGCGTGGTCTCCCGCTCGCCCATTGATTGGCGGCGTTCTTCTTGCGATTCTCATCGGCGTGTGTGGGTGGCGCGATTATCAAGGTTTCTCGTTCCCTCTGATGTTGGAGGCAATGAACGGCGCGACAACTGGCCACTTTGAAGTGAAGTTGTTTTTGACTGCTCTTACTATCGGAACAGGATTTGTGGGTGGAGAAGTAATTCCACTGTTGGCAACAGGTGCCATGGCTGGCGCAATGTTCGCAAACCTCATCGGGGCAAACGTTGCAGTGTTTGCAATAGTCGGATCAGTTGCAGTTTTGGCCGGCGCAGCCAACACACCTTTGGCGTGCACGTTTATTGGCATTGAACTATTCGGTGGCAACGGTGCAATTCTTTTTGCTCTTGCATGTGTTGCCGCATATGCAACTAGTGGTCACACCGGTATCTACCACGCTCAAAAAGTTGTCGCCCACAAATCAGGCGAAGCTATTACTTAGCTATCAAGTTTTTGGCGATTACCAAACGCGCGACCAAGTGTGACTTCGTCAGCAAATTCAATGTCTCCGCCAACAGGCAGACCGCTAGCTAAACGAGTTACATTGACACCCAGCGGGTTTAACAACCGGGCCAAGTACATTGCGGTTACGTCACCTTCAGTGTTGTTGCTGGTGCACACAACTACTTCTTGAATGTTCTCAGGACGAATACGTGTGAGCAGTTCGCGAACCTTCAAATGTTCCGGGTTCACGCCTTGCAACGGATCAATGAGCCCGAGCAACACGTGGTAACGACCGCGGAATTCTCCAGTGCGTTCAATAGCGACAACATCGCGGGAGTCTTCAACAACACACACGATTGATGAATCGCGTTTTGTATCACCACAGATATTGCACAAGTCGGCATCAGCCAAGTTGAAACACAATGCGCAGAAACGAACTCGCTCTTTTGCTTCTACAAGTGCGCGTGCAAGTCGCGTGACATCTTCAACGTCGCCTTTGATGAGATGAAGTGCGAGTCTTTGAGCGCTGCGAGGACCAATACCAGGCAAGCGTCCAAGTTCGTCGATAAGTAATTGAACGGGTGGCGTGTAGGGCGAGGCCACTAGTTACTTCTTTCCGCGCGGTGACTTTGCAGCGTCGGTATTTGCTTCGACTTCTTTTTCAACAATGCTTCCGCCAGGGAACGTGTCGTGCAGCGCAGCGAGTAACGGATCAACAGCATCGACTGCTAGCACCGTGTCGGCGATGTCAATTGCTGCAAACGGATCATCAGCAACATCATCAACAATGGTGCGCACTTCTGGTTCTGTAAGAACCGGACGAGTCATGCCGCCTGGTGCAGTGGGATC
>CAIYTS010000218.1 GCA_903929185.1 uncultured Acidimicrobiaceae bacterium
CGTGGAAAGAATGTTGTGAGTGCAAGCTCTGGAAAGACGACCAGATCACAACCGGCACTATGTGCTTGGCGAAGTAATGCGATGAGGCGGGTGACGACTTGTGCACGAGTGTGTTCGCGTTGGTTGGGGCCTAGTTGTGCCGCTCCGATGGTGACGATTCGAGTCATGATTCAAATTCCTCAATTTGTGCAAGTTCAATAAGTACCTGAAGCAAGATGTTGGTGCCCATTACCAAATCTTCAGGATCAGTGAATTCTGCTGGGTTATGGCTGATGCCTTCAACGCTTGGTACGAAGATCATTGCGGACGGACAAACACGAGCAAGCATCTGCGCATCATGTCCCGCGCCACTTGGCATGCGTGTTACTGAAGGAGAGTGAAGTGCCGAGATTCTTTCAACGACATCAACTACTTGAGGATGAAAGACCACAGGTTCGAAGCGAGCTAGGGAGCGACGTGAGATAACCACTCCCTCGTTGTGTGACAGAGAGGAAATAAATTCTGAAATTTCAAGTTCTGCTGTGCGAAGAATTTCTTCATCCGTGTTGCGCACATCAAGGGTCATTACGGCTTTGGCTGGAATCACATTGATCAAATTCGGAAACAAGTCGATTTTCCCGACAGTGCAGACTTGGTGTCCGCTATACCTGTCTGCAAGATCTCGTAGGAAGACAGCGATCTTTGCCCCAACATAACTTGGATCTTTACGCATGCTCATCGGCGTTGTGCCCGCATGGTTCGACTGTCCGGTAATGGTTATCTCTTGCCAACTAATTCCTTGAACACCGGTTACTGCGCCGACCTTTACACCTGTCTTTTCTAAGACAGGACCTTGTTCAATATGAAGCTCAACAAAGGCGTGTGGTGCGAAACCTGGACATGGAGTTGCGCCGTTATAGCCAATGCGTTCAAGTTCATCGCCGACACGCGCACCGTCGATTCCGACAATGTCAAGTGCTTCTTCGATTGCCATCCCGCCGGCGTAGACGAGGGATCCCAACATGTCGGGAGCAAAGCGGGAACCTTCTTCGTTGGTGAAAAAACCAACACTGATTGGTCGTGTAGGTACATACGAAGACTCTTGTAAGGTCTCGATGATTTCGAGTCCGGCTAAGACGCCAAGATTGCCGTCGTATTTGCCACCGGTACGAACTGTGTCGATGTGTGAACCGGTCATCACGGGCGATCCACTGCCAACATCCCATGTACCAATGACGTTGCCAATCACATCTGTTGTCACCGTCAGCCCGAGTTGATTCATCCAGCCGACTACAAGATCTCGACCAGCAGCATCTTCGTCTGTGAGTGCAAGACGAGCACAACCCCCGCCATCAATGGCACCGAGAAGTGCGAGATCCATAATTCGCTGCAGCAAACGACCACCGTTGATCTGGGGCAGCCCGGTCTTGGTCGATGTGGTCACTCCCAAAGTGTACGAAATGTAAAGGTCAAAAGGCTGAATGATTGGGCTTGAAGCGCATTCGACTCTCCAAAGACCCGTCCTGAGGGGCC
>CAIYTS010000219.1 GCA_903929185.1 uncultured Acidimicrobiaceae bacterium
GCGCGGCGATGTACAGCGCACCATTTGTCTGATCCCATCGAGTGCACATGGCACTAATGCTGCAAGTGCAGTGATGGCCGGAATGTCAGTGGTTGTCGTTGCATGCGATAACAACGGAAATGTTGACGTGGCTGACCTGACGAACAAGGCCAATCTTGCAGGCGACAAACTTGCTGCCATCATGGTTACCTATCCGTCTACGCACGGCGTGTTCGAAGAAGCAATTTCTGAGATTTGCGAAATCATTCACCAACACGGTGGTCAGGTCTATGTCGATGGTGCAAATCTCAATGCTCTTGTAGGAACTGCTCAGCCCGGGAAATTTGGCGCTGACGTCAGTCACCTCAACCTTCATAAAACTTTCTGTATCCCCCACGGCGGTGGCGGACCAGGTGTTGGTCCCGTTGCTGTGCGCAGTCACCTCACGCCGTTCTTACCAAGTGATCCGTTGCAGCCCTCCTCGGGAATCGGACCTGTGTCAGCAGCCAACTTTGGTTCGGCAAGTATTTGCGCAATCCCATGGGTGTATATCTCGATGATGAGCGCAGATGGACTTCTTCAAGCCACAGCTGATGCAATTCTTTCTGCCAATTACATCGCGCGTCGCCTGAACTCGTCATACCCAGTTCTGTACACAGGAGCAAACAACACAATTGCGCACGAATGCATCCTGAATGTCGGAGAAGTCATAAAAGGTTCAGGCATCTCCATCGACGACGTTGCAAAACGATTGATGGATTACGGCCTCCATGCACCCACGATGAGTTTCCCGGTAGCCAATACTCTGATGGTCGAACCGACGGAAAGCGAATCGCTCGCAGAAGTAGATCGTTTCTGCGATGCAATGATCAGTATTCGACGAGAGATTGAAATGGTTCTTTCCGGTGGCGTTTCAGCTGAAGATTCTGTTCTTCATTACGCTCCACACACAGTCGAAGATATTGCTGGCGACTGGAACCGCACCTACAGCAGAGCATCGGCGCTGTACCCGCTTGCACATCTCCGATCACGCGGCTACTACCCTCCCGTCTCACGCATTGATGCGGCGTACGGGGATCGAAATCTCGTATGCACCTGTGCCCCGATTGAGCAGTACGCCATCAGTCTTGAGACCGCTACGGTGGGTTCGTGAACGAATCAGACTCCAACAGTTCCACGAACCCTCTCGAACAGTTGCTGGGATTACTGGGAACACTTGACCCAATAGATCTTGCTGGCAAAGCTGTTGATGCGACCCGCAGAACAAGCGAGTCATTGTTGACTGTGCTTGAAAACTTCGCCTCCACAATCGACAACCTCAACAAGACAACATCGCGCATCAACACCATGCTTGACGAAATAGAAGAACCGCTACGTCGCATAATGCCGCAAGTCGGCACAGCAATGAACGCTATGGCATCAATGGGTGAAGTTGCGTCGCAACTTGGCGACCTTACAAAACGCCTCGGACCACTCACCACCTTGGCAGAGAATGCTGGAGGCCTGTTCGGGTTTCGGCCGAACAAACCGGCTTCGAGTTCTACTTCTTCTTCGCAACAAACGGAGTAGCAACTACCACTCCATCGATAAGAGTTCCACGAACATCCATCGACACTGCATCGCCGACCTTGGTTGATGGTTGTACGAAGGCCATCGCAACACAGTGACCAAGTGTTGGAGAAAAGTTTCCACTACTAATGAATCCCACTTCAGAACCGGTTGTGTCGAGAACTCGGGTTCCGTCTCGCGCTGGGCGTCGACCAGGAATTGAGATGCCGACCAAACGACGCGCCACCCCTTTGTTCTTTTCCGCCAACAATGCCGCTTTGCCGTGAAAGTCGGGCTTGTCCCACGCCACTACCCATTCAAGCCCCGCCTGCAAGGACGAGATGCCTTCTCCTAATTCGTGGCCATGCAACGGCAAACCAGCCTCTAAGCGAAGTGTGTCGCGAGCACCTAAACCCGCAGGCATTGCACCCGCCTCTCGCAATGCATTCCAAACAATTGCTGCGCCTTCGTTAGGTACAGCAATTTCAATACCGTCTTCTCCCGTGTAACCGGTTCCGGCAACAACGCACGCATAACCACATACATCAATTTCTTGAACAGTAAATCTGCGAACCGCAGCTGCGTCTGGGCAAAACTTCGCAACAACCGCGCGCGCGTCTGGGCCCTGCACAGCAATTACAGCGCGAGTAGTCGTGGTGTCTGTTCCGCCAATGGCCGCAACTACTCGGTCGGTATTGGAAGCATTTGGCATAACATCAAAAACTTGATCTTTCACCCACCACACAATGATGTCGTCTAGAACGCTGGCATCATCCTTGTTAAGAAGATGTGTGTATTGTGCACGACCTGGTGCAATGCGGGTCAAGTCATTGGTGAGACATGATTGCAACTGTTCCAGCGCTGACTCACCTTCAACTCGAACGGTTCCAAGGTGTGACACATCAAAAATCACTGCGCCTGTTCGACACGCAGCATGTTCAGCAAGGGTCCCTGAGGAATACGCCAACGGCATATCCCAGCCACCGAAGGGAACCATTTTTGCATCGAGTTTCCGATGCTCAGCGTCAAGAGGCGAAAAACGCACTCTTACACAGCCCGAGAAATTGCAATGTCGTTCGAATCATCTATCGGATGAAGCAAGACAATTTGCTTGTCAACCTGTTCACGAACCGAGTCCATGGGAAGAATGTTCAAGACGCCTTGTCCGTGACGAAGCACGTCAATAAGTTCGTCACCGTTACACAAAACAACGGAAGAGCCATCAATCACTAGATGAGCTGCAGAGATATCGGTCTCAATATGGTCACGAAGATACGCGAACACATCTCGAATTGATTCCAATCTGATGCCAGCGTCAAGAAGTTGCTTGATGATTCGCAACTCCAACAAGTCGCGATACGTGTAGCGACGACGGCTTCCACTTCCGGCAGCATCTGTACCCGACGGGCGCACCAGATCCGTGCGAGCCCAATAATCGAGACGACGGTAGGTAATTCCGACCACGTCTGCTGCCTGTGTGCCACTAAAAGTTTGAGTCATTACAAAGTCGATTCATCTAACGCTGGTTCTGCTTCTCACTGGAAACTACGCGGGTGTAAGACGCTACGGCCATATCGCCCGCCTCGTCAAGGTGTCAGGTATCGAAATCTTCCGGAGAGATATTTTCGATGAAATCCCTAAATTCATCGATAATTCCCGTGTCTGTACGGGATTCCTCCTCTTCCACGACCTCACCCACCAGATCGATGAGCTCGTCGAGCACAAAGATGGGGCATGACGCTCTCAACGCAATGGCAACCGCATCAGATGGCCGCGATGACACAGTCACCTCAGGCCCTCCATCAGGAGTCAGCACAAGATCGGCATAGTACGTGCCGTTTGATACGTGAGTAAGAACGACACGACTGACTGATACTGAGACCCTCTCAAGAGCGAGCACAAAAAGATCGTGAGTCAATGGTCGAGGTGTTTGTTCATCATCGAGTGCTGTCTTTATTGCCGCCGCCTCTGGTGCGCCAATAAAGATTTCAAATTGACGTCGAGGAGCCTCTTCTTCACGCAAGGTAACTACGGGCGTGTTTGAGATGCGGTCGATTCGTACTCCACGTACCGAGAGAGACTTCATAACTACTTCTGTTCCGTTAACCGAGCGATATCGCGCATCAACAGAGAGTTGCGCAATTCGCCGCCTAGTTCCATGAACTCAGCAAGCATTTCAAGAGCTTCATCACGTGATGCAGGATTTCGCTGACGCAAGAAAGGCAATATTCTCTGTTCGAAAAGACTTAACTCTCGATCTGCAGAGGACTTCCATGCCCTCAAGTGGCGGATATCAATACCCATTTCCTGGAAACGACCCGCTGTACGAGCTATTGCAGCTGAGTGTGTGTCAAAAAATGTGGTGTCGCCAACATTGTGTCCGCTCACCAAGCCGGCAGTTTCCAGATCCTTAAGGAAAGCAGAATCAATATGAACTTGTTCAAGCAACTGATCTCTTGGAATCGACTCGGTTTTGTCAGCGTGTTGCAGAGCAACTTTTCTTTGCTGACGTTTCACAGAAGCGGGAATAATCGGATCTTGATCTAATTGGGCCGACTGTTCTGTGACAGCAGGACGCGGCATCGCAGCTCGCGCCGCAGGGTGACCAGAAGTAGAAACCAGTTCGCTGACATTTTCCATATCGCGACTGATGTCTTGGCTCTCATCTTCGAGCTTTCCCTTAATCACGCGCAACGGGAGGTAGTTATTCTTCTGTTCTTGGAGAATGAAACGCAAACGTTCAACTTCAGCCGACGTGAATTTTCGATAACCAGACGGGGTTCTCTCGGGAACAATTAAACCTTGGCTCTCAAGAAATCGGATCTTGGAGATGGTGACGTCTGGAAACTCCTCAAGTAACTGAGCCAACACTTCGCCGATAGAGAGATAGTCGCGTTCACTCATGATTTCTCATTTGGTCTCTCTAGGAACACTAAATGGAACTTACCTATTTGAATCTCGTCACCCTGTGTAAGTTCAATCGCATCCACACGCTTCTGATTTACGTATGTTCCATTCAAGGACCCAACATCACGCACCACAAAACTGCTGGCTTCGAGGGAAATCTCACAATGCCGACGTGACACAGTGATGTCATCGAGTGCAATGTCTGAATCTGCATGGCGGCCGATATGGGTCAGTGATGACGACAAGACGAAATGGTTTCCCTCGTCTTCTCCCCCACGAAGAACCAAAATTGCAGTTCCGGTTGCGATCTGAGACAACGAAACGTGCACATCATCAGCTGGTCCAGACGCATCTTGCAATGGATCTGTTTTTGCCAACGTGATCGTATGGTCAGAAACAATGTCGAGGACCGTTCCGCACGCGGAGCAGAATGCTGACACTGGCGGGTTCCGATGACCACATTGATTACAAAACACGTACGACATGACGATTTTAACTAAGCACCAATAAGTGCCGAGTACTCCTGCGAGCTCATCAAATCGGATTCATTCACCTCTGACACCTCAATGTCACATATCCATCCGGCGACATAGGGATCAGTGTTTAACAACTCTGGAGTGGCAATCAGTGCCTCGTTAACAGCGACAACAGTTCCAGATACTGGCGCATACACATCGTTGACACTCTTCGTGCTCTCGATCTCACCCAATCCGTCATGCAGCGTTATCGATGAACCGACTTCCGGAAGCTGAATGAACACGATGTCACCGAGAGCATCTTGGGCATAGTCAGTGATACCGACCCGTGCTCGCGAACCTTCAAGTTGCACCCATTCGTGGTCTTTGGAATATCGGAGTTGGGAAGGAACTGTCACTTCACTAACGGTACTCTCTACGACCTTCGACCAGACGCCAAATGGCTTCTCACCGTCGGCAGGTACTGAAAGAAGGACTTGTACGAAACAAATACGCCCGGAATGCCGACCGCCCATCCCATGTACGTAAAGACGGACCACGCACCACCAGCAGATCCGAGGGTGACCCACGGAACTGCAGCCATCAGAGCAAAGGTGGCCCACTTACCGAGGCGCGTCACGGGGAAACGCTCCATACCCATTGCAGTTGCCACCACCATCAGGATTGCAATGGAGACCTCGCGAATCAAAATGATGATTCCAAACCACATCGGCAGATAGTCGTAATACAAAGCTGCGCCAATACCGACAAAGAAAACAGTTCGATCGGCAATCGGATCAAGAATCTTTCCCAACTCGCTGACTTGGTTGAATCGCCGCGCTATGTAGCCATCGATCCAGTCTGTCGAGGCAAGAAGCCCGAAAAACCAACTTCCCGCCACTACCCGACCATCGGCAAACAGACTGACAAATGTCGGCAACATTGCAAGGCGCAACACTGACAATACGTTGGGAATAGTTACGTTTTCTCGAAGGCGCACTCCACGATGGTAGCCCCAGTGACCATTCCCTATTAGTGACCGACATAGTCTGCACGTATGAAACCAGACCTTGAAAACCATGTTGCCTTCATCACCGGCGGAGGGTCTGGCCTCGGAGCAGCTGCTGCCCGTCGCCTTGCAGCCGATGGAGCCCTCGTCGCAATTAATGACCTAGATCTCGTCGCCGCTGAACGAGTAGCCCACGAGGTTGGAGGAATTGCGTATGCATTTGACGTCACAGATTCAGCCGCCTTCACATCAGCCGTCGATGATGCTGTGAAAAAATTGGGGCGACTCGACATCATGATCAATAACGCAGGGATCGCCCCTCAGGACACGGCGTCTAAAACTGATCTCATGATGGAAAATGTTGCCAAAAGAATGGGCGGAGAAATTGATCAGATGAGCCCCATGAATTATCTGCGTGATCTCACAGATGAAAATTGGGACAGAATGATCAAGGTACATCTGTACGGAGCTTTTTACGGATGTCGTGCAGCACTCACCCACATGCAACCACAACGATCAGGTCGCATCATCAACATCTCTTCAGTGCTGGGTTTGTATCCAGCAGCTGGAGCACCGCATTATTCCGTAGCCAAAGCCGGAATTATCACGCTGACAAAAGCAGTAGCAGCAGAAGTTGCTGCCCTAGGCATCAACGTCAATGCAATATGCCCGGGATACATACGCACTCCCCTATTGACTCCGTTCAGTGAGACCATGTTGGCTGGAATCACCATGAGAATCGGCAAGGGTCGTCTTGGTGAGCCAGAAGAGCTCGCTGACATGATTCGCTTTTTGTCAGGTCCCGAATCTGAATACTGCACTGGCGACGTCTTTAACGTTTCAGGCGGCTACACAGGATGACAACAATCTTTACTCGAATTATCGATGGGCAGATACCCGGCACTTTCGTCTACAGAGATTCTTTGTGTGTTGCATTCCTCAGCATCAACCCCCTTGCGCACGGCCATGTATTAGTTGTCCCCATTCAGGAAGTTGATCACTGGATAGACATGAGCCCCGATCTGTCAGCTCATCTTTTTGCAGTATCGCACCGAATTTCCAGGGCCATATCAACAACGTTCCCTTGCGAGAGAGTTGGCCTGATCATTGCCGGTTACGAAATAAACCATTGTCATATTCATCTGATTCCATCTCAAACGATGAACGATCTCAATTTTGCAAACGCAGCAACCTCTGTTGACCGATCCGACTTGGAATCTCATGCCAATCAAATAATCCAGGCATTGTCACTCACCTAAAAAAGTGTGTCGGGGTCTTTCGCTTCCACAATGTCAACAAAGTCATCGAGCAATGACGCAGAGTTATTCCTCACGCTGTTCACCAATGTAGAAACCTTCCTGGCTGAAAATCGCGGTTGGATCTCTGGCTGAAATAGTTCTAGCGGCGGAACAGGATTACACATCCATTCCAGAGCATCATCTGCATGAAGTTCAACGGGACTCCTGCTATGTATGTATGACAGGTCATCAACGCTTTCACGAGTGATCAGCGAAAAAGTATGGCGACCATCTAACGCCGGCGACGGAGTCCAAATACCTGCCACCA
>CAIYTS010000220.1 GCA_903929185.1 uncultured Acidimicrobiaceae bacterium
CTCTTACCGAGGTCGAAGTGAGGAGGCTGCGCTGCAAATTGCAATGCACGATCTGAGATGTCTTGACCAACGCTGATTCCGGCAATGTGATTCCATGCGTCAGCCTTAGCAATGTTGCGACCACCGGTACTGATGACAACGACAAGTTCAACTTCCCAGTCGACCATCGGAGCATCGATGGGAATATCAGCATTGGGGCCAGCGATGCACGACGTGAATTTTGTAAACGTCAATGGCACGGCGGGAAGCCCCATTCCACTTTCTTCAGCATGTGAGCGATAGTTCAAACCGATGGCAAACACTTGCAGTGGCCACGGCGATGGCGCATCAAGTTCATCTGGGTTGGCTGGTGATCCACCATCAGTCACGGTTGCAGCAAACGTGCGCAACTCTGCCCACCGTGGAAATGCTTTGATGGGGTCTGAATCGAATTTCCCGCCACTGACTTCTGCCAGATCGACAAGGTTGTTGTTGGGGCCGACTACTAAATGAGCCCGACCGTTCTTGGAAGCAAATCGCAATGTCATGGAAAGAACTATATTCATTGGAAGTCGTTTGACTATCAACGAAAAGTAAGAGTAAAACATGACTTCACCAATCAAATTCGCCCATGTTGTGCTGAAAAGCCCGCGATATACGGAGATGCTGGATTGGTGGCTTGATTTCTTAGAGGGGACTGTCCGTCATGGGAACGATTTCATCTCGTTTCTTTCTTATGATGACGAACATCACCGCATTGCCATTGTGAATCTCCCGCATCTGGAACCACGATCAGCGGAATCCGAAGGCGTGGAACATTTCGCATTTACGTACGCGTCTATTGATGACCTCTTTGGTCAATACGAGCGTATGAAAGCAAAAGGAATTTCTCCGTACTGGACTATTAATCACGGAATGACCTTGTCTGCTTATTACCGCGACCCTGACGGCAACCAAGTTGAGACTCAAGTTGATTCACTAACAATGGAACAAGCAGATGATTTTATGAACGGGCCTTTGTTTGCTGCGAACCCAATCGGTATCGATGTTGATTTCGAAGCATTGATTGCGCGCCGCAAAGCGGGCGAAAGCCCCGCATCCTTAACTGACTACGCAACAGCCGGCAAATGAGTATGTCTGATCAGGCTCCGCGTTTTGAAGTGAAACCAGTGACTAAGGAAAAGCACGACTGCATGTCGTGTGGTTCTCCTCTTGCTACTGCGTGGAGCACATCAGAAGGCACTGCATGGTTGTGCAGAGAGTGCGCCAACCTCAATGACTTGGGTTGCCCCTAAGCAAGAACTTTGGTGAGGCCGCGCGTTGCGACTGCGCCCACTTTGTCAAAGATGCGACTCAACCAAATATTCATCGGCCACACAACAAGATTCGCTGTAAGCACTGCGTCGTAGGTGACATTGCATCCGGTAGCAGTGGGTGAGATGGTCACACGATCAACTGAAGTGAACATCCAGTTCTTGCCCTTCACCAAAATATTGGTGGGGGAATCGCACTCAAGTGTGACGTAGCGGAAAACAGAGTCTTTACCGCCGAACCCTTTTACTGTGATGTCATAACCAGACCCCACACCGGCTCCGTCACCGACAACTTGGTCGACTTTCTTGATTCCTTTATCCCACAGTGCGAAATTGCGAATGTCAGACATGAATGCAAACGCTTCTTCAGGAGTCTTGGACGAAGGAATA
>CAIYTS010000221.1 GCA_903929185.1 uncultured Acidimicrobiaceae bacterium
AATGATCCAGTGCGCACAATTGTGCATCTTGAAGATGGCCCTGTTCCCTTCCAGGAATACTTCGTACGTCTTCAACACAATGTTCCCGTAACACGTGTTGAATTTGTTGGGGCAGAGTCAGCCACCTTTATTGATCACTCACTTCTCACACGTGCAGACACCATTGTGATTGCGCCATCAAACCCCATCGTTTCTATTGCACCAATCAGAGCATTGGCTGGCGTTGATGCCGCTCTTGCTGCGCGTCGCGACAGTGTTATTGCCATCTCGCCCATCGTTGCCGGTGCTGCCTTAAAGGGACCTGCTGACCGCATGTTGGTGGAACTTGGCCACGAACCCACCGTTGTTGGTGTCGCTCGCATCTACGCACCGATCTGTGGCACATTGATCATTGATTCTCAAGACGAACACCTTGCGTCCGCAGTTGAACGCGAAGGTATGCGCTGCATCACTACTGACACCATCATGTCGAAACCTGGCGTTGCAGCATCTCTCGCACGCATTGCAATTGATTCACCTTCGAATAAAGGAGACCACTAATGGCACGACTCATGGCATGGAGCGTTGAAGGAATTGGTGAAATAGTTCCTGGTCAACAACTGGGCGACATCATCGTCGAAGCATGCTCTGCAGAACCAAATGGCCCACTGCGCGACAACGATGTTTTGATCGTGACCCAAAAGATTGTCTCCAAGGCCGAAGGGCGCCTTGTACCCATTGATGCAGATGATCCGCTCTCACACAAAGTTCTTGTTGAGCAAGAAGCGACGCGCATTGTTCGTCGCCGAGGCGACTTGATCATCACAGAAACGAAACACGGTTTTGTGTGTGCAAACAGCGGTATTGACTTATCAAACGTTGAACGCGGTTACGCAGCACTTCTTCCACTGGATAGCGATCGTTCTGCACGACGAATCAGAGACATTGTGCGCGCAAAACTGGGCGTCACTGTTGGTGTCATTGTTAGTGACACTTTTGGTCGACCATGGCGCAAGGGCCTTACAGATGTGGCAATCGGTGTTGCTGGAATCGCTGGCGTTGTTGACCTGCGTGGCACAGAAGATGCCCTTGGCAGAATGATGCAAGTAACCGAAGTGTGTGTTGCAGATGAATTAGCAAGTACTGGTGAATTGGTGATGGGTAAATCAAACGGAGTGCCCGTAGCGGTTATTCGCGGCGGCGACCCTTCATGGTTTCGCGATTCTTCGATGGACGAAATTGTTCGTCCGCCAAGCGAAGATCTCTTTCGCTAACGCAACGTTGCGAGGCCGTCTTTCAACGACGTGAATGGTGACCATCCAAGTTGAATACGGGCACGCACTGGCGACAACGACAAACGAGCCAGATCATTAGGTCGAGCTGCGCTTGTACGCGGTACCGGCGCCGCTGCTCCAGCCATCACTGACCATAAATCAGACACTGACGTTGCGATTCCTGTTCCCACATTGACTACAAGGCCGCCTGCCCTGTCGGTGGCGCGAGCAATGGCATCAACCGTGTCGTCGATATAGATGAAATCTCGCGTTTGTTTTCCGTTGCCATGAACGATTGGTGCACGACCGTTTGCCAACGCATCAACAAACGAGGCAACAACACCATCAGCTGCCCTTTGGCGTGGCCCATAGACATTTCCCATTGCCAGCACAGTGAATTCGACTCCATGGCGTTCGCGATACACAGAGTGAATGTCAGCCGCTGCCCGAGCCAGCACTTCTTCACTGGTGCGAGGGTCATTGATGTGACCTTCTTTGATGGGCAAATCTCGCACTGCAACTTCGCCATACAGCAAGCCACTTGGCAATGCGGTAATTACTTTTTCAACTCCACCGAGGCGGGCAGCTTCAAGAATGGCAACCGACAATTGCAAACTCGACAATGCCCCATTGAGATGGGCATGCGTTGGTGAGAACGTGGCCAGATTGATAATGATTTGCGGCCTGCGCAGAGACACAAGTTCAGAAAACTCACGTGATTCAATTCCGATGTTTTGGAATTTGAATCGTCCTGTTGCATTGCGGGCATCAGCCAAGTTGGTCAATGATCCACTTGAAAGATTGTCGACAACTTCTACTTCGTGACCCTCTGCGATAAGACGATCAACAAGGTGCGAACCAATAAACCCTGCACCACCACAGACCATGATCATCTTTGATGCCATAGCTATTTCACTACTTCTGGATCAGGCACTTTTGCATTGGTCAGTTGAGAAAACGGTGCAACATGAACGTCTGCGCCAACAACACAATCAATCAATGACGCTTCAGCACCAATAGAGCCCATCACGAGCGAACGTTCAAGACGCACTCGAGCGCCAATATGTGCGCCAGGCAGGACAACTGAATCAATAATGACGCATCCCTCTTCCACTATGGCTGCTTCACCGATGACACTATGGGTAATTGATGCCGATGAATGCACATGAGCCTGTGGTCCGACTGATGCCAAAATTCGGGTACGTGTTCCGTCGATGAGATCAAGGTTTGCGCGCAAGTATGTGCTGGGTAGGCCTGTATCGATCCAATAATCATCGGTAGGCATTGCGGCAAGAGTTCCGTCTGCAACCATTGCGGGAAACACAACGCGCTCAATGGACAGGCGCTGTCCTTCCGGGATACGACTGATAACTGATGGCTCCAATACGTACGTGCCAGCATTCACAAGATTGCTTGACGTTTCTCCCGGAGCGGGCTTTTCAACAAAACGCTGCACCCAACCTTTTTCATCTGTTTCAACCACGCCATATTGCGACGGATCAGCAACAGGCGTGAGGTGCAACGTTCCCTCAGCGCCCTGACTCTTATGAAATGCGACCAACTTCGACAAGTCAACGTCGCACATGATGTCGCCATTCATCACGATGAACGTGTCTGATACACCAGCGTGACGTGCCGCAAATGCAATAGCGCCTGCAGTGTCAAGTGGTTCAGGTTCTACTGCGTAGTGCAGTGCAATACCTGCACACACACCATCCGGAAACGCTTCAAAAAATGGTTCTGGTTTAAACCCAATGGCAAGAACTACTTCAGTCACTCCTGCTGAACCGAGAGATGCAATGAGATGTTCTAATTGGCGCACATTTGCTATTGGCAATAGCGGTTTTGGCGTAGTGAGAGTGAGTGGTCTCAGCCGAGTTCCGAAACCCCCGACAAGAACGACAGCGTGCATCAGCCGCCAGTTGTTGTTGTGGTGGCGCCAGCAACAGTCGTTGTAGTGCCTCCACCAAATTCAGATGCCACGATGTCGGCCAATTTGGCAGCTGACTCTGGCAAAGGAATTTGTGTGCCAGGTGCTACGTAAGCAACAGCGATTGCCATTTCGTCGTTCAAAATTCTGACGTTAGAGAAATCTGTGATGTAGCGCTTTGAGTTTGCATCTTCGCCGGCCTTTGGCCACGCGATGACTTGCACTTGAGCATCAACCATTTTGCCCGACTTGTCTTTGCACTGGTCTTTGCTGACCGCGTACGACACGCCTTTGTTCTGACTTGCAGGAAACGTAATGCCCTTTGTTGTCACTTGAATGCCATAGGTATCGAGATACAAGCCCAACTTCGCTTTCTTGCCAGCAGAAGCGACTTGTGGGTACCAACGGATAACGCCGTCTCCACGGCTGAAGACTCCGTACTTAGCAAAATTCGGATCAGGTGTATCTGCTTTTTGCATGTCACCGGTGAGATCAGCCAGATACGCATCGCAGTGATAGATACCGAACGGAATGTGCCAGCGATCAGAAGTAGTTGGGGCTACATCGCTTGCAGCTGGTGCTTGACGTGCGTACGAGATCAGGCCAGTACCGACAATGACGATGACTGCCATGATGGTCGGGAAAAGAGTGCCGCCTTGAAAGCGCACCTTCTTGCCTTTGCCCTTCTGTGCGAGACGGGCGACCTTTTTTGCTGATGAACCACTAGCCACGAAGGATTGAGGCTA
>CAIYTS010000222.1 GCA_903929185.1 uncultured Acidimicrobiaceae bacterium
GTCATGACGGAAGATGCATACGCATTCGTCAGTGGCCCAACGATGGTTGTTGAGTTCACGGGCATCGATGTCAGTACTGACGAACTTGGTGGCGCAGGAACACACGCACGACACACTGGTGTGAGTTCAGTCGTTGTTGCCGATCTCGAAGCAGCAACAATCTGGCTTGAAGAATTACTTGAATACCTTCCCACTGGAGTCGACGAACTTCCACTTGTTCTACCTACCGCAGACCCTGATGACAGATTGACCCCAGAAGCGGGTGATCTGATTCCCACAACATCAACTGGCAGTTACGACGTCCGACATGTCATCGAATCAATTGCCGATGATGGCATCTATTTCGAAATGAAACCATGGTGGGCCAGCAATGTTGTCACGGCATTTGCACATATGGCCGGCTACCCCATCGGCATTGTTGCTAACCAACCAATTTCATTGGCAGGCACCTTAGATATTCCTGCGTCGCAAAAAGCTGCTCGCTTTGTGGCGTTCTGCGATGCATTCAATATCCCCGTTCTCACATTGGTCGATACTCCTGGCTTTTACCCAGGCAAGGACCTTGAATGGCGAGGCATGATCCGTCATGGTGCGCAATTGGTGTTTGCATACGCGCGTGCCACTGTGCCCCGTATCTGCGTCATTTTGCGCAAGTCATATGGAGGTGCATACATCGTGATGGACTCAAAAGAGATGGGCAATGACTTGTGCCTTGCATGGCCGTGCGCCGAACTAGCAGTAATGGGTGCCGGTCAAGCTGCAGCAATTTTGCAACGTCGTGCAACCCCCGAAGAACGAGCAGAATTTGAAGCCGATTATTCCGCCCGCCTGCTGAACCCGTACATCGCCGCTGAGCGTGGGTATATCGATGCCGTGATCGACCCCGCAGATACTCGCCGAGAGATATGTGCAGCGCTTCACATGCTCCGCGAGAAGCGTGAACACTTGGTTTCTCGCAAACACGACAACACCCCCCTGTAGTCATTTGTTCACCCGCTTGAATGGGTTTCGTAGTGCTCGTTCGCCTAACCTGTCTGCGGGGGAGAAAGCCCTCGCACGCAAAAATTACAGTCGAGGAGATCCCACATGACTGACACAATCACCATCACAGATGACAGAACCGGAAAAACAGTCACCGTTCCCATCACAGGCGGAGTTTTTAGTTCTGCAGCCTTGCGCGAACTAGACCCAAGCCTTTTCATGTACGACCCTGCGTACCTGTCCACCGCATCATGTGCTTCTTCCATCACCTATCTCGATGGTGACGCCGGCATTCTTCGCTATCGCGGAATCCCTATTGAGCAGCTCGCAGCAAGCTCAACATTTCTTGAAGTCGCCTACCTATTGATCAAGGGCGAACTGCCAACGACACAAGAACTTGAAAAATGGGAACTTGATGTCACACATCACACCATGATTCACGAAAACATGCGTAAGCGTTTCGTTGACGGATTCCACTACGACGCTCACCCAATGGGCATGTTCATTTCGGCACTTGCAGCACTCGGAACTTTCTACGATGACGCAAAAGACATCTTTGATAAGGAATCGTTTGACAAGCAAGTCATGCGTCTTGTTGCCAAGGTTCCAACAATCGCAGCAATGTGTTACCGATTCAGCCAGGGTCTCCCCTTTGTTTCGCCAAACAATGCATTGTCATACGGCGAAAACTTCCTCAACATGATGTTCAAGATTGGCGACGACTACAAAGTCAACCCAGTACTTGCTCATGCAATGGATGTGCTGTTCATTCTTCACGCCGACCATGAGCAGAACTGCGGAACCACTGCCATGCGCGTTGTCAGTTCAGCCAACTCTGACCCATACACCGCTACTGCTGCAGCAGCAGCTGCTCTGTACGGACCACTTCATGGTGGTGCCAACGAAGCCGTCGTTCGCATGCTCACAGAAATCGGCGACATTAAGAATGTTCCTGCGTTCGTCGAAAGCGTAAAAGCTGGCGAAGGCAAGCTCATGGGCTTTGGTCATCGCGTGTATAAGAACTTTGACCCTCGTGCCACCATCATCAAGAAGGCTGCATACGACGTCTTTGAAGTCACCGGCAAGAATCCGCTTCTTGACATTGCACTTGAACTGGAAAAAGTTGCTCTCAATGACGAGTACTTCATCAAGCGCAAGCTCTACCCGAACGTTGACTTCTACTCAGGTCTTATCTACCAAGCACTTGGTTTCCCGGTCGACATGTTCACTGTATTGTTCGCGATTCCCCGCACTGTCGGTTGGTTGACCCACATGCAAGAGCTTCTGAACGACAAAGAGCAAAAAATCAGTCGCCCTCGTCAGTGGTACACCGGCTCAGATGAGCGCCCATACGTTCCTGCTGCGAAGCGTTAAATAATCCGTCAGGAGACGGTGATTACGATTTTGCCAACGTTGCCATTGCTGGCCATGTACTCATGGCCTTTCGCAATATCTGCAAACGCATATACGGAGTCGATTACTGGCTTCAATTGACCAGTCGAGAACAACGGCAACATCTCTGATGCAAATCGCTGACTAATAGCGATTTTTTCTTCCAACGGACGAGCCCTCAAGACGGTGCCAGTAATTGATGCACGCTTTCCGAGAAGTAATCCGATGTTTAACGGCA
>CAIYTS010000223.1 GCA_903929185.1 uncultured Acidimicrobiaceae bacterium
GGTGAAGCCCAGTACCCGAACCCCTGAAATGACCCGCAACTCCGGGCCTGTCATTCGTTAGCATCGGCAGGTGCCCCATAAGCCCGATACCAATGCAATTACAGCCGGTCGTGATGGGTCGGGATCCCTGTCCCCTGCCATCTGGTCAAACACCGTCTGGGAGTCTGACAGCCTGGCCGATGCCACCAAACGGGCAACAGGTCTGCGGTCTGAGACTTTCTACTCTCGTTTCTCCAACCCCACAGTTACCCAGTTTGAAAATGCCATCGCGCATCTGGAGGGCGCAGAATCTGCATTGGCATTTGGATCAGGCATGGGCGCAATCGCTTCAGTGATCTTGTCCTTCTGTGGAAGTGGATCTCATATCGTGGCGCAAAACAACTTGTACGGTGCCACCTTGTCTTTCTTGCAAGGGCCATGTGCGCGCTTCGGAATCGAAACGACATTTGTTGACCCATCGGTTCCTGGTTCGTTTGCAGCAGCTGTAATTCCTGGCAAAACCATGCTGGTCATTGCAGAGACTCCATCGAATCCACGACTTGCAATTACAAACCTTGCTGAAATCGGATCCATTCGCGGCCCCTTCACAGTTGTCGATTCAACTCTGGCAACTCCAATGGGACAACGTCCACTTGATTTCGGAATTGACATTGTCCTACATTCCGCCACTAAAGGCATCGGCGGACACAACGACGCGCTTCTCGGTGTAATAGCTGGCGAAAAGGATCTGATTGATTCGGTGTGGGGTTATGCGGTGATGCACGGCGCTGTTGCTTCCCCGTACGACGCGGCTAATGGCTTGCGCGGTATTCGTACTCTTGGCGTGCGCACTGAACGCCAGAACAACAGTGCGCTCATTCTTGCTCGTTCGCTAGAGGGACATGACAACGTTCTTTCGGTTTCACACCCATTCCTTGAATCACACCCTCAACACGCACTCGCTCGCGAACAAATGCGTTACGGGGGCACTGTTATTGCGGTTGAAGTTTCGGGTGGCTTTGAAGAGTGCCAATCTCTTGTTTCGCAATTGCAACTTGTGCGCATCGCAACATCGTTCGGTGGCCCGGAAACTTTGGTATGTCACCCAGCAACAAGCACCCATGTCGGACTCTCGCAAGAAGCACTGACAACGATGGGCGTCACAGAAGGTTTATTGCGATTCTCAATCGGCCTTGAAGACGCAGACGACCTCGTCGACGATATTCATCGCGCATTGGCCGCGATTTAGTATTCAGGCCTTCTTTGGCAAACGCGGAATAAACACACTCGTACGTGTTGCGTATTCTGCATAACCTTCGCGGCGCTTATTCATTGAATGCTCCAACATAGGAACACCAGAGACCTTGAGCAAGAGATACGTCATGACAACTGGCCCGACGAGACCAATGACTCCGCTGCCGGTTTCAGCAGCGACGATTCCTATTCCCCACCACAACAGTGCGTTACCGAAGTAATTCGGGTGACGAGTCAGGCTCCAGAGCCCCGTCTGCATCACCTTGCCGGCATTAGAGGAATCACGTTTAAAGCGCGCCAATTGCCAGTCACCGATTGCTTCAAACAGAAAACCAACAGCCCACACCATGATTCCGATTACTGCGATCGGACCAACACCGGGAGTTGAATCTGAGTTACCAAACATCACGGGCAACGAGACAGTAAACATCAATGCGCCTTGTAACCCGAACACAGTGACAAGACTTGTCATTCCAAAATTCGGACCCCTCTTTTTGCGCATCAATTTGTAGCGCCAGTCTTCGCCATGTCCCAGATTGCGTTTGGCTAGATAACCACCAAGACGAAGACCCCACAGTCCAACCATGAACGCAAGCAATGCTTGTCGCGTTGAATCACCATCAATAGTGAGTGCCAGCATCCACGACGTGACGGCGAAGCCAAGGCCCCACACAATGTCAACAATCGACGCATTCTTGATAGCCAGACTTATTAACCACGTGACCACCATGATGATCACAATTGTGATCGCAGCTACTGCCATTGCCTTACCCATGAACAACCCCCCGATTGCCGTTTGCATCGCTGTCTAATTGACGACGAACTGCGTTATCCATCTCGACCCATTTTGCATCAAGCCACGACACGAATGCTTCACCCGACGGAATCATGGCTCGCGAAATTTCTTCCACATGAACATGCACTTTTGCTTTTGTACGACCCAAGTGGCTCAATATCCCAGAGAACGTATCGAGACCATCAAACCCGCTATGCCACATAACGAGAACATTTGCTTCGGGCACTGCAGACAACAACGCATTCGCTCCAGCAGGCTTCGGTGGAATTAAGTACTGCAAACCAGCCAAAACTTCAGCGCGCTGAGGTGAACGCTCTCGCAACTTTTCGATAGCTCGAATACGTTTCTTTGCACTTGCACGGCTTCCTTCGGGGAAAATAACAGCGCAGTCCTTCACGCCTAGTCCAGAAGCCATCTGTTCAATTCCCTGAAGCTCGCCAGCAATATTCGAAGATTCTCTATCGACGAAATAGTTCGGTAAACGATGTCCGAGAATGTCGAGACAAGGGTCCATCTTCAATTCCTTCTTCAAGACGAACCGAGGACGGAGTCCGACATGAGAGGCAACAACCCACGAGCTCATGATCGAGTCAGCAAGACTCGCGTGACGACCAAGCGCGATGAATGGTCCAGCACCGACATGTTCTGCACCTTCAACAGTAATTTGCAGACCGACCGTAAAACCCAGTGCCTGAATCAGACTGCGACACCACCACGTTTGTAATGCGTAATGTGCCGGAACGCTGCGTCCTCGTTTTGTGAAAAAAAGAAACAACGCGACAACAAGACCAGAGGTTTCCAACCACGCCCAGCAGGTTGCAAAAGCAATGAGACGTGGGATCGGAAAACGCCAACGGCCTCGTACGGCATCCACCAACATGGTGAGGACTGCCCAAACAGGGAGGGTGACCGTGAGGGCAATTGCGAGGAAAAAGACCCCGAGCCCCGTGATGGGGCGGCGTACCCAACTGGATTTCATATGGGAACCCTATTCCGCCACGCATCTCCCGCATGGAACCCAAGAACTTTATGGCTTTTAGTTTTACTTTTCGTATAAGTTGGTTCCAATGAC
>CAIYTS010000224.1 GCA_903929185.1 uncultured Acidimicrobiaceae bacterium
AAGGTCTGGGTATTCGCGCAATGCGGTATCCATGTCGCAGAACAAGATTCCCTGCTCTGACAGTTCGTCACGGTTTCTGTGGAACACAACTTCCGATTCGTATTGAGCAGTAACACCAGCGAGGTATTTGCGCTCAGCTTCAGGAATTCCCAACTTCTCATATGTGAGCTTCATTTGCTCTGGCAGGTCGTCCCACTCGTCAACTTGTTCCGTTGCTGGCTTCAAGTAATAAAAGATGTCTTGGAAATCGATATCAGGCATGTTTGTGGCAAACCACGGAGCCATTGGCTTGCGATCAAAAATTCCGAGACTGCGAAGGCGCAACTGTGTCATCCACTTTGGCTCGCCCTTCCACCATGAGATCTGCTCTACGACGCGCTGGTTAAGGCCTTTGACAGGTTCGAAGGCATATTCAATTTCATCGCTCCAGCCGAGGCTGTACTTACTGAGATCAAGATCAAATGAGGTCATATGGGTTTCCTTCGCTTCCTAACCACCGGATTCCCCAGGGGCTATTAACACTACGGCCATAGTAACAATCCCCAGGCGGTAACCCACACAGATAGCGTCAATCCCCTCATGGAATGTTTCGGTCTCGTCGGTCTCCCCAATGCGGGCAAGTCCTCGCTTTATAACGCACTCACCGGTGGCGGGGCCTTGGCGGCTCCCTACCCCTTTGCCACGAAGGATCCGAACATCGGAATTGCCAAAGTGCCAGACAACCGTTTGCTCGCTTTGTCGGAAATGTCGAAGACAAAAAGCATCGTGCATGCAGCGGTTCAAGTGGTCGACATTGGTGGCCTTGTAGAGGGCGCAAGCAAGGGCGAAGGTCTTGGCAACAAGTTCCTCGCCAACATTCGTGAAGTCGATGCAATCGTGTACGTGTTGCGCGCATTCAAAGACCCAGACGTCATGGGGCCTGATGATCCGCTCGAACATTTGCGCATTGTTGAACTTGAACTTGCACTTGCTGACTTAGAAACAGTGGAGACACGCCTCAAGCGAGTCAGCAAAACTGCACGCGTTGATAAGGGCAACCAAGAAGAAGCTGCATTGTTGCAACGTGCATACGACGCGTTGGCTGAAGGCTTGCCGTTGTATCGCGCAGGAATGTCAGCTGATGACCGTGAAGCTCTTGCGCCGCATTTCTTGCTTACTAACCGCCGCGTACTTGCAGTAGTCAACGTTGGTGAAAATGAACTCGACACGATTCCGGCAATGGAAGCTCGTGTTCGTGCAGAACTGTGCCCTCCAGGTTCAGTTCAAGAGCACGAAATAGAAGTGCTCGGCATGAGCGTGCAGATTGAAGCTGAAGCAGCTCAACTAGAGCCAGCAGACCGCGCAGAGATGCTCGAGGCTCTTGGCCTTGGTGAAGGCGCGCTGACAAAAATGGTTCGTTCTGCATTTCATTTGCTCGGCCTCCGTACCTATTTCACTACTGGTGAAAAAGAGACACGTGCATGGACTTTCCACGCAGGCGACAAAGCCCCCGTGTGTGCCGGAAAGATTCACTCAGACATTCAGCGCGGTTTCATTCGTGCCGAAGTTATTCACTGGGATGAACTGATTGATCTCGGATCATGGAATGCAGCCAAAGATGTCGGCAAGATTCGCTCTGAAGGCAAAGAATACGAGTTTGTTGACGGCGACGTCACCGAGTTCCGCTTTAACGTATAGGTAGCGACACGGAGGTCACCATGGGTGCACCACAAGAATTCGAACCCATCTGGCTCGTCAGTAAAGGCAATGTATTAGCAGCTGGCGTTCGTACCGTGACTCGTGCACAACGACGTCGTGGCCTCACGGGTATTGCTGTTATTGAACAACCACTTGTTCTTGAACCATGCAATTGGGTGCACACCATTGGCATGAAAGCAACAATTGATGTTGCCTACGTTGCATCGAACAACATCGTGATACAGACTGCAACTATGAAACCGTGGCGAGTAGGTGCTCGTATTCCGTCAACAGCACTCATTATTGAAGCTGCCGCTGGTTCATTTGAACGCTGGAACCTACGTGTTGGTGACGAAGTCGAGGTACGCCATGTCCAAAGATGACATTGTCACCTCTGCAATTCATGCAGGCCTGTGGTTGGTTGCAACACCAATTGGAAACCTTGAAGACTTGTCGCCTCGCGGAGCAGCAGTGTTGCGTGCAGCAACCATTATCTGCTGTGAAGACACTCGACACAGTGGGTCGTTGTTGAAACGAATTGGTGCCTCACCTGAACGACTGATTGTTGCTAACGAACACACAGAGCACGATGCAATCGAATCTGTGTTGTCGTATTTGTCAACTGGTGCGGTTGTTGCATTGATCTCCGATGCCGGAACACCTGCAATTAGCGACCCGGGTGAACGCCTTGTTCGGGCAACAATTAATGCCGGGTACACCGTGCATTCAACCCCTGGGCCTGCTGCCTTTGTTATGGCTATAGCTATGAGCGGATTACCAACGGCACGCATAGCGTTTGACGGCTTTTTGCCACGCAGCGGAAGTGAACGTCGCGAACGTCTAACAGAGGTTGCTCGCGAACGACGCACGACGGTTTTGTATGAAGCACCTCACCGTCTAGAGAAAACTTTGGTTGACTTGGCCGAGGTATGTGGCAATGATCGACTTGTTGTGCTTGCACGTGAACTCACAAAACTTCATGAAGACATGTGGCGCGGCACGCTTGGTGATGCTGTTATTCA
>CAIYTS010000225.1 GCA_903929185.1 uncultured Acidimicrobiaceae bacterium
GGAACATGTGAGGTAGAAAATTCTTCAGATCGCAAGATTGCATCAAACCCAAGAACCACCGAGTTGTTGTGCTCACGAACACCGCTCACAGCGTCAGCAAAAATCGGCCATCCCAAGGATTCAGCCAACGACAGCACATCGCGCTGTGTTCCTCGTCCTGCAATGATAATTCCCCGACGACCGTTGAGGGTCTTTGCGAGTTCCGACAAATCCTGGTCTCCAGAAACCCTAAGACGAATGATGTCAGACCACTTCTTTTCTCGTGGTGCTGGCATATCAATCACGTCACCAGTGAGGGGCTCACGAAACGGAAGATTCAGATGAACAGGTCCTGGCCGCACACCAACAGCAGCTTGCACTGTGCGAGAAGCCAATGAACGCCACGTTGAAGCTGCGTCTCGCGACGGAACTCCAGGATCATGAAACCAACGAACTGCTGTTCCGAATAAATGTGTCTGATCAATCGTTTGGGAAGCTCCCACATCTCGCAACTCCGGTGGACGATCAGCAGTACACACAATCATGGGCACATCGCTCTGGTGCGCTTCGACTACGGCACCATGAAAATGAGTTGCTGCTGTTCCGGACGTGCAGAGCAATACAGCGGGAAAACCAGAAGCCGAACCAATTCCTAGCGCCGCAAAGGACGCACTGCGTTCATCATGAAAAACATGCACCTCAATAGCGTCATTGTGCGCCAAAGCTATTGCGAGTGGCGTACTCCGACTACCTGGTGCCACAACGGCGTGGCGAACTCCCTGACGCGCCCATTCATCGACCAATGTTGCGCAAAATGTGGCTGCAGTGTCGCCAGAAGAACTCATGTCACCTATCGTGTCACCTATGCGAGTAGAAATCTGGTCCGACGTCGTTTGCCCTTGGTGCTTCATAGGAAAGCGTCGGTTTGACAACGCCATAGAAGTGCTTCGCCAGAAGGGCATAACCGAACCAATCGAAGTGGTCTTCAAGGCCTACCAACTTGACCCATCGGCCCCCGTTGGGGAACCAACGCCAGTTGTAGAGGGGTACGCAAAGAAGTTTGGTGGACGTGAGCGTGCAGAACAGATTCTTCAACATGTGACCAATGTCGCCGCTGCTGACAACATTGAATTCAACATGGACATTGCGTTGCGCGCCAACACCATTCTTGCCCATCGCGCATTGCATTGGGCGCTAGAACACCATGGTGCCATCACCCAAGCCATCTATAAAGAACGTCTCATGAAGGCCTACTTCACTGACGGTCTCAATGTTGGCGACGCAGATGTTGTGGCTCAATGCGCTTCAGAAGTCAACTTGGACGGAGCAGCACTTCGGGCATGGCTCAATACAGATGAGGGATTCGATGCCGTGCAAGAAGATCTGCAAGGTGCTGCCATGCGTGAAATCACTGCAGTGCCGTCTTTTGTTATTGATGATCGCTTTTTGATCCCTGGCGCTCAAGATGTTGATGTTTTTGTGAACGTGTTGGAACGAGCGTTGACGCGTTGACCTCCCCACATGTCACATTCCTCCACGGGTTTACACAGACGAAGAAATCTTGGTCTCCCGTTTTGCATCTCATGCACGCCGAATTCACGGCACTGTGCTTAGACGCTGCAGGGCACGGAAACAACGTTGATGGTTGTCGTTCGCTTCCACAATGCGCAGACGACATTGCTTCAGCCATGCAGCCGGGCATTCTTGTTGGGTACTCAATGGGGGCCCGCATTGCACTCCATGTCGCCGTTCAACATCCAGAGACGGTGTCGCAGTTAGTACTCATTAGTGGCACCCCCGGATTAGCAACACAGGCTGAGCGCGCAGCTCGCATTCACAGCGACAA
>CAIYTS010000226.1 GCA_903929185.1 uncultured Acidimicrobiaceae bacterium
TGGTGACCTGGTTGCCAAGTCGAAGAAAGCACGTTCACATCCTGATGAATATGGTGGTGTGTTCAGCACACTTCTAGAGGTATCCAAGTCACGCACCTTGACACCATCGCAACGCGATCGCATGGTGTCGTTGTACATGAATGAACAGATTGCCGACTTCACTCGCCGTCGTATGTCAGCTGCTGCCAAATCAGGAAAAGATACGGGTGCAGTTGCATCCACAATGAAACTTCATTGGACTAACGGGCTCAAGGTGTCTCGAGACCTCGGCATTGAACTGTTGGGTGCTGAAGGAATGTTGGTGGGTCAAGATCTTCCTGCTGAAGGCACCGTGCAGCATTTCTTTCTCTCTATGCCATCGGCGTCCATTGCAGGTGGAAGCGACGAAGTGCAACACAACATAATTGGTGAGCGCGCCTTAGGACTTCCGAAAGACGTCTCTCTTGATCCGAACACTCCATTCCGAGATATTCCAAGGAACTAACAATGACTCGCATCACGACTGGCAATCGCAATCCTCGTAATTTGTCGATTGATTCCAAAGGAAGCATTCATGATGATGCAACCGCAACAGACCTTGGGTTTCGCGCAGGAACAGTTGCCGGTGATATTCACCTTGAACAGTTCGGCCAGATACTTGTTGATGGGTTTGGCAAACAGTGGTTCGAAAATGGTTGGCTCAGCATGTACTTCCAACAAGCAACTGCAGACCGTGAACCCGTAGAGGCGTGGCTCGAAGGCGATGGTGATTTACGCACCGCGGGCATCAATACTCCTGAAGGCGCGGTTGTTGCCGAAGGAAATGCCGGAATAGGCGCTGCAGGACCATCTGCTTTGTACGCACGTGATCGACGCAGTGTTGACCCATCACAGTTGCGCATGTTGCGTGATGTTCGTATTGGTCAAGCATTAGATATCAAAGTGCGTTCACCATGGGCTACTAATCAACATGCGCGAATGAACGCGAACACCATGACAGCTCCCATGGATTGGTACGGCACATCGTCACCATGGGGTGGTGGAATCAGTTCCCCACTCACCACATGTCAACTGATGGTTGCCGGAGTCACCGACTCGATTGCTGCATCATGTGGAGACTTCGTTGGCCTTTACGGTGCAATTGAGATTCGTAATCTCGCAGGCCCGTTAATGCTTGAACATGAATACGTGATCAGTGGTGAAGTTATTGACGTTAGTGAAACACCAAAAACAGAAGTGCTGTGGTATCGCACTCAGGCCCGACCATCTATTGACCCTGAAGGCCCAGTAGTTGCAGAACTCACCATGATGACTCGCCTTCTCAAAGGCTCATCACCCCGCTATTCGTAGGCCTTTATTGCGCGCCGGGAATCCAGTTGCCGTGGAACCCATTCGGTACTCGCGCAGGTAAGTGCACCACAGCTATAGGGTCAGCCGTAATTGCCGTTGCATCAAACAGTGCAAGGTCAGATGTCTGCGTTTCAGAATCAAGGCGTAACGCCATCACCCAACCATCGTCTTCTGCAGTTGCACCATCACGTGGAATGAACACTGGTTCGCCATATCCATAACGAGCAGTGTCTGTTCTGGCTTCCGTGCGACGCGTCTCAAGATCAACCTTGATCAACGTGTCTTGCGCGAAGTGTTTACCAACGCCCGCTGTGTACCCAAACTTGTTTGGAAGACCAATGAGTGATTCGTTGATACGTGGGAATTCTTGCGGGCGATCATCAATTCGCTCTTGCTTCACTTTGCCCGTGACGGTATTGATACGCCATCTATCGAGAGTCGGAGATCCTTCGCTTGGGCCGCGACGCTCACGATCAAACATCTTCGGATGACGTGCCGCATCAAGCACCACGAAATCGCCATCGTCGTACGCATTCATCGGGTGGAAGAAGTAACACGGATCAATACTGAACCACTTCACATCTTCTGCATTTCCTTCACGCGGCAACAAGCCGATGCGCGCTTCATAGTCATGATCCCAGAAATATGGAAGTCCTGCGCCAGACATTGCAGCTTCAAGATTGAAGATTGTCGGTAGGTCAAACACCAAGATGTACTTCTGTGTAAATGCAATGTCATGAATCATTGGTCCGCCAGTTGTTGGAATATCAACATGGCGACGAACGCGTCCATCAGTTCCCACTACCAAGTACTGCACCTGATTGCCCCAGCCCCAGTAATACGTCATCACGTGAAGCTCGCCGGTTAACGGGTCGCGCTTCGGGTGCGCTGAATACGCATGAGGCAAAGTGCCTTCAAGATTTGACACTCGCACAGTGTCAAGTTCGTATGACATCTCAATTGGCGGCGAACCAGCTTCAACTATTGCGAATGTTTTGCCAGCATGTCCGATGACATTCGTGTTTGCTGCGAACTGACCATGATCTGCTGGCCAATCAGACGGAGGGTGCGCCTCACCTAGTAACTCAGCAACATCGTTATTGCGCACCCAACGGTTGCGATACCACTCTGCTTTTCCATCACGTAGACGAACGCCATGCACCATTCCGTGCCCTGTAAACCAGTGGTACTTTTCTGCGTTCACATAACCCAAGGGGTTTGGCCCGTTACGTAAGTACCGACCGTCTAATTCCGGAGGAAGTGTTCCGGTGACTTCCAAGTCAAAAGCGGTTACTTCTTCAGTAACAGGGGCAAGGTTTCCTTCAAGAAATGGATTTCCGCGAGCATCTTCAACTGTGGTCATTCACACATAATAGACAAATCCCCAATGGGGGTTGCCTCGCAGACTCGTGGCAGGCTGAACCCACAGAGCCTTACAGGAGATGAATATGAGCACATTAGAAACCGGAACAGATCACCTACTCGGCCGCATCGAGGGCCATGTTGCTGTGCTGTCGTTCAATCGTCCGGAAGCACGTAATGCATTGTCAGATGAGATGTACGCCGGATTCGGTAAGGCTCTGCCGCTCATCGCTGCGAATTCAGATATTCGAGTATTGATGCTTACTGGTGAAGGTGTCGCCTTCTGCTCTGGTGGTGACGTTAAAGGAATGCACGCAAACAACTCTGGTGGCGGACAAAAGGCGTCCCTTGAAGATGGCATCGCTCGCCTGCGTTACATTCAAGCCGCTGTCAGTGGGGCGATGCGCAAATTGCCTCAGCCGGTAGTTGCGGCAATTCCTGGTGCAGCAGCCGGCGCAGGTTTGTCTATTGCATTGTCAACTGATCTGCGTGTTGCTGCAGAACGCGCACTGTTTGTAACTGCCTTTGCAAATGTTGGTGCTAGTGGCGACTTCGGAATGTCATGGTTTTTGCCACGCGTAGTTGGTGAAGCAAAGGCGAAAGAGCTCATGTTCACATCACCTCGTCTCACTGCCCGTGATGCACTTGCACTCGGCATGGTCAGCGAAGTTTTCCCTGATGCATCATTTACTGATGACGCCATGGCGTATTGCCAGAGCCTTGCGCAACGCGCACCAATCGCATTGCGTTATATGAAGGAAAATATCAATCGCTCTGGCGTTGTCACAATTGAAGCTGCACTTGATGCAGAAGCTGTTGCAATGTCGCGCACGATGTCAACTGCAGATCATCGCGAAGCTGCTGCTGCGTTTGTTGAAAAGCGTCCGCCAAACTTCAGCGGTCGATAAAACTACGACGGTTCGCGCGGAAGACCCAACGCTCTTTCACCAATGGTGTTCTTCTGAATCTCATCAGTGCCACCACCAATTGACATTCGTGGTGCATTCAAGATGAAGTACCGCCAAAAATCAGCATCTTTGTCATCAACCTCTTGAGCAAGTGCACTATTCAACGTCATTCGTGCGGCGGTCTCTGAGACAAAACGAGATTGCTTGGTGCGCCATAGTTTTCCCACACTGGGGAACACTTTGCGTTGCGCTACCCAACCCATGAGTTTTTCTCCCGTAAAGGCACGAGCTAAGTCTTGACGCATTATCGGGTCAGTGCTGTACCCGGTGCGCTCTGCAAGTGCACGCAGGTAATGAAACGGCACTGCCGCATGGCCACTTGCTTCACGCTTGTCATCTGCGCCCACATTGCCCAATGAACTGCGCTCGTGGGCAAGTAGTCCTGTTGCCGCACGCCAGCCATCATTCACTTCACCCACGACCCAATCACGCGGTACTCGCGCATTGGTGAAGAACACTTCATTGAATTCAGCAGCGCCAGTCATTTGACGAAGTGGTCGAACTTCAACACCTGGCTGTTTCATCGGAATCAGCAACATTGAAATTCCACGATTACGCGGAGCATCTCCGGTGCGCGCCAACAGCACGCCCATCTCAGAATTCATTGCACCTGAGGTCCAGACCTTTTGTCCGTTCACCACCCACTCGTCACCATCAAGAACTGCTGTGGTGCGCAAGCTTGCAAGATCACTTCCGGCCTCTGGTTCTGAATACAGCTGGCACCACACTTCTTCTGCGCTCAGCGTGGACGCAATAAAACGTTTCCTTTGTTCTTCCGTTCCGTATTGCAAAATGATGGGTAACGCCATATTGAGACCAATACCCAATCTGTCTGCTTCGCGCGGCATACGCCCATCAGATAATTCTTGAAAACGACGTTCGCCGTTTTCGATATCTGTCCGACCGCCGTATTCTTCAGGAATTCCGAAACCGACAAGGCGGGCCTTCGCCATCGCGCCGCGTAGGGCACGCACTTTGTCCATCTCTCGCGATCCCGCAGCATCCATGACTGCGGGAAGAGTCTCAAAAAAGGCTTCTACTTCACGGGCAAAATCGTCGACCATGTTGTTCACTGTAGGTGTTGGATACGGTCAAGGACATCATGAAGGCGCACCTCACATCACACACCCCAGGTGCACGGCCCCTCGATGGCGTGCGAGTTCTTGATTTCACGCGTGTTTTGTCGGGCCCTCATTGCGCTCGCATGTTGTCAGACCTTGGTGCAGAAGTCATCAAGATCGAGCCGCCCGAAGGCGACCTCACCCGTTTTGCATTTCCTCGCGTTGGCTCAATGTCCACATACTTTGCGCAGCAGAACATTGGCAAGCTCAACATGTCAATGAACTTGAAGAAGCCAGAAGCAATTGAGCTTGTGAAGGGCCTCGTCGCCCAGAGCGACGTACTGATTGAGAACTACCGCGGCGGCGTGATGGATTCACTTGGTCTTGGGTACGACGCTTTGTCAGAAATTAATCCGCGCCTTATTTACGCATCTATTACTGGCTATGGCACTACCGGCCCATGGGCACATCGTCGTGCATATGCAACTGTCATTAACGCAGAAACAGGAATGACCGGCATTCAGGCTGATGCGCGTCACGGTGAACTATCGAACGACCCGCATAGCCACGCCGACGTATACACCGGTATGGAAACTGCAGCAGGAATTCTTGCAGCACTCTTTCAACGCGAACACTCAGGTGTCGGTCAACATCTTGATGTGTCAATGGCACAAACAATGTTGTACGTCAATGAACACACCCAAAATGAACTGTATGTAGATGACGTTCCGGCTGACTTAATTCGTTCTTTCCAACCTGGTGATTATCCAATTCTTACAACAGGCAACGGAACACTTGTCGTTGTTAGCGGACATCCTGCAGAACGCGGAACTTTTGACTTGTTTGCGAAAGCAATGAAGCGTTCCGACATGCTGACAGACCCGCGATTCGACACTGTTGCTAAGCGCCTCGCAAATCTCTCAGAGCTTCATCAAGTTGTTCGTGATTGGGCACTCACAGTACAAACGGCAGAAGAGATTGAAGATACGTTCGCAGACGCTGGTCTTGCAATGGGCGTGTTGCGCAAGATGACAGACCTCGCAGAAACAGATTGGGCACACGACCGTAACGCAATCATTTCCATTGATGATCGCTCAGGTGGCACGTTCCGAATTCCGAATTCGCCATGGCAATTTTCAGGTGCTGATGTTTCAACGCAAGGTATTCCGAAGTTTCGCGGTGAAGACAATGCAGAAGTACTGCAACGGCTCTTAGGAGTTAGCGCAGAAGAAGTTGCAGCGCTTACTGAAAGTGGCGCTCTTTCAATTCGACTGCCAAAGAATTAATCAACGGCCCGAATGGCCAAAACCGCCACCGCGGTCATTGTCATCAAGTGCGTCGACTTCAGTCCATGTCACATCTTCAACACGTTGAATCACCAGCTGCGCAATGCGGTCACCTCGTGACACGTGATACGGGCGACTTTGATCAGTGTTCACCATAACCACTTTGATTTCACCGCGATAGTGCGAATCAATAAGTCCTGGAGTATTCACAAGGCTGATGCCGTGATTCAATGCAAGGCCACTGCGAGGCAGAACGAAACCGGCGTATCCGAGAGGAATGGAAATAGCGATACCTGCTGGAACCAATGCACGTCCGCCATTGGGCGCTAACACCACATCAATGGCCGAATAGATATCGAGGCCAGCATCACCTGCATGTGCCAATTTGGGCAACGGGAGATCTGTATCGAGGCGCTTGATGTGAATGTTCGGCACATCTCCACGCTATTGCCCACCTCCGCTATAGGCGCAATCAAGCAATGCCAATTAGATTGGAGAAGTGCTGATTTGGATGGACCTCGAAATGACAGGCCTCAATCCTGAGACCGATGTGATTGTGGAAATTGCCACCCTCGTCACAGACGACGAGCTGAACATCATTGCCGAGGGCCCAAACCTTGTGATCTTCCAGCCGGAAGAAGCTCTTGCCTCCATGGGCGATTTTGTCACTCAGATGCACACCACCTCGGGCTTGCTTGAACTCATCAAGACGTCAACCATCAGTCATGACGAAGCGATGCAGCAGACTCTCGACTTCATCAAAGAACACAGTCCTGAATCCGGAAAAATTCCGTTGTGTGGAAACTCCATTCGAACAGACAGAAGTTTTCTTGAAAAGTACATGCCAGAAATTGAGCACTGGTTGCATTACCGCTGTGTTGATGTCTCAACCGTGAAGGAACTTGTTAAGCGTTGGTATCCGAACATCGCCTATGGTCGCGAAATCAGTACTGGTCAAAACCATCGTGCCATGGATGACATTCGCGACAGTGTCGATGAAATGCGTTACTACCGCAATCTCATCTTCCGTGATCCTGCCGAAGTGAAGAAACCAAGCAAATGAGCACAGATACTCCTCGCCCATTGAAGTCTGAACAACTTCAAGCGACCGATGAGATAGTTGAAGTAGCACCCGGAATTTTGCGCACGCAGTTGCCTGCAAATATCACTGGCCTCGGCCACGTGAATATGTATGTATTGGAAGACGAGCGTGGTGTTGCCGTTGTGGACCCAGGCCTTCCCACAAAAGAATCGTGGACCGCACTCACTGATCGCTTAGCAACTATTGGTGTGCCCCTGAAGCGCGTGCACTCAATCATCGTTACGCATAGTCACCCTGACCATTACGGCGGTGCAGCACGCCTTCAAAATGAGTCTGGCGCAGACATCATCACTCATCGCTTGTTCCGCACGTTCTACGACCCAACCGAACCACCCGATGTAAATGCTGAAGATTTAGCCCTCATGATGCGCAGCCCATTTGATCCACCACCATGGGGCGGACCAGCAATGGACATGCCCTGGCAACGCAAAGCACGCATGAGCGTTGCACGTCGGTTTCCGAAACTCATGAAGGTGCCAAAGCCATCGGTTCGCCTGAATGAATCAGACCGCATGAAGTTCGCACGTCGCGAATGGATAGCCGTGCACACTCCTGGCCACACGCACGACCATTTATGCCTTTTCGACCAAGAAACAGGCACTCTTCTTAGTGGTGACCATGTGTTGCCCACCATCACCCCCCACATCAGTGGTCTTACTGCCCATGGCGATCCACTGACTTTGTTTTTTGACTCACTCGACAAAATCGGAAATTTTGCTAACCAAATCAATATTGCTTTACCAGCACACGGAACCCCGTTTGCAAATGTGGGCGACAGAGTGCAATCAATCAAAGATCACCATGTCGAGCGTTTACAAAAACTTCGCGACACAAGTGCAGACCTCAGTCGTCCTGCAACCGTGATGGAGTTTTCTACTCACTTGTTCTCGCCACGCGCACAAGGCTCAATGGCCGACAGCGAAGCGTATGCGCACCTAGAACACCTACGTATTCTTGGTGATTTCGAACGACGCGACAAAGACGGCGCGTACGAGTACGTGCTTAAGGATTAACCCCGCACCACATTGCTGCATGCATAGTTGCACCAACACGTAGTTGTAGTTCTAGATCTTCATGACCCGACGCAATATGTCGAATTGGTTCCTGACCTGGCTCTACTTGCACAACATGTTCCACAATTGCACGCAA
>CAIYTS010000227.1 GCA_903929185.1 uncultured Acidimicrobiaceae bacterium
CACGTGCAGACATTCCGAAACTTCTTGGTTTGTACCGCGAAGGTCAACTTGATCTTGATGGCCTTGTCACAAAGACATACAAGCTTGAAGACATCAACGAGGGCTACCAAGACATGCGTGATGGCAAAAACATCCGCGGAGTTTTGATCTACTAAAAAATGCAACCAGAAATGGTTCACAATTCAAGGGGGAAACAACAATGAAGTCACGCGCAGCGGTTTTGTACGGGATTGATCAACCATGGGTGGTTGAAGAAATCGAAGTCGATGATCCAAAAGCCAATGAAGTATTGGTGAACTGGAAAGTGGCGGGTATGTGCCACTCAGACGAACACTTCGTTACTGGCGACATGGTTCCTCCGAAGGAACTGTTGGCCATGATGGGTGTCGACGACTTCTTCCCATTTATTGGTGGGCACGAAGGTGCTGGCGTTGTTGTGAAGCTTGGACCTGGTGTAACTACCTTGCAGGTGGGCGACCACGTATCAGCAAGTTTCGTTCCATCATGTGGACGTTGTCGTTATTGCTCAACGGGTCGCCAGAACTTGTGCAACTTGGGTGCAGGCACGTTGACTGGCGGAATGATTACAGATGGCACACATCGTCATCATGTGAAAGACGGTCGTTCAGTCAAGCTGATGGCAAAACTCGGAACATTTTCTGAGTACGCCACTGTTGCTGAAGCATCGCTCATCAAAGTTGAAAAAGATTTGCCACTTGATTGTGTAGCGCTCGTGTCATGCGGCGTTGCAACTGGTTGGGGTTCAGCTACAAACCGTGCTGATACACAACCTGGCGACACTGTGGTTGTTGTTGGTATCGGCGGCATTGGCATCAATGCTGTTCAAGGTGCTCGTATGGCTGGTGCAAAGCGCATCATTGCTATTGACCCTGTTGAGTTCAAGCGCGAAAAGGCCATGGAGTTCGGTGCAACGCACACGTATGCATCAATGGCTGAAGCAATTCCTCACCTCAATGAATTGTCATGGGGCGAAATGGCTGATCGTGTGATCATGACTCCAGGCGTACTTCATGGCGACATGATGGGTGAAGCAATGACCATGGTGGGCAAAGGTGGCACTTGCGTTGTAACTGCAATCTCACCAATGGATGAGACCAGTGCAGATATCAACTTATTCCAACTTGCAATGTGGAACAAAGAAGTGAAGGGCACCATTTTTGGCAGCCTGAACCCACGTGCAGATATTCCTAAATTGCTCGACATGTATCGCGTAGGCGACCTCAAGCTTGATGAACTCATCACAAAGCGTTACACGCTTGATGAAATCAATGAGGGGTACCGCGCTATGCGTGAGGGTGAAAACATCCGCGGTGTCATAGTCAATGACTAAGTCGTCGTTGCGCACGGCGCTTTCAACTCAGGTCGTCGGACGTACTCGCGAAGTAGAACTGGTGCTCGCAGCTCTTGCAGCTGACCGCCACGTTTTGCTGGAAGGTCCTCCTGGCACAGGAAAATCAACGTTGTTGCGTGCCGTGGCCCAAGGTCTCGGCATCGGATTTGAATTTGTTGAAGGCAATGCGGAACTTACTCCTGCACGTCTTGTTGGACACTTTGATCCAGCTCGCGTACTCAACGATGGATACGACCCAAGCATTTTTGTTGATGGCGCATTAGTCAGTGCCATGCGTGACGGATCACTTCTGTATATCGAAGAGATCAACCGCATC
>CAIYTS010000228.1 GCA_903929185.1 uncultured Acidimicrobiaceae bacterium
GTCGCCACAGAAGAAGTTGGCGGCACGGGTCTTGCCGAACAGTTACGGTCGCTCTCAGGCGTTACAGACGCCACTGGTGGCATTCCACGAAAGAAGGGCGCAGCTCATGTCTGACAAAAAGGTTTCCGAAGGTGCTGCGCTGTGGCACGGACGATTTGATGTTGCTCCAGCCGACGACTTGATGGCATATACCGAAAGCTTGTCCTTCGATCAGCGCTTATGGCGCGACGACATTGTGGGTTCGCATGCGCACGTCTCGATGTTGGTCTCAGTAGGGCTGATGTCGCAAGTAGACGGTGCGTCGGTTCTGGCTGCATTGCAGACCGTTGGCGACGAGTTCTCAAACGGTTCATTCGCCTTCGAATCAACCGATGAAGACATTCATACAGCAATTGAACGTCGTGTGACACAGATTGCAGGGGAGCCTGGCGCTCGCATTCACACCGGTCGCAGCAGAAACGATCAGGTTGCTACGGCCGTTCGGTTGTGGTGCAAACGTGAAGTCGCTGTCGTTGCCTCTCATGTTCTTGCATTGGTGAATACCTTGGAAGAACGCGCCGTTGAGGCTGATGCCAGCACGCCACCAGTCAGAATGCCTGGGTACACACACGTACAACACGCGCAACCGGTGCTTCTCTCGCATCATCTGCGCGCCCATTCATGGGCATTGTTGCGTGACGTGGACAGAATTTCTGATGCACTTGTGCGTCTTGATGTCTCTCCGTTAGGTGCTGGCGCTCTGGCCGGTTCGTCCCTGCCAATCAACCCTGCACATTCCGCTGAGACCATGGGATTCGGAACTACTTTCGCAAACTCTCTTGATGCAGTATCCGATAGAGATTTCGTTGCTGAAATTCTGTTTGATATAGCTCTGCTTGGCGTTCACCTCTCACGTATCGGTGAAGAGTGGGTCTTGTGGACCAGTGCTGAGTTCGGTTTTGCTGTGCTTGATGATGCGTATGCAACTGGTTCATCCATGTTGCCGCAGAAGAAGAACGCTGACATCGCTGAATTGGCTCGTGGAAAAGCTGGTCGACTCATTGGAAACCTCACTGGTCTTCTTGCGATGTTGAAGGGTCTGCCTCTTGCGTACAACAGAGATTTACAAGAAGACAAAGAACCGCTCTTTGATTCTGTTGATCAAGTCCGTCGGGCACTCATTGCGGTAAACGGAATGATTAAGACTGCGACATTCAGAACAGACAACATGATTAAGGGCGCAGATGCAGAAGCTCTAGTAGCAACTGATCTTGCTGAATGGCTTGTGCACCGGGGAACACCATTCCGTCAGGCCCACTCCATTGTTGGCAAAATCGTTCGGGACTCCATCGCAACGAATGTGCCGATGGTTGACATCGTTCGTAGTCATGAATCGTTCGGACCAGATGCGGTGTCACTTTTTAATCCTGGTGTTTCGGTTGAGCGTCGTCAATCGCCAGGTGCATCAGGGCCATTAGTTGCACAAGAGCAAAAGGCGCGACTGATGGAAGCAATTCGATCTGCTGAGGCACGCTTGGCATGACATTTGTTCAAGAGTTCCGTGTTCGATACAACGAATGTGACATGCAGAACGTTGTCTTTAACGCCAATTATTGGATCTATGCAGATGATGCCGTAGCGCAGTTCGTTCGCCAAGGCCTAGCAAATGAACTGAAGAAAGATATTTCTGATGTTGATCTCATCGCAGTTGGCTTTGACTTCATGTTGAAAACTGCAACGGGCACTTGGCACAAAGGCGCCAAATACACAGACGTGATTCACGCAGCATGCTCTGTCTCGCGGTGGGGAAACACTTCGTTTGATGTCACAGTCGACATGACAGTGAACGGTGAGCAAGTGTTTGACTGCATCATCACCTATGTCAGTGTTACGCCAGGTGCCCCGCAACCTGCCCCTGTGCCAGATGTTGTTCGGCGCGCGTTGAACTAAAGCCAGTTCATGTTCTGGCCGTGATAACCAATCTCGGCCAAACGAAAGTGACGCGGCTCGGCACTAGTGCCGTCAAAAACATCAACCTGAACATCTGCAACTGCTCCGGCAGGTTCCATGCGCACCCACACAATCGGTGCGGACTTTGTAGCGAATTGTGCCGCTTCATAAATCGTATTTTTTAAACGATTTTGAGTCTCGGTACCGAGGTATTGCCACACAATTGAATGAAAAATAACGGTGGCATTGTCACTGCGTCGTTCCAGTTGTTGTTCAATCCAGTCATCCGCAGATGCTGTATCCACGATGGGGCGATGAGATTTTGCGATGGAAATTGCAGCGCAAAGCCGTTCAAGTCTGACTCGTTGATCCGGCCACACGAACGATAAAAGTCTGTCCTCGTCTTCTTGCTTCGTGACATCGAGAGGGGAGATATCGCAACCTCTGCGGTGGATCACGCGTGCGCCGACCCGCGGTACGTCTGGTGCCTTCATGAACCAGTCACCCATAAAACGAAGTGAAGAACTCGGATCTCCCATACGAAGTTGGCCGAAGCATCCGTAAAACTTGTCAAAATTCAGGTTTAGTCCCGCGCTTGCACCAATCTCCAAGAGATCGAATTCTTCAACACCAAGGGTTGTTAGCCAGTGGCTCACAACAAGGTGCACCACACTTCGGCCGACCTCGTTTGTTTGTACTTGAGTAGCTAAACCACTTTCAACATCATCTAGATGGTCACGCATATACCCAATGAAATCAGCCGTAAAGTCTTCAGCGGGTTTCCCCCCGACGCTCGGATAATGCCGCGCCAATCGATCATCTTTGCCTTGCAGCACCACTCGATGAATTGCACCTGCTAACCGCAGTGGCACAGCGTCATGTAATGGGCGAAGGCTTCGACCTGCCAAGAGCGCGTACGTTCGACCACCATCTGCATAATCGGCTGCAAGATCAGTGAACAGTGCGTGGTACATGTGTGAGCCAAGTTGGCGACATGCCTCAGCTTGGTGCAGAAGCGCCCGCAGCATTTCATCGCCGTCAAACAAACTCATATTTCCGGGCGATGATGACGAACTGATGAATCGATAATAGTGCAGGTGCCAACGGGGTAGCCGTGTAAGACTTTGTACGTGACAACATCTGGCCTTTTCTCTGACCTCTCCGCACGCGGCCTGATCCATGACTCCACAGACGCGTCAGCTCTATCAACGCGGCTCGATGCAAGCCCAATCGGCATCTATGTGGGTTTTGATCCGACAGCAGACTCATTGCACGTTGGGCACCTTCTTGGTCAATTGACTTTGCGCCGTTTTCAACTTGCTGGTCATCGTCCGTTTCCACTCGCAGGAGGCGCAACCGGAATGGTTGGCGATCCGTCTGGAAAAAGCGAAGAACGCAATCTTCTCGATCGTGAAACGCTCGAACATAATGTTTCACAAATCAAGAATCAGTTGTCACGCTTGCTTGATTTTTCTCCTGGAAAAAGTGCAGCGACACTTGTAAACAATGCTGATTGGACTGCCGGAATTAGTGCACTTGATTTCTTGCGCGACGTTGGTAAATACATCACTGTGAATCAAATGATGGCAAAAGAGTCTGTGAAGAATCGTTTGAATTCAGAGAATGGTTTGTCATATACAGAGTTCAGTTACATGTTGCTACAAGCCAATGATTTCAGGCATCTTTGCGCCCAACATGATGTGGAATTGCAAATGGGTGGTTCTGATCAGTGGGGAAACATCACTGCAGGAATTGACCTAATTCGTAAGTCGTTATCGCGCAGTGCATTTGGAGCAACGTGGCCGCTCGTTACAAAAAGTGATGGCTCAAAGTTTGGTAAAACTGCAGATGGTGCAGTGTGGCTTGATGCGCAACGTACATCGCCGTATCAATTCCGTCAGTTCTGGATGCAAATGGCAGACGCAGATGTTGTGAAGTACTTGCCGCAGTTTTCTCTTGCATCAATGAGTGAAATTTCATCGTTACTTGAATCACATTTGTCTGATCCTGGTAAGCGAATTGCACAGCGCACACTTGCAACAGAACTCACAGTCTTAGTTCACGGCACTGATGCAGCACGCGTTGCTGAAGCTGCTGCAGAGATTCTTTTCGGGGGAGACCCCAATGGTGCTTCGCGTGAGGCGTTAGAGACAGTTGCCTCAGAGGTCCCGAGCACAGTTATTGCGCGCGAAGACCTGGACGATGTCTTTGGTCTTTTGGCCCGTTCCGGTGTTGCCAGCAGCACTAGTGACGCGCGTCGCTCTGTCGAACAGGGCGGAATCAAGGTCAATGGCCAGACCCTAGAAAAGGGGGAAACCCTTGCCAGTAAAGGGATTCTGCATGATCGTTGGATTTTGGTTCGTAAGGGAAAGACCACCTATCACGTGTTGACACTGGCCTGAAAAGGCAGTTTGTCCACAGATGTAAAGACTTCCGGATTTCTCTGAAACCCGTGTTGGAAGTGGGTCTTAGGCGCCGTTAGCATTGCAACTCGCCCCTCTAACGCGCATGCGTGTTTTTGGGGGTCGGTATCACTGCCTTCTAGGTACATACCGAGAGCATTAGCTCCTTGAAAACAGAAGAGAAGACTGAACAACAGTGCGGGCAGTAAGGCGACTTCGGTCGTCGATATTGCCTGTCAATTCGAGATGGATTCCAATCCATCTCACAAACAAAAAAAACAATAAGTTAGGAACTGGGTCTTTGGGGTTATTCCCCCCGAGGCCCACGGACTTTCCAGAACGATCCCGATGCAAATCGGTAGTTCTTGACGGAGAGTTTGATCCTGGCTCAGGACGAACGCTGGCGGCGGGCTTAACACATGCAAGTCGAACGAGGTCCATCTTGTAGCAATACAAGTGAAGACCTAGTGGCGAACGGGTGAGGAACACGTGAGAAATTTGCCCCGAACTTTGGGATAACAGTTGGAAACGACTGCTAATACCGAATGCCGTTACGAAGTGGCATCACTTTGTAACGAAAGAATTTCGGTTCGGGAGAATCTCGCGGCCTATCAGCTTGTTGGTGAGGTAACGGCTCACCAAGGCTACGACGGGTAGCTGGTCTGAGAGGATGATCAGCCACACTGGGACTGAGACACGGCCCAGACTCCTACGGGAGGCAGCA
>CAIYTS010000229.1 GCA_903929185.1 uncultured Acidimicrobiaceae bacterium
ATTCTTGGGCCAGAACCCAGTTTGAAATGGCGTTTGTTCACTGAACAGATCGTCAGTGTTGCTGCCCGTTTTGAAGCTTCAATGGTGTTGTCTCTTGGTGCGTTACTTGCTGATGTTCCACACTCGCGCGAAGTTCGAATCATGGGCACTGCAAACGACCAACCCACTATTGAACGATTTGATCTGCAACGTTCACGATATGAAGGCCCAACCGGAATAGTTGGCGTCTTGCATGATGCATGCTCGCAAGCATCTATTCCATCAGCTTCGTTATGGGCTGCTGTGCCTGCGTATGCATCACAGATACCTTCACCAAAGGCAGCAAGTGCTCTCATGGCACGTGCCGGGGAAATCATCGGCACACCTGCTCCGCTTTCTGCATTGCACAATTTTGTTGTTGCCTACGACAACAAAGTCAATGAACTCATCGAAGACGACGACGACCTTCGTGAATATGTTGAACGTCTTGACTCTATGGGTGACGACGTCTTTGATCAAGAAGATTCACCACAACTTGAATTTGAATTCGGCAATGACGACGGAGAAGATGCAGAAAACAATGCACACCTGCTAGTTGACGAAGTCGAACAATTTCTGCGCGAGCAGGGTACGAACTAATTAACTAGTGTGATCGCCGCGCCACATGTGTTCGCGCGGAGCATCAAACGTCGCTGGGTTAATGTCTCCAGCAATTGCCGCAAAGGCCATATCGCCCCACCACTGCGCACCAGCTGTTGGGGTTGGTAGTTCATCGGGGCCAAACCAGCCCACATCACCAGTCTCTAACGGGTGCCCTTGCAGTTCTCCACCAGTTGCGCGCAGATGAAACAACAACATGTACATGCCAAAGCGAGAAAAGCCCATACGCATGCCATCAACAACGCCAAGTAGTTGCAGAGGCTCAGCGATAATGCCCGTTTCTTCTTCCACTTCTTTCATGGCTACTTCTGCTGGTGAATACCCGACGTCAGCCCATCCTGTGGGATACAGCCACACTCCGCTGTCTTTGCGTTGAACAAGAAGAATCTTTCCTTCTTCATTTCCAACAATTGCACCGATGGCAACTTTTGGAGTGACGTATCCGGGAATACCTTCACCGACTGATTCCATCCACTCTTGAACGAAATGATCTTGTTCACGCCGTACTTCTAAAACATCATCTGCGGCAATCTTGATGTCTGCTGCAACCTTGAGTACTTCTTCGTACCGTTCCTTTTCATACAAACTCTGCGTGAAGCCCATGCCGGTTCGCGCGATAGCTGCAAGAGTTTCGCTCCATCGAATGAGGTCTTTAGTGAAATACTGCGGTTCTGCATCGCTCATGGATTTCACCTTACTTGGTGGAAGGACAACTATTTCTCGCCGAGAGAGTGCAAAATGGCGCGCGAGATTTCATTCTTATACGCCTCATCACTAATTCGGCCACCACTTGATTCGCGAACATAAAAGGAGTCGACAACTTCGTTGCCAAGGGTCAAAACGCGGGCATGACGAATGTCGAGTCCACAATCAGCGATTGCTTTTGTAATGCGATGCAGTACTCCGACCATGTCTGGTGCTCGCACCTCAAGGAATGTGGCATTCGATGATGCAGAATCATCGAAACGAACTGTCGGTGCGGCCGGTGCAAGCGCAGATGTTGCACGACGAGGCCGAGCATTTGCTGCACGGTCAGCAAGCCGTGAATCAAGCGCAAGTCGGCCAGACAACGCAAGTCGCAGATTTGTTTCAATCGGTTCCCAATCAATTTCACCGTGTTGACTAGAGACACGAAACTCTGAAGCAGCCATTCCCTGTTCATCCGAGTGAGCTTCTGCGCCTAAAACGTCCATGTTGTACAACGACAGAACTCCGGCAACGCGA
>CAIYTS010000230.1 GCA_903929185.1 uncultured Acidimicrobiaceae bacterium
CCGCACATTCCTTGCGAACTTTGACAGGTTCATCATGATTACCGATGATGGCGATGTGTATGAGTTGCCTGATTACGACATTGCATTGGCCGGGCTCTCAGCCCCTGCAGAACTTGCAACGTTGCGTCTTGCAAAGCCTCTCACCGTCTGATTACTGACAGCACGTTTTCACACCAATAGTGTGGGGAAATGAGCCAGTTCGAAGGAACAATCGAATCTCTACAGGCGCGCGAACTGCCACAGTGGTTTGACGATGCCAAGTTCGGGATTTTCATTCACTGGTATCCGGCCTCAGTGCCTGCATATGCACCATTGTCTGAAGACTTGTTTGAACAGACCACGAAATATGGAGAAGAAACAGCGTTTCGGGAATCTCCGTATGCAGAGTGGTACGTGAACTCCCTGGCAATTAAAGGTTCCTCTGTGCAGAAACATCATGCAGCGAAATATGGGAACAAACCATATGACGAGTTCGTTAGTGAATTCTTTACAGAGACAAAACAGTGGAATCCACGTGAGTGGGAACAACTGTTCAAAGATTCAGGTGCGAAGTATTGCGTCATGGGTACGCGCCATATTGATGGCGCAATCATGTGGCCAACAACTGTGCATAACCCCAACAAAGGCTCGACGTATACATCACCCCGTGATCTAGTTGGTGAAGCATGTGAGGCGGCGCGTAATGCCGGCATGCGTATTGGTCTGTACTACTGCGGTGGACTTGATGTCACGTTTCAAGGGCTCGGTTACAACGGATGGATGAGCATGTTTCTTGCTACGCCGCAGACCTCGGAATATGCCGAATATGCAACTGCCCACTACCGCGAATTGATTCAGCGATACAGCCCAGACTTGTTGTGGAATGACGTCGGTTGGCCTGGCGGCGGTGCGGCCGCGATGCAGTTCATGGCCGAGTATTTCAATTACAACCCAGATGGAATAGTGAATGATCGCTTCGACATGATGGGTGTTGCTACGGGAACAACTCATGCCGACTACATCACACCTGAGTATTCATCTGGTCTTACTGTTCCGAACAAAAAGTTTGAAGTGTGCAGGGGAATCGGCAGAAGTTTTGGCTACAACGCTTTAGATGATGATTCAACATATGCAACATCAGAAGAATTGATTCAGTTACTGATCAATGCAGTCGCAGATGGTGGCAATCTCTTGCTGAACATTGGGCCAATGGCAAACGGTGAAGTGCCCCGCGAACAACTTGAACGAATACAAGACATTGGTGCATGGCTAGACATCAATGGCTCTGCAATCTTTGATACGCGCCCTTACGCCGTTTCATCGCTTGTCACCACCGATGGCCAAACAGTTCGTCTCACACAAGATCGGGACAACAATGTCTATGCCATCGTTCTGGGCGACTCCCCCGCTGCCAGTATCAGTATCGAGAATCTTCCTGAGGGTAACGTCTCCCTGCTAGGACATTCTGGCCCACTTGTTCGACACGGAAACACAGTCACCCTTCCGCCAACGCCACGCAACGATGTGGCTTTTGTATTGCGCATTGCCCAGTAATCGCATACGACACAACTAGAAGTAGCGTCACCTGAATGAAAGCTGCTGTTTATTACCAGACTGGCGGACCTGAGGTCCTTACGTACGAAGATGTGGCTGAGCCACTATTGCGCCCAGGTGGCGTACTGATTGATGTTGCTGCAATTGCAATTCAAGGCGGCGACACACTGAACCGCACCGGCGGAGCATTAGCAACCAAGCCGCACATCGTTGGGTATCAGGCCTCGGGCATTGTGCGCGAAGTAGGCGAAGGCGTCACTGCGTTTACTAAGGGCCAACAAGTTGTCGCCACAATGGGATTCGGATCTCATGCTGAAGTCATCAGCGTTCCTGCAGGATCCGTGTGGGCAGTGCCTGCAGGTTTGTCACTACAAGAAGCTGCAGGAATCCCCATTGAATTCGGTACAGCAGATGATTGCTTGTTTGAATTCGGGCGTTTGAAGGCCGGAGAAACAGTTCTCATTCAAGCTGGCGCAAGTGGTGTTGGCCTTGCAGGTATTCAGCTTGCAAAAGCAGCCGGCGCAACGGTGCTTGCAACAGCGTCAAGTGATGAGCGTCTTGAGCGCTTGAAGGAATACGGACTTGATCACGGCATCAACTACACAAAAGTAGATGCAGCAAAAGAAGTAATGGAATACACAAACGGTGCAGGCGTGAACTTGGTTGTTGACTCTGTCGGTGGTTCCACTTTGGAAGGCAGCGTTGCC
>CAIYTS010000231.1 GCA_903929185.1 uncultured Acidimicrobiaceae bacterium
ACTGTTGATATGACAAGCCCGTTGCACAGTGTGGAGATCTGCATGATTTCCACACCAGACGGCGTGATTGACGTCAACGGGCGTTCTCGACCACTCGGTGGGCCAGCAGACCAAGCACGTCTCATTGCATTGCGTGGGGCCGCTGCAGTCGTCTTGGTGGGTGCCGGCACAGCACGGACCGAGAACTACGGACCTCCAAGCAAAACTGGCCTGCGCATTGCGGTTGTCACCAAGTCTTGTGCGCTTGATTTCACGTCTCCTCTGTTTTCCTCAGGGGCCGGATTCGTAGCAACAACCACGTCTGCGCCTGCGCTCACGGTGGACTCTGTGCGCGCCGGCGAAACAGATGTCGACATGGCCGGAATCATTGCCCAATTGCCTCATGGTGTTGTTCATGTGGAAGGTGGCCCAATGCTAAATGCTGCATTGTTCGATGCAGATTGTGTGGATGCAATCAATCTCACAATGTCTCCACACATTGGTGGTTTTCGAGCACCGTCACTGAGTCAGGCTCCACATGCGCTACGACATTTCACATGTGTATCGCTATCAACTGACAGCGGTTTTGTTTTCGCGCGATACGAAAAAGTTACGACTGCTTAAGCAGTGCAAGTTCGCGGCGGAACGCAGCGGCGTCATCAAAGTTTTTGTACACGCTTGCAAATCGCATGTACGCAACTTCATCAAGAGCTTTCAAACGCTCGAGCACTGCGTGACCAACAGTTGAAGAAGTGATTTCAGATCCTGACGTCAGCGCAAGCCGCATGTCGTCTTCCACCGCCTCGGCCAAAGCCTCGATTGATGCTTCGTCAACCGGACGACCCTTGCATGCCGAACGCACACCAAAAGTCACTTTTGCTCTGTCGAATGGTTCAGGAGAACCCGAACGTTTCATCACCAGTAACGGCGCCTCTTCCAAACGTTCATACGTTGTAAATCTGTAGGCGCACTCAGGACATGCACGCCGACGACGAATTGCCGCGCCATCATCGGCGGGGCGAGAGTCGATCACCTTGGTGTCGTCATGTGGGCATACGGGGCAATGCACTCCGCTAACTCTAAATGACTACGCCTTGCCTATGTGGGGATTTTGCCCCTTTTTAGCAAGGAATAAAGCAATTACGGGATACGAACTACTTGGCCAGCTTCGATGTGAGAACCATTTGCACGAACCAATTCATGCACAAGTTCAGAGATGTCACCGGTTGGGGCGATGGTGCGAGCGATGTCCCACAAGGTGTCGCCTGACTGAGCAACAACTGAGCGAGGAATGATCTGATCAGCTGGTGCTGGATCGGATGCAAATGCGCCTGTTGAGATCAGGCCAGAAGCCAGACCAAATACGACGATGGCACCCACAGTGCGGCGGCGGCGCTGGAAGGTACGGGCACTTGGCTGACGGCGAGCGGCGGCTTCTGTACGGTATGAACCTGAGAACAAGAGTGGATCGATGGTGGTTGCCATGGTGATTTCCTTTCGGGGTAAGGGGTTAAGGACCGGGAGGTCTATGTACTGCGAACCGTAGCGAACGGGTGTTCTATAGTTTGACCGAACAGGTGTTCGTAGTCAAGTATCCCCCCGAACGACTGTTCTACGAACAGGTGTTTGACCTTGAGGGCGAACACCTGTACGCTCATCACCATGTCCGAAGCACTCACTCCCCGCCAACGCGAAATTCTCAACGTCATTTCCACCAGCATGCAAGAACGGGGCTACCCGCCATCCGTACGTGAAATTGGCGAGGCTGTCGGCCTCAACTCCCCCTCCACCGTGCACAACCACCTCAACACGCTTCAGAAGATGGGTTTCCTGCGTCGTGACCCAACAAAGCCCCGCGCTCTCGAAGTTCGCTTCGATACCAACTCTGAAGTTGCCATGGAACGTCGTCCATCACGCCACGTACCTCTCATTGGTGAAGTAGCTGCTGGTACCGGTTTATTGGCCCAACAGAATGTGGAAGATCTCATTCCACTTCCTACTGACTTCACGGGCGAAGGCGAACTGTTTATGTTGCGCGTTCGCGGTGACTCAATGATCGATGCCGGAATTCTTGATGGTGACTTTGTTGTTGCTCGTCAACAGCAAACAGCAGACAACGGCGACATCGTTGTTGCAGGAATTCCCGGAGACGAAGCAACTGTTAAAACATTCAAGAAGTCAGGCAACAAGATCACACTTGTCCCTGCAAATCCCACAATGGAACCAATGGTTTTCACTTCTGACGAAGTCAGTGTGTTCGGTAAAGTTGTCACCGTCATGCGACGGTTATAACTTCACTTCGTTGTTACAGCCCTGGTTACAGTCCTAAACGTTGAGCAACAAGATGCAATTTGGCATCTGGCTGCACGACCGCAACGCGAACATTGTGCGATCCACCAGCACCGTAGAAATCGCCAGGGCTTACTAACGCTCCGCCTTCACGGGCAAGTTTCTCTGTGAAGCTCCACGCATCTCCAGCGTTGAACCACAGATAGAAACCGCCATCGGGAATTGTAATTTCAATTCCTGACCACTTTGACAATGTCGACGCCATGAACTCAAGTCGTGAGCGATAACGATCACGCTGCACACGGACATGTTCATCGTCATCTAATGCTGCAACGCCTGCTGCTTGTGCGGGGCCTGGCACCATAAACCCTGCATGTTTACGCACTTCTTGCAGGTACTCGACAATGTCTGCATCGCCTGCATAAAAGCCAACGCGCACGCCAGCAAGATTGGACCGCTTCGACAATGAATGCACAGCGATCACGCCTTCGAGTCCGTGTTGCAAGATTGATTGAGCTGATGTTGCCCACGTGAATTCGGCGTAACACTCATCGGAGAACACAGGGATGTTGTGGGTGCGACCCCATACAGCTGCAGCTTTCAAATCGTCAAGAGCGCCAGTGGGGTTGCTTGGGCTATTGACCCACAACATCAATGCACGTTGCCTGTCGTCTGCAGAAATTGAACCCAGATCCATGCGGCCAGAAGCGTCGACACCAACAGGAACTGCGCGGAGACCTGCGAGCACTGCACCCATCTCATAGGTGGGGTATGCAACGGCCGGATACAGCACTGTGTCGCGTTCTGGGCGACGCAATTTCATGTATTGAGGCGTTGTAGCCACAAACTCTTTTGTGCCGATACAAGCACCGATACGAGAGATCGGAACATCGATTTCGAACCTGCGACCCATCCATCGTGCGATGGAACGACGCAGCGCCTCAGAACCAATAGAGGCTGGGTATCCGCGCTCAGCATTTGAATGCGACAGCGCTTCAATCACTGCTGGTGGCGGCGGATCACACGGCGTACCGATGGAGAGATCAACGATTCCGCCGTCGTGTGCTGCAGCGAGTTTTTGATACGCATCGAGGCGGTCATACGGGTATGGAGGTGGCACGAAGCCAACGGTGTCGCGATCAGTCATGGTGACCTAGTTTCGCTGATTTGTGAGCGGTACAACGAACTCACGCAATCGGCCTTCTGACGCACTCGACAAACGGGCGCGAATACGCATTCCTTCGTCTTCGAGTTCTGACATGACAACTTCACCTTCGCGATGAATGGACGCAAGGATGTCACCTCGGTCATACGGCACCATCAACTCGGTGACTTGCGTAATTGCCCGCATGCGGTCTGCCAAACGGCGCATCATGACTTCTAGGCCTTCGTTACGCAATGCCGAAACCGCAACTGCACCCTGATGATCTTCCACCAACGAAGCACCCCAATCGTCCACCAAGTCGGCCTTGTTGAAGACAATGAACTCAGGGACTTGGTCTGCGCCAATTTCTGCAAGAACTTCACGAACTGCAGTGATTTGCTGTTCAGGGTGCACAGCACTTGCGTCAACAACGTGCACCAACATGTCAGCTTCTGCTGCGATTTCTAAAGTGCTCTTGAACGACTCAATGAGACCATGCGGCAATTGACGAATAAACCCAACAGTGTCAGTGAGAAGTACTGGCTCTCCACCGGGGAGAGACAACCGGCGCGTGGTGGGGTCAAGAGTTGCAAACAATCGGTCTTCAACTAATACACCAGCTCGTGTGAGCGAATTCAGCAACGTTGATTTACCAGCGTTTGTGTAGCCAACGATGACTACAGATGCAAGTCCGCTGCGACCTCTGCTCTTTCGTTGTGTCTGGCGCGTGTGACGCAGCGCGACGAGGTCTTGTTCCAACTTCGTGATGCGACGCATAATGCGACGACGATCTACTTCGAGTCGAGTTTCACCAGGTCCACGAGTACCAATTCCACCACCCTGCTGTGAGAGCCCGGCCTTTGCGCCTCGACGCAATCGTGGCAACCGGTAGCGCAACATGGCTAGTTCCACTTGTGCTTTACCTTCAAGCGTGTGTGCGTTCTGAGCAAAAATGTCAAGAATTACTGCGGTGCGGTCTAGTGCTGTTCGCCCCAACGCCTTTTCCAAGTTGTATTGCTGACCAGGCGAAAGTTCGTTATCAAAAACAACGGTGTCCACATCAAGTGCCAAACACACTTCTTTCAGTTCATCAACTTTTCCTTTGCCGATGTAAAACGTTGAATCTGGCGAATCACGGCGTTGAGTTAAGCGGGCTGCTTCATCTGCACCGGCTGTATCAATAAGCAATGACAATTCGTCAAGGCCTTCTTCGGTCTCGTCATCTGTTTGTCCGCCCATTGTTACGCCGACCAACACAATGCGTTCGCGAAATGTGCGCTCGATCAGAGTAGCGCCGAGCGCCTCCTGGTACGGATTACTCATGCATGAACCGAAA
>CAIYTS010000232.1 GCA_903929185.1 uncultured Acidimicrobiaceae bacterium
ACGTTCGTTGGCGTTGTATCGCATTGCCGACGCGATTGAAGCACGTGCAGATGAAATTGTCGCAGCCGAAGTTCAGAACACAGGAAAGCCAATTGCACTTACCATGAGCGAAGAGATTCCTCCCATGGTTGATCAGATTCGTTTCTTTGCCGGAGCAGCACGAATGCTGGAAGGAAAAGCAACAGCAGAGTACATGGCAAATATGACATCAATGATTCGTCGTGAACCAATAGGTGTATGCGCACAGGTGGCACCGTGGAACTATCCGATGATGATGGCCGTATGGAAATTTGCGCCTGCCATTGCGGCTGGTAACGCAGTTGTTTTGAAACCGTCTGATACGACTCCGGCGTCAACCACTTTGCTTGCAGAAATTGCAGCGGAGTTTTTGCCAGCAGGCGTACTGAATGTCATTTGTGGTGATCGCGATACTGGCCGAGCAATGGTGACTCATGACATTCCTTCCATGGTGTCTGTCACCGGATCTGTTCGTGCAGGTATTGAAGTAGCCGAGGCTGCAGCAAAAAGTTTAAAGCGGGTGCACCTTGAACTTGGTGGTAAGGCACCGGTCATCGTGTTTGACGATGCTGACATTGAGGCTGCAGCCGCCGGAATCGCCGCCGCAGGGTATTTCAATGCTGGACAAGACTGCACTGCGGCAACACGTGTTGTGTGTGGACCCAAAATTTACGCAGAGTTCGTAGCCGCACTTGCTGAGCAAGCAGCCGCAACGCGCACTGGTGGCCCGAAAGATCTTGAAGCAGCGTTTGGTCCGCTGAATAACCAGAATCAGTTGGCGCGCGTTGCAGGGTTTGTTGATCGCACACCAAAGCATGCTCGCGTTGTCACTGGCGGAGAACGCCAAGGTAACGATGGATACTTCTTTACGCCAACTGTCATTGCTGACCTAAAGCAAGACGATGAAATGATTCAGAACGAAATTTTTGGACCAGTCATCACGGTGCAACGATTCTCTGACGAGGACGAAGCACTGCGTTGGGCAAATGGCGTTGAATACGGGCTTGCTTCTTCTGTATGGACTCGTGATTTTGGTCGCGCGATGCGTATGGCTAAGCATCTTGATTTTGGTTGCGTGTGGATCAACACACATATTCCCGTCGTGGCGGAAATGCCGCATGGTGGATACAAGAAGTCTGGATACGGAAAAGACCTGTCCGCATACGCTCTTGATGACTACACGCGCATCAAGCACGTCATGGCGAACCTTGAGAGCTAAATCGCTTTAGCGGTTCTGGTATTGACGCCAGGCTTCGGTAAAAACCGTGGTCAGTGTTGACCGAATAAATTCAAGTTCTTTTTCGCCACACACAAGTGTGGGGGACAGCACAATCACTGGGTCTGCACGGTCATCTGCGCGGCAAATCAGTCCAGCGTCGTAAATCATCGGGGACACAACGGTGCGTAGTAGCCATTCGCTCTCTTCGTCTGTGAATGTCTCACCTGTCTCAGCATCACGAACTAATTCAGCCACACGGAAATATCCGCACCCTCGCACATCGCCCACGATCGGTAACTCATTGAGAGATGCCATCACGTCATCGAACAATGCTTCGTGACGTAATACATTGCCGCAGAGGTCTTCGCGCTCAAGGACTTCGATGTTTGCAAGCGCAACCGCACAACTCACGGGGTGTCCGCCGAAAGTGTGCCCGTGCAAGAAGACATTGTTGCCCTCTTCGAGGAACGGTGCAGCTATGGCATCGCTCACGAGCACTCCACCAAGCGGGGAGTAACCACTAGTGACTCCCTTAGCAAAGGTGATCATGTCTGGCTGGTAAACAAATCTGTCAGAGCCGAACATGTGACCGAGGCGGCCAAATGCGCAAATAACTTCATCCGATACAAGGAGAATTCCGTATTTGGTGCATGTTTCGCGAACACGCTTCCAGTATCCATCCGGAGGCACGAGCGCACCGCCAGTGTTCTGCACGGGTTCCATAATCACCATTGCGATGGTGTCTGGCCCTTCTTCAAGAATGCGACGTTCCAAATCGTCGGCACAATCAAGAGTGCACGCGTCGAGTTGAGAACACGTGCCACACCGGTAGTGGTTTGTGTTGCGGATCTTCAGAGCATTGGGAAGAAGGGGTTCGAACGGTTCACGCAATGCTTGAATGCCGGTGATGGAAAGCGCACCCATTGAGGTGCCGTGATACGAGTAGTCGCGACTGATGACTTTGCGGCGCTGTGGTTGTCCGATGATTGAGAAATATTGAATCGCCAGTTTCCATGCCGCTTCAACTGCTTCACCACCACTTGTCGTAAAGAAGACTCGGTTCAGGTTGCCGGGTGCAAGGTCGGCCAATTTGCCCGCAAGACGCGCTGCTGGTTCTGTTGCGTAGTTCCATATCGGGAAATAAGCGAGCTTTTCGGTCTGGGCACGTGCTGCTTCAGCAAGCTCTGTGCGTCCGTGACCGATATTGACGGTGAACAGGCCGCTGAGACCATCGAGATACTTGCGACCCTGTGCGTCGTATACATAGGCACCTTCGCCGCGATCGATGATGGGTAGCCCATCGCGCTGAACGCCTGCGAGACGAGTGAAGTGGCCCCAGAGATGACGTTGGGCCAGGTGCTCGATCTGATCAAAGTCGGAGGGGTTCATATATGAACACTAGGTTGCGAGTTCGCGATTCCGTCATCATCGGCTGGAGGTGCCTATGATTTGAACGACACGCAAAGGGGAGGTCCAGTGGCAAATGAGCGCGGATCAGTAGAGCTCGTCAATGTGACGAAGAAATACGGCGACGTGGTCGCTGTTGACTCCATGAACCTTTCAGTTCACCCGGGTGAGTTCTTATCGTTGCTCGGCCCTAGTGGATGTGGGAAAACAACAACATTGCGCATGCTTGCAGGTTTTGAACAACCAAACTCTGGTCACATTCGAATTAACGGTTTAGAAGTGCAGAACATTCCGCCGTACAAACGTGAAGTTAATACTGTTTTCCAGCACTATGCATTGTTCCCACACATGACCGTTGCTGAAAACGTTGCATACGGACTAAAGCAATCAGGCACACCCAAGAGTGAAGTGGCAGCTCGAGTTGCAGAAGCTCTCGACATGGTGCAGATGTCCAAACTTGCTGAGCGTCATCCTCGTCAGATGTCTGGTGGACAACAGCAACGCGTCGCTGTTGCTCGCGCGTTGGTGAATCGACCAAGCGTTCTTCTTCTCGACGAACCACTTGGTGCTCTTGACCGCAAACTTCGCGAAGAGATGCAGATCGAGTTAAAGCTTCTTCAAAGCCGTCTCGGAATCACATTTGTGTTCGTGACTCACGACCAAGAAGAAGCAATGTCCATGTCTGATCGCATCGCAATCATGCTCGACGGCCACATTGAACAACTCGGTGACCCTGAGACTGTGTATGAGCATCCATCATCAGCGTTTGTGGCGGGATTCATTGGTCGCAACAATTTCTGGACTGGTGTTGCTACTGAAGATGGCGCTATCGCAGATGACGGCACCGTGTTTGTGGCATCGCGCCCCGAAGAAGATGTTCCGAATGGCGAAGACACATTGTCCGCAGTTCGCCCTGAGTGCATGGTGTTGACATCAGAACGCCCGCAACAAGCGCACAATGTGGTGCAAGCCCGGGTCTCTGGAATCTCTCATTTTGGCGATGTACTGCAGTACGTAGTTACTGCCGGTGACCGCGACCTCATCGTCATGTCGCCTCGTACTAGTACCAACCGTCCCGCCTTGGGTGACTCAGTGTGGTGCTCGTGGGCGCCTGAAGAGGTGTATCTGTTCTCGGCCCGTCAAGCCGGGGTAGTGATGGCAGAACCCCACAACGACTAGACCGCTAGGGAAACCCAGTCCACGCACTAGGTTGTCCCTTGTACCGAATCTCTTACAACTAACTAACAAGGAGAAATCACATGACACAGGAACTTCGAATTCTTGCCCCCGATAGTTTTCGCGACAAATTAAATCGTCGTGCATTTATCAAAGCGGGTAGTGCTACAGCCGGTATGGCAGTGGTGTTGATGGCATGTGGTGGATCAGATTCTGCGGCACCTGACACAACAGCGGCAGCTGGTGGTGGCGAAAAGTTGGCATCGGGTGACTGGAGCCGCGTTATCAACAAGAGCTCAGGCACATTGGCGATGTACACATGGGGCGACTACGACGACCCAGAGCTTGTCGGTTCATTTGCCGAATCAAGTCTTGGCGTAAAGATGAAAGTTGACTATTTCGGTAGCAACGAAGACCTCATCACCAAGTTGTCAGCAGGCGGCGGCAAGAGCAGCGGATTCGACATCGTTGTTCCGACTGGCCCATACATCGTTCAAATGATTCAAAAGGGTCTTATTGAGAAGTTCGACAAGACACTTCTTCCCAACATGGTCAATGTTGATGATGCCTTCCTCGGTCAAGCATGGGATAAGAACAACGAATACTCAGTATGTAAGAACTGGGGCACCACCGGTTTCTTCTATGACACCACAAAGATCAAAAAAGAGCTCAACACCTGGCAAGACTTCCTCGATGCATGCATGGGTGAAGCAAGTGGTCAGTGCTCAGTGATTGATGCCGCACCAAACTTCGCCGGTCCATATTTCTGGTCAAACGGAATCGACTGGAACACTGAAGACAAGGCGTCGCTCGATGCAGCTGAGAAGTTCCTCGTTGATGAACTTGCTCCGCACATCAAGGCTTTCGACAGCTACCCAAGTACCAAACTTGCTGAAGGTGCCTACACCTTGGCCATGGCGTGGAATGGTGACGCTCGTCAGGCATATGTTCGTATTAAAGATGCAGGCGGCACGCCAGAAAATTGGCGCTGGGTTCTCGGATCTCCTGACACTGAATTGTTCATGGATACGTTCTGTATCGCTGCCGGATCTCCGAACATCGAAGCTGCGCATTCATGGATCAACTGGATTCTGATACCGGAGAACTCCATCAAGGATCTTTCGTACCACGGTTACAACACCGGTATGAAGAACATGGAACAACTCATTTCTGAGTTGGCTCCAGATCTTGTGGACGGCGACATGATTTTCTTCAAGCCAGAAGAAGTAAAGACCATGCATACGCAAATCTTGAATACTTCAATTGACCGCTTGGTTGACATCTTGAACAAAGCAAAAGCCAAGGCCGGAGCCTGATAAGGGTGACCGCACCGGTCGCAACCACCTATCGCAAACGGCTGCGAGCTCCAAAGTTCGCACTCGCCTTACCGTCGATTATCTGGTACCTGCTGTTTTTTGCTGTACCGATTGGCTTCATTGTCGTTTACAGCTTTGCTGCAAAAGATGGTTCGAAGTTAATTCCCGTTGACTACGGCCATCTATCAGGCGCCAATTATTCGCATGTTTTCGACGAGACCTTCTTTAAGGTGTTCAAATCAACATTGCGAATCTCAACTATTGCGACAATCGGATGCCTGCTCATTGGTTTGCCCGTTGCGTATTTTGCTGCATTCAAGGTGCCTGAAAAGTGGAAAGCAATCATTCTTGCTTTAGTGGTTGTTCCCAGTTTCACTAGTTTTCTGATTCGTACAGTCGCATGGCGAATACCGCTTGCGCCGAATGGCTTCTTTTCGAAGTGGCTGGTCGATATGGGTTGGATCGGTACACAAGGAATTCAAATCCTCGAGACACCGCTCGCTGTGCAAGTGGCAATCATCTATAACTACTTAGGTTTTATGATCCTGCCGTTGTTCGTGGCACTTGATCGCATTGACATCCGCATGCGTGAAGCAAGCAAAGACTTAGGTGCTGGACGAGTTGCAACCTTCTTTGGGGTCACATTGCCATTGGCTGGCCCCGGAATCATCGCTGGTGTTCTGTTGACGTTCATTCCAATGTGTGGCGATTACGTCACAGCCACCGTTCTTGGTGGAGCAAAAGGAAACATGATCGGCTCGATGATCGCATCACAATTTAGTGGAGCTCAAAACTGGCCACTCGGATCGGCGATGGCAATTCTGATGATTGGCGCCGTGCTGCTTTCCATGGTTGTTGGTGCGGGCATTGTGTGGCTTATTGCGTGGGTACTCAAACATCCACCGGCAATTTCAACTCGAATCAAGCATTCATTTCATGAACGCGCTGTTGGTCGCACTCGCGAAGGGAAAGCGTCTTGGTTCACATTTGACGTGTTGCCCATTGCATTGAGTGCGTGGACTGTTCTTGTCTTGGTGTTCTTGTTCATACCTATTTTGCTCGTGGTTTTTCATTCGTTTAACGGTGGAAGCTCGTTCACTATCTGGTCAGGAAAACCAGGAGTCAAATGGTGGGACGAGTTGTTTGCCGGCTCAGTGGCCTGGGCAGTGCTGGTTCGTTTTGCTGCTTTGTTCGTGATATCAGTTGTTCTTCGAAAAGTCTTGATTCGCACGACAAAGATTTCACGTCGCCTATTGAACTGGTCGGGACCTGCTGCATTCTTGTTGGCGTTTGTTGTCAACGGCATGTCAACTAACTGGTATGAAACCGTTTTTGACTTTGCAAGCATTGGTGACGCGATCCGTAACTCGTTTATTGCAGCGTTCGGAGCCACAATTTTGGCAGTCGTTCTCGGTGGTTTTGCAGGTGTAGCGCTTGCACGACGTCCTGGCGTGTGGACCAAGGTATTTATGGCCACCGTGTTTCTTATTTTGGTGACGCCTGAAATTATGGATGCCATCGCGCTTGCGACGTGGTTCCCACGTATTGCAGATTTTCCTCTCATTGGATATCCGTTCAAACATGGTTGGGGTCCATTCAACGGCGGTATGAACAAGCTGTGGGTTGGTCAATCTCTCTATGCAAGTGCAGTGGTCACCCTGATTGTTCGTGCGCGATTAGCAGGACTTGACGAAGCTCTTGAAGAAGCTGCGGCTGACTTAGGGGCTCCACCTGCTCGTGCGTTTCGGCAAATCACACTGCCATTGATTTCTTCAGCCCTCATTGCTGGCGGGTTGTTGTCGTTTACTTTGTGTCTCGATAACGCGGTCATCTCAACCCTCATTAGTGAGGCGGGGTCCACAACGTTCCCTGTGGCACTGCTTGGTGCAACTCGTAGCACCATCAAGCCATTCTGGGGTGTTGGTGCAGTTATCTTGTTCTGCGTCACGCTTGGCGCCCTGTGGTTTGTAACTGTCGTGTTGCGCAGGTCTGGTAGTTCGTCCAGTGAAATCGCTGCGACTCTTGCGGGTAGTTGACGTAGCGTTACACCCATATGGAACCTCCGAGTAGTCGCGCAATAGCAGTACAGCCACCCACCTCACCTGAGTGGGTGCGAGATGCGGTAATTGCTGGCGGTGGTCACATTGTCGAACCTGCTGATGCATCGGCGATTGTGTGGACTGCCGCTCGAGACGCATCTGGTTTGCGAGAGATTCTCGATGCGAACAATCATCTTGAATGGGTGCAGGTTCCGTTTGCTGGAATTGAAAACTTTGTTCCTGTGCTCGATGATGATCGCATCTGGACATGCGGAAAAGGTGTGTACGCCGAACCTGTAGCAGAACATGCATTGGCGTTAGCTCTTGCCGGTATGAGAAATATCGCCAGTTACTCTCGCGCGACACAATGGACTGGCCCAGCAGGCCGCAATTTATTGGGTGCCGCAGTCACCATTGTCGGCGGTGGAGGAATTACTGAATCACTCATTCGATTACTCACTCCGTTTCACTGCAACATCACCGTTGTGCGTAGGACAGTGGAAGATATTGAAGGCGCAGACACTGTTGTCGGGCAAGAGAACCTTGTCGATGCATTGGTTGGTGCCGATGTGGTCTTCTTGGCGTTGTCGCTTACCCCAGAGACTGTGGGTCTGATTGGTAAACCAGAACTTGAAGTGATGGAGCCTCATGCGTGGATCGTCAACGTCGCGCGCGGAGGGCACATTGTCACCGAAGACTTGGTGTGGGCCCTTCAAAATAATGTCATCGGGGGAGCAGCGCTTGACGTGACAGATCCTGAGCCGTTGCCAGAGAGCCACCCGTTATGGTCGCTTCCGAATTGCATCATCACGCCTCACGTCGGAAATACGCCTGAAATGGCTGTGCCTTTATTATCTGCACGCATCACGGAGAACGTCAAACGGTTTATCAATGATGAGCCCCTGGTTGGTCTTGTGGATGTGCGGCTGGGTTATTAACTGACGATGGTCACGATGTCCGACGTTCGGAACTATCGTTCGCATTGTGCGTAAATTGTGTGAAAGACCCGGATGTGCTGGTCTTGCCGAAGTGTCATATGGCATTGACAAGGCACAACTCTTGGTCTGGGTGGATAATCGCGCAGTTCCCGAGCGTGAATTAGCAGGTCGCCTCTGTCGTCGACATGCCAACGCTCTTAGTGTTCCACGCGGCTGGACCATTGATGATCGCCGTGATGCGGTGCCGAAGTTGTTTCGAATCAATGATGACCCGCAACCACCACCGGTCACTCGTACGAAACGTGTTTCGGCGAAAAAGACAGAACGCGAACGTCCGTCACTCTTTGAAGGAAATCCGGACCCCGATGAAACACAAGCAATTCCGTGGTCACCGCGCCTTGCAAAGTCAGTTGAGCCTGATGAAGATCAACCAACGTTCGGCCGATTGCTTGGTAGAGCATTTGGCCAACAGCCAAAAGACGACGAGTAAATCCACATGCAGTATTCATCTGATGTGGTGGTGGCAGTAGAGCCAGCACTTGTTCATCCCTATGTCGCAGATCTTTCTCGGTATGTCGAGTGGATGCCGATGGTTCATGGCGCCGACCCTGTAGGCGACGGCGTGTGGAATGTTGAATTGCGTGCCAAGGTCGGAGTGTTTGCACGGTCAAAACGTTTACGTATGAAACGGACGGTCAACACCCCGCAACGCATCGTGTTTGAACGCGACGAAATCGACGGAAGACGCCATGCACCGTGGATCATGGCCATTGCGCTGCATGGCACTGATGTCGGGTGCGATGTCACGGTTGATTTGTCGTACGGCGGAACATTGTGGACTGCCGGCATCCTTGACAGAGTTCTTGCAGCTCAGGTTGAGGCCGGAAAAACCGGATTAGCTCGCGTCGTTCACGGAGCGTAAGCGGTTAAGCGTCCGTTTGTTCGTTGCTCGAGAACCAGAGTCGTGTGAAAGCACTCAGACAAAGACTCTGACGTCAGAGTGTCACGTAGTGGGCCAGCAGCCAGAATTTTTCCGTCTCTCATCAACGCACAATGCGTGGTGCTGAGTGGAATTTCATCAACGTGATGAGTAACGACAACAGATGGTAGTTGCGGATTCTCTGTAGCGAAGGTCTGCAGTAGTTGGATCAGATTTTCTCGTCCGCCCAAATCAAGTCGAGCGGTTGGCTCATCAAGAAGCAGCGCAATGGGATCTGTCATCAGTGCGCGAGCAAGCAGGACTCGTTGTTGCTCACCTGACGATAAAGCCCCGAGTTCGCGATCTGCACACCACGCAACGCCGAGTCGGTCGAGACATTCCACGGCACGTTGTGTGTCCTCGTCTGAGTATGAATGCCACCATGTTTCCAGCGCGCCGTACTTAGCTGACATCACAACTTGTGTTGCAGTCAAGACGGGTCGAATCTCTGAAGCAAGCGATGCTGACATGTATGCGATGCGTGGGCGTACGGGGCGAATATCAAATGTTCCTAATGCACGACCTTGTACATAAATGTCACCAGACGATGGGTGCAGGTACAACGAAAGAACACGAAGCAGTGTGGTCTTGCCACAACCATTTGCGCCAAGAATGACCCATCGGTCGGTTGGGGCGACAGAGAGAGACACTGAATCAAGGATCGAACGGCCTTCTCTGACAATGCTGACATTGCTGGTCTGCAAAACGGGCGACTGATGGGGGTCGTTGGGCACGAAGACACGGTATCGGGCATGACAGAGTAGAGACATGGTCGGCTCTGCACACGAGGAACTTGAGCAGGGTTTGGCTCGCGTCATGAACGCAACAAGCATCTCTCAACTCCAGCGGTTGTCCGGCGGAGCATCGCGTGAGACGTGGCGTTTCACAGCTGACGGTGAAGGATTTGTTCTTCAGAGGGTACGACCAGGCACCATAGGCGGATTCCAAGTTGAGCCAAAAGTGTTGGCAGCAGCACATGGTGCAGGCGTACCGGTTGCTGAGTTGGTAGTGGACGGCGCAGAGAGAACTGAACTGAAGTCTCCGTTCATGATTGTGCGCGCAGTAGAAGGCGAGACCATCGCGAGAAAGATTCTGAGAGATGACAGGTTTGGTACGGCTCGTAGTGCGCTCACGAGGCAATTAGGCATGGCGGCAGCGCAATTGCACCAGATTGATGCAACGTCGATTCCTGGGTTAGTGGCCGATGACCAAATGAATCGGTACCAGTCAGTTCTTCGAGACCTCGGAGAACCTCACCCGGTATTCGAAGCGGCATTTCGTTGGTTGCATCTCAACAAGCCTGAGTCGACATCAGCATGTCTCGTGCATGGTGATTACCGCCTCGGCAACATCATGGTGAATGAACAAGGGCTTGCTGCAATTCTTGACTGGGAACTTGCCCACATCGGTGACCCAATGGAAGATCTCGGATGGCTGTGTGTGCGTGCATGGCGTTTCGGAGGTGCATTTCCTGCAGCTGGCCTCGGCACATATGACGAACTATTTGATGCGTACGAATCTGTGACAGGCGTACGTCCAGATCCTGACGTTGTGCGTTGGTGGGAAACTCTCGGCACGGTGAAGTGGGGAATCATTTGTATCTCTCAAGCCGCCACTCATTTATCAGGCATTGTGCGCAGTCATGAATTGGCTGCCATCGGACGTCGTGTGTGTGAAAACGAATATGACCTCATTGAACTACTGACGGAAGGAACACGATGACTGCTCCACATGACCGCCCAACTGCAGCTGAACTTCTAGAGGCTCTTCATGAATGGATGGAACGTGACTTGCTGCCAGGTGTTGATGGTCGATTGCAATTCCACACGCGCGTAGCGATCAACATGGTTGACATTGTTCGTCGGGAGCTTGAGCTTGGTCCGGATCAAGAAGTTCGTCATGAAGAAGTTTTGGTGTCGTTTGGAATGAATGATGATGCAGAACTAGCAGCCGCAATTCGTGACGGTTCGTTTGATTCACATCTTGTGGAAGTCCTGAACAGGTTGCGTCCTGTTGTTGAAGACAAAGTGCGGGTAGCGAACCCGCGTTACTTGCGTTGACCGCGAGAAGCGTTCAAGGTCACTGGCTGCCCAGCAGCTAGTTGACCACACGCAGCGGCAATTTCAGTTCCACGGTTCTGGCGAGTAGTGGCATTGACTCCTAGGTCTCGCAGCAATCGTTGAAACGCTGCGACGCGCCCTGGTGAACTGCCAACCGTTGGCCACCCTGGTGTTGGGTTCAGAGGAATAAGGTTGACGTGTGCAGCGGGTGTGAGTTGCAAACACAATTCAGCCAACTCGCGCGCATCGCGATCAGTGTCGTTGACTGCATCAATAAGGGCCCATTCGAATGTGATGCGGCGTCCTTTGGTGAACAGGTATTCACGGCATGTTTCCATCAGCATCTTCAGCGGATAGCGCTCATTGATTGGTACTAGTTCTGTCCTTAGTTGGTCACGAGCTGCATGCAATGAGACTGCAAGATTGACGGGTAGTGGGCGTTGTGTCAATGCCTTGATACCGGGAACAATGCCAACTGTTGAAATGGTGAGGTGACGAGCAGAGATGCCGATGTCGCCATGAATGCGTTCAACGGCTGCCCACACATTTGGTTCATTGGCAAGAGGTTCTCCCATTCCCATGAACACGATGTTGTCGATGCGGCGATTCTTTGTTGCTGCTTCACGTGCACTGCGCACTACTTGTTCAATAATCTCTCCGGGAGACAGTTGACGATTGAAGCCAGCTTGGCCCGTAGCGCAAAACCCACATGCCATAGCGCAACCAGCTTGAGTGCTGACGCACACGGTGGCCCGCTCGTCGTAATACATGAGAACAGTTTCGATGGGGTGGTTACCTTCGAGAAGGTGCCACAAGAACTTCACCGTGTCGCCATTTTCAGACGTCTCACGGCGAATTTCAATGAGACCCTCTGGTAGTTCTGCATCAAGTTTTGCACGCAACGCAGCTGGCAACGTTTGAATCTCGGATGGTTTCTTGAAGTGTGTGTACATGCCTGACCACAACTGGTCGAGACGGTACGAGGCTTCGCCTTCAAGAATTGTTGCGATTTCTTCGCGAGTGGGGTCGTAGAGAGTTGTCATTAGTTACTTTGCTGCCACATCGCCGACAAAGGCGAGTTCGCGATGGTGGGGGGTGAATCCGAGCGAAGTGTATACAGACATTGCGGCTGCGTTATCGGCGTCGACGTACAACATCGCAAGCGGTACATCTTGTTGGGCCAAATAGGCAAGACCAGCAATGGTCATCTGTCGTCCTAAACCTTTGCCTGCATGTGCAGGATCAATGGCGATGACATAAATCTCGCCCATCTGCGGTTCAGTGTCGCGATGCACTTTGGTCCAGCAGAACGCAGCGAGAGAGGAGTTGTCCCAATGCATTAAGAAGCCCTCTGGGTTGTACCAATTCTCAGCCTGTCGAGCAGCAACGACATCGCGGGTCCAGCCACCTTGTTCAGGGTGCGCAGCAAACGCAGCGTTGTTGACAGCAAGCCACGCATTTTCATCGATGCCCGTGCGAAACGGGGTCGTCACGAAATCAGTAACAAGGGCGAGTTGGTCATTGCTCAGGGGGAGAGACCTGCGCATCTGCACCAAGTGTCGACCAGAGGCAAGCCCAGCATTGTGAGCGAGTTGTCGGTGAATATTGTTTGGCTCAAATACCCACCAGTGCACGTGGCCACCGCCTTCGGTTGCGACAATGTCGAGCGCGGCGGTAATCAAATCTGGCGCAATCTCCATCGAGTCGTATCGATGATGGGGGTGAACAATGAGGTCAAGAGACCATGACTCGTTGCCACGAGATATTTGGCAATAGCCAACAATGTGTTTGTGATCAGAGTCTCGAACGATGACACCGGCAAATCCCTGGCGTCCGCCTTCGCGCAAATCGAGCCACAGATGGTCATTCAGTGGGCGCACACCGTCGGCTCGCCACGTGTCATTGATCAGCGCTGAGACCTCGTCAATGCTCGACGGGTCCATCTGTCTCTTGATTTCGAGTGAACGCACGCGTGTCAGGGTACCTTTTGGCAATGGGAAAGCCGAGAACGCCAGCTGGCCGCGCGAAAGAAATAGCCACTCGACTAGAGGTGCTGTACCCGAAAGCCGAGTGCGAACTGACTCATTCGAATGCCTATGAACTGCTGGCTGCCACCATCTTGTCGGCGCAGTGCACAGATGTGCGAGTGAACATGGTGACTCCGGCACTCTTTGCCAAGTATCCGACGCCTTTGTCTTTGGCTGAGGCGAACCCAACGGAACTTGAAACCATCATCCGTTCAACGGGTTTTTATCAGAGCAAAGCAAAGAACCTCATCGGCATGGGTCGCAACGTTGTTGATCGATTCGACGGAGTCATTCCTCATGAGATGGAAGACCTAGTGACACTTCCCGGAGTTGGACGCAAAACTGCCAACGTGTTGCGCAGTGTGGTCTTTGATTTGCCAGGGCTCGCTGTCGATACACATGTTGGACGCTTGTCGCGTCGCCTTGGGCTCACCACGGAAGAAGATCCCGTGAAGGTGGAAAGAGTTCTGAATGCATTTATTGACCCGCCCGAATGGGGACGTTTCGGGTTACGTCTGATCTTGCACGGACGCCGTGTGTGTGATGCAAAGAAGCCGAAATGTGGCATCTGTGAGTTGGAAGACATTTGCCCCGCCACCTTGATGCCATCAAAGTCGAAGGCGAAGTGACGGCAGTCAAGTAGCGTCAGTGCGATGACAGCCACCATTTGTGCCGAATTGGGCGCAGCAGCAGACGCCGTAAATCGCTACCGAATGAGAGTCGCGGGACTCATCGAGAACATTGGCGCAAACCATGAAGATCTCGTTAGTGCAATGTATGAAGCAGAGCGGGCCCTGTTGTCAGCTGAACGATTGTTAATTCGCGCAGAGAAAATTGCTCGTTAGTTCGTGGCGTCGTTGACTAAGTTGCCGTTGTGACCACATTTAATCCTCGAGAACAAATTCAGGCGATGAGTGGCTACCACTCTGCGCAAGTTGATGTCCCTGTTCGGTTGAATACAAACGAGTCACCGTTTCCACCGCCAGCAGGCTGGTTGGACGCCGTTGCAAACATCGCAAGAAATATTCAATGGAATCGGTACCCCGATAGAGCGGCAACAGAACTACGCGAAACCATTGCGCGTCGTCACAATGTTGACCCAGCAAACATTTTTGTGGCCAACGGTTCTAATGAGGTGATTCAAACAATCTTGTTGGCCTACGGAGGCGCCGGTCGATGCGTCGCAACGTTTGAGCCCACGTATCAGATGTATTCCCAGATAGCCCGTGTCACCGGAGCTGAAGTAGTGCAGGGAGAGCGAGGAGCTGACCTCTCGCTTGACCCAATGGAAATTGAGCGCATTCTCACGCGTCATAAACCATCCGTGTCGTTCTTGTGTAATCCGAATAATCCCACTGGCCTCATTGAGCCTCGCGCAAACCTAGATGCAATGCTGAAACACACCACTGGCATTGTGGTGGTGGACGAGGCCTATGCAGAATTTTCTGAATGGTCTGCTATCGACTTGGTGTCTGAAGACCGACCACTTGCAGTGACACGAACATTCTCAAAGACATTGTCAATGGCCGCATTACGAGTCGGGTATGTGGTGGCGCCAAAGCAAATGATCTCTGATCTAGAGATTGCAGTTCTTCCGTATCATCTTGATTCGTTCAAGCAAGCTGCAACTATCGCAGCACTTGGTTTTGTGTCTGAAATGGAACAACGCGTTGACGCAATCAAATCTGAACGCAGTCGGATCTTTACGGCAGTGAGCGAGATGGACTGCGACGTCTGGCCAAGCGGATCTAATTTCATCCTGTTTCGACCTCGATCGTCTGCAGCATCTCTCGTGTGGCAGCGAATGGTTGATGCTGGGGTGTTGGTGCGCGACTGCAGCACGTGGCCGCGATTGTCTGGCTGTTTACGGGTCACCGTGGGTACTGCGGACGAGAACTCGGCCTTCTTGGGTGCACTCTCGGCTGCTCTGTCGGTCAAATAGGCAAAAATCACGTAATTGACAGTCCGAGATGGGTGTCGAGCGGCGAGAATAGAGACATGGCACGTACAGCTCAGGTCACACGCAGCACAAAAGAGACATCCATTGATGTGTCCATCAATCTTGACGGATCGGGGACTGCGTCTATTTCGACTGGTATTCCGTTTTACGACCACATGCTCGAGCAGTTGGCACGTCACGGAGGCTTTGACCTCACAATTGCAGCCAAAGGCGACTTGCACATCGATACTCATCACACAGTGGAAGACGTTGCAATCTGCGTTGGCGAAGCAATTCGCGAAGCACTCGGCGATAAAGCCGGAGTGCGACGTTTTGCTAGCGGTTTGTATCCGCTTGATGAAGCACTCATTGAAGTTGCGTTAGATCTCAGTGGACGCGCCTTTGTGGCGTGGAATGTTGAATTGCCTGAATGTTTGCCACTTGGCAACCCGGCTTTTGACCCTTCACTTGCCGAACATGCCGTGTCGTCACTCGCTAACGCAGCTGCAATCACATTGCATGTCAACTTGCGCGCAGGTCGAAATGTTCATCACATCATCGAAGCAACATTCAAAGGACTCGCACGCTGTCTGCGTGACGCTGTGCGCATTGAATCGGCGGGAGTGCCCTCTACGAAGGGTGTCCTTTCGTGACATCACGCCCGCGCGTTGCGGTGCTTGATTACGGAATCGGAAATTTGCGCTCTGCGCAGAAAGCGTTAGAACGTGTTGGCGCCGATGCTGTTCTCACTGCTGACGCCAATGTTGCTGCATCAGCAGATGCCGTTGTCTTGCCAGGTGTTGGTGCTTTCGGTGCATGTATGAATGCGTTGCGCAATGTAGGTCTTGAGTCTGTTGTGCATGATTCCGTTGCTCGTGGTGTCCCATTCATGGGTATTTGCGTCGGGATGCAAATGTTGTTTGATTCGAGTGAAGAAGACGACACAGCAACGGGGCTTGGCATCATTCCAGGGTCGGTGAAGTGGTTGTCTTCAGATGTGCCACGACCACAGATGCAGTGGAATCAACTCAACATCACAAAGAGTGATGTTTTATTCTCGGGTCTTGAAGAGCGGCCATGGATGTATTTCGTACACTCTCTTCACGGTGTTCCAAATGACAGCAATGATGTTGCTGCCACGGTTCATTATGGTGAAGTCGTAAACGTTGCCTTTCGTCGCGGCAATGTGTTTGCAACGCAATTTCATCCAGAGAAATCGGCAACGGCTGGTTTGCGGTTGCTCGAGAATTTTGTGAAGTCAGTGACAGCGTCATGATTTTGTATCCAGCAATCGATGTCTTTGGTGGCAAAGTGGTGCGCTTGCGCCAAGGCGAATATGACGACAGCACCGTCTATGGGGTTGACCCCGTTGCAATGGCATTGTCATTCGTGGACCAGGGTTCAACATGGGTACACATGGTTGATCTTGACGCCGCTCGCAGTGGTGAACCAGTGAACCGTTCCGTGATTGCGTCCGTTGCTCGTGCCATCGCTGGTCGTGCATCGCTGCAAGTGGGTGGAGGAGTGCGCACAGAAGCTGATGCAGAGGCTCTTGCAACTGCCGGGGTCACTCGTGTTGTTATGGGTTCTGCCGCTGTTGCCGACCCATCACTCGTGCGTCGCGTATCTGATGTAGTTGCCGTGGCAGTTGGTCTTGATCACCGCGATGGAGTTGCAGCCACACACGGATGGACCGAATCATCTGGTGTGCAAGTTGACGACTTGCTGGATCAATTTCCCACAGCGTCAGCATTCGTGATTACAGATATTTCTCGCGATGGAATGTTGACCGGCCCAGACATTGAAGGGTTGGCTCGTGCCGTGTCTCGAACGTCCATTCCTGTTGTTGCAAGTGGCGGAGTAGGAAATCTGGCCCATATTGCCGAGTTGGCCGCAGTCATTGGGTTGAATGGCGTCATTGTTGGGAAGGCCTTGTACGAATCGAAGTTCACTGTGTCAGAGGCATTGGCGGTGTTGTCATGAATCCAGATGTAGTAGCCCGCGTTATTCCGTGTCTTGACGTAACAAATGGTCGCGTCGTCAAAGGAATCAATTTTATTGACTTGCGTGATGCGGGCGACCCCGTAGAACTTGCGGCGCGATATGACGCACAAGGTGCTGATGAATTGGTGTTCTTAGACATCACTGCATCATCCGATGGACGCGACACCATGATTGAAGTTGTCTCACGTACTGCTGAAGAAGTTTTTATTCCATTTACGGTTGGCGGCGGCATTCGGGAGCTCTCTGATGCCCGGGCGTTGCTGCGCGCTGGTGCAGACAAGATCAGCGTCAACACATCTGCTGTGCAGCGACCTCAGGTGATTGCTGATATCGCAGACGAATTCGGTTCACAGTGTGTGGTGTGCGCGATTGACGCTAAGTGGGACGCGGCAACTCATCAATGGATGGTGTATCTACATGGTGGAAGAACTGCGACCGAACTCAATGCCGTGGAATGGGCAGTAGCGGCCGTGTCGCTTGGTGCTGGTGAAATTCTTCTCACGTCCATGGATCGAGATGGCACGCGAGACGGATTTGATCTTGGTCTTACTCGCGCAGTTTCCGATGCAGTGGGCGTGCCGGTCATCGCAAGCGGTGGTGTAGGCACGCTGGGGCATCTGTCAGAAGGTGTCATCGAAGGTGGTGCTACAGGCGTACTTGCTGCATCGATATTTCATTTTGGTGAACACACAATTGGTGATGCAAAGCGCGACATGGCATCACGCGGTATTCGCGTACGCAATTCCTGATTAGGAAAGTGTCTCAAGCAGTCGAGACAATGCTGTGTTGCAGAGTGAAGCTGCATCAACGGCAAATGAATGGTCAACGCCAGTAGCCAAAATTATTTCGCTGTTGGTCCATGTCGACACTGCAGTTGCCATTTCCTCTGGTGTTGTGAATTGGTCATGCTCGGCAGCAATCACAATCTTTGGCCGCGGGCTATTGGCCGCAGAGGGAAGTGACTTCATCATTTGTGCGGGGGGAGCAACCGCAATCCATCCGGCGATCCATGGGTTACTGACATTGAGTCCAACAACTGAACCAAATGAGTAACCAGTCATGATGATGGGAATCTCTGGTGCGATGAGATCTGATAACTCGCACGCAGCAGCGAGATCAAGGCGTTCAGAATCTCCGTCATCATGAATTCCTCCAGAATTATTCACTCCGCGAAAATCAACTGCAATGGAATGGCAATCAAGCGCGAGAGCAACTTCTTGCATGGCCCGCACTACGTGATTGAATCGGTCTCCGCCGTAGAGGGGGTGTGGGTGGCCAATAATCACAACTGCCCGTATGTGGTCAGCATCAGTGCGCACCAAATCGGCTTCAACAGTGACGCCATCGATGGTTTCTAGGTAAATAGTTTCCACTCCCACGGGGCAAGACGGTACCGTACTTATGGTGAGCAATAACGACCAGACTTCAAACAATTCACGGGGGCGGGTCATTCTTGCCACTGCAGATCAATTGTCCGGCGTGACCTACAACGCCGATGGTCTTGTGCCGGCAATTGCACAGTGTGTTGATACGGGCGACATCTTGATGATGGCGTGGATGAACGCCGAATCGTTGCGTATGACATTTGCAGAAGGCCGCATGGTCTATTTCAGTCGCAGTCGCAATGAGTTGTGGCGCAAAGGTGACACCAGTGGGGATCGCCAGTTTGTACGCGAAGCGTATTTCGACTGTGACGGCGACACATTGCTGTTCAAAGTCGACCAAGAAGGACGCGGGGCGTGCCATACAGGCGAGCGCTCATGTTTCTATCGAGCTTTTGGTGAAGACGAATGACAGGTACTGCCATCACGCCGTCGCGTGCTGAATTTATAGAACTTGCCAAACTGCACACAGTTGTTCCTGTCTGGACTCAAATTCTGGCGGATCTTGAAACTCCGGTTGCAGCCTTCATCAAATTGGTGGGCGATGGTGACGGCTTCCTGCTGGAATCAGTGGAACACGGCGAACGGTGGAGCAGGTATTCATTTGTTGGTCGTAACCCGCGTGGCACTCTGACATTGCGCAACGGAGTTCTCACTGTGTCGGGTGATGTGCCGGCAAGCGTTCCTTTAGATAAGGGCATGTTGGCAGCAATGGAAGAACTGTTGCGCATTTACCGTGCACCACTCTTTCCAGATCTTCCGCCACTACAGGGTGGCCTCATGGGACACCTTGGATATGACGTTGTTCGAGAAATTGAAGATCTGCCGAATGTGCCGCGTGATGATCGAGATCTGCCTGATGCTGCAATCAGCATCATTGGTTCACTTGCTGCGTTCGACCATTGGCGTCAACGCGTGTACATGCTGGAGAGCGTTCCAGTTGCTGGTTTAACTGATACTCAAATAGGCGAGGCGTACGACGCCGCAGTAATTCGCGTACATCAAGCTGTCGCTGATCTTGCCAAACCACTTGCGTATGTGGCAGTAGAACCACCAGTTGCAGGTGAAGATTTGCCAAAGACCCGGTCATCAATGCCTGATGGTCAATATCGCTCTGCGGTTGATGTTGCAAAGGAGTACATCCGGGCCGGTGACATTTTCCAGGTTGTCTTGTCTCAACGCTTTGACATCGACCTAACGGCTGACCCATTTGACGTGTATCGAGTGCTTCGTCAAGTAAACCCAAGCCCGTACATGTATTTCTTGCGTCAACCAGATCTCACCATTGTTGGTGGATCTCCCGAGCCTCTCGTGCAGTTAGTGAATGGGCGAGTGGTATCTCGTCCAATTGCCGGAACGCGCAAACGAGGCATTGATGACGAACACGACAAGCGCCTTGCCGGTGAATTGCGTGAAAATCCGAAAGAAGTTGCTGAGCACATCATGTTGGTTGACCTGGCTCGTAACGACGTTGGTCGGGTCTCCACCTTTGGTTCTGTACAGATGGATGAACTCATGACACTCGAGCGTTATAGCCATGTCATGCATCTCACATCACAAGTGTCGGGCGACTTAAAACCTGGCCTCGGCCCAATCGATGTCTTGCGCGCAACATTGCCAGCAGGCACTGTGAGCGGTGCACCGAAAGTTCGCGCAATGGAAATAATTGATGAATTAGAACCAGTAAAACGGGGCCCATACGCAGGTGTTGTTGGCTACGTTGATTTCTCCGGCAATCTCGACACCGCAATTGCTATTCGCACTATGTTTGTTGGTCCTAAGTTTGCAAGCTTGCAGGCAGGCGCTGGCATCGTTGCCGACAGTGACCCCGCCGATGAAGACTTGGAATGTGAAAACAAAGCGCGTGCTTTGCTTGCCACCATTCCTGCAGCTGAACGAATGACACTGCGTCGCCGTGAAGCCGGGACAACAGCCTGATGAGTATTGTCTGGGCCGACCTTGCTCGAGAAGTGATCATCGTGCAAGGCGATGACGCGCAAACATTTCTCCATTCTCAACTTGCCAATGACATCGCGTCATTGGCAGTTGGTGCAAGTATTCACAGTTTGTTACTAGAACCGACTGGCCATGTATCTGCAATCGCGCGAGTGATTCGCCATGAAGACACCGTATTTACTCTTGACGTTGATGCAGGGTTTGCCGATGCTGTGATTGTGCGTCTGCAGCGGTTCGTCTTGCGTGCCAAGGTCACAATGCGTCGCAGTGATTGGGTAGTCAGAGCATTTCGTGGCCCTAATGCACTGAGCGAAATCGGTGTTGGTGTAGGACGAGCAATTCCGTATTGGGGTTCCGCTGACGAAATCGACGTGCTGGGTGATGTGTCGACAATGCCGACAATCGGAGAAGCAACAGAGCCAGAACGTATTGACTACTTACGTGCTGATGCTCGTTGGCCAAAACTTGGTGTTGACGTTCTTGTTGGTGATATCCCAGGCACTACTGGGATTCTTTCAGTCGCTGTGAGTTTCACGAAGGGCTGTTACCCGGGTCAGGAACTTGTCGAGCGAATGGATTCTCGCGGAACATTGGCACCCGTTGTTGTGCGTGCTCTTCCACGTGATGGCCTCGGAGTTGGTGCTCGTGTGATGGAAAACGATCAATCGGTCGGAACAGTCACTTCGATTGGCTCACAGATTGCGCTTGCGCGCATCGCGCGTACTTCAACGGTTGGCGAACCACTCGTCTGACATATCAGTTCGTCCACGTAATTGATCAAAGTCAGAGGCGTGGTTAAACAGAATCTGAAAGCGTCCAGAATCAAATTGTGATTCTTCTGCAATGTGAAGCCATTGGATTGCCAATGTGTGGTCTCCCAGTTTCATTGCACAGCGGGCTGCGATAAAGGCGTTGGTGTCGGCAGGGCATAGGCGATATGCCTCGGTTGCAAACCAGAGTCCTTTTACTGCGTCTCCAGCTGCGAGAAGACTGGCAGAGATCATTGCATCAAAGGTGGGATCTCCTTCGGGTGCAAGCGCAGGATTCGTTAAGTACTTCTTCTGACGTTGTGGTGCAGCAATGGCCTGATATTGCATGAACAACATAAAAACAAGCAGAGGGGCGATCTCTGTTTTGCCGCTCACTATGCAAAAACCAAATAACAGTGCTGTCAGCGCAGTACTTGATTTCAGAACAATGTCGTTTCCGCGACCTGGCATGAAATGTTCCACGATGCTTGCAACAAATGCTCCACCATCAAGTGGAAGAAGTGGAACAAGGTTGAGTGCACCCAACGCGATACCAGCCCACCAAATGGAAATAGTTGCGTCACTGATGGCGACGTCTGCGCGACTAAACGGATTCGTGCTGTTCAACAATAAGACCACAACTGCTGAAACAATTTGTAAAGACGGTCCGGCGAGAGCGATGCGTGCTTTTTGTCCCCAGGTCAGAGGGGATCGTGGTTCATACGAGGCATACGCCACCATAAAGTCAAGCGAAATATAGGCGGTGCAACCTGACATACGAGCAGCCAATGCATGTCCTAATTCGTGGATCAATGTGAATATGCCAACTGCACCTGCCATCCAGAGTCCCAAGGGGAACGGATAGAGGAAAATCAAGAAGGCAAGGAACACTCCAAAGCCAGGTTTCACAGTTGTTGGAAATCCAAACACGTTGAACACATTGCGCAGTGCATGGCGCGTGGGGCTTCTCATGCCACAAGAGTACTGAGGAGAGAGGTAAAGCCCTGTGCGCCTAGACTTTCGGTGTGTCATACGTTTATGCCTTCGATCACAAACACCGTCGTCCACCCATGGAATACAAAGACCTTCTTGGTGGAAAGGGCGCGAACTTAGCCGAGATGATGAGTGTGTTGAACTTGCCTGTTCCGCACGGTTTCACAATTAGTACTGATGCGTGTCGTGACTACATGCATGGCGGATGGCCAAAGACGCTCACAGACGAGATGGCAAAGCATGTTGCAACTTTGGAAAAAAAGATGGGTCGCAAACTTGGTGATGCGAAGGATCCACTTTTGGTGTCGGTTCGTTCAGGAGCCAAGTTCTCAATGCCCGGAATGATGGACACTGTATTGAATCTTGGTCTGAACGACAAAAGTGTCGTCGCTCTCGCTGCAACTACAAACAATGAACGTTTTGCCTATGACTCCTATCGTCGCTTCATTTCTATGTATGGCCGCATCGTTCTCGGTCTCGATGGTGCAATTTTCGAACACGCGCTAGACAAAGCTAAAGAAGTCGCCCGCGCAAAGACTGATGCCGACATTCCTGCACCGGCCTTGAAAGAACTCTGCGAGGTCTATAAGAAGGCAGTTGCAAAGGAAACTGGTAAGCCATTCCCACAAGACCCCGCCAAGCAATTACGTGGCGCTGTAGAGGCTGTCTTTCGCTCGTGGAATGGTCCGCGAGCAATCGCATACCGAGTTCGCGAAAAAATCAGCCATGAACTAGGTACGGCAGTCAACGTGCAAGCGATGGTGTTTGGTAACCGCGACGAAAATTCAGGCACAGGTGTTGGGTTCACACGTAACGCAGCAACTGGTGAATCAAAACCGTACGGCGATTTTCTTGTCAATGCCCAAGGTGAGGATGTTGTGGCAGGCATTCGCAACACTGAAGATCTCAATGCACTGAAAAAGAAGTTCCCGAAAATTCATACCGAATTGATGGAAATATTCGCTCGGCTTGAACGTCATTACAAAGACATGTGTGACACTGAGTTCACAATCGAGCAAGGCAAATTATGGATGCTGCAAACGCGAGTCGGTAAGCGCACTGGGGCTGCTGCGTTGAAAATGGCTGTTGAAATGACAAAGCCGACAGGTACGGGCAAGAAGGCCTGGAAGATTTCAAAGACTGAAGCGATCATGCGAGTTGCGGCAGACCATCTTGATCAGGTTTTGCATCCGCAGTTCGCAACAAAGTCGAAGGGCATCGCCAAAGGTTTAGCCGCGTCTCCTGGTGCGGCAGTTGGTCAAGTGTTCTTCACCGCAGATGATGCAGAAACTGCTGTTCTGGCAGGAAAAGATGTCATCTTGGTTCGCGCAGAGACCAGCCCAGAAGACGTGCACGGAATGATGGTGGCAAAGGGCATTCTCACGTCGCGTGGAGGTCTAGTCAGTCACGCAGCTGTCGTTGCTCGCGGATGGGGTACTCCTGCCATCGTTGGTGCAGACGACGTCAAAATCGCAGGTAAATCATTTACAGCAAATGGTGTCACTGTCAAAGAAGGCGACTGGTTGTCACTTGATGGAACAACTGGCGAAGTAATGCTTGGACAACTTGCATTGATGGCTTCAAAACCACCGAAGGAATTTGACACCATTTTGAAATGGTCTGACGAAGTCCGAAAGGGCAAGATGGATGTCCGCGCCAATGCCGATACCGACGAAGATGCAAAGAAGGCCCGCGAGCTTGGCGCAGAAGGCATCGGGCTCTGCCGCACGGAGCATATGTTCCTGGCTGCTGATCGGTTGCCAGTGGTACGACGAATGATTCTTGCGAGCACTCCGGCAGAAGAAGCAGCTGCATTGGAAGAATTACGCAAAGTACAGAAAAGGGATTTCTCTGCATTATTGAAAGAAATGTCGGGACTCCCTGTAACGGTGCGCTTGCTTGATCCGCCACTTCATGAATTCTTGCCACACGTCAGCGAACTCGAGATCAAGAAGGCAACAATCGGGCTTGATGCAGAAGAAGAGACTCTGTTGCGTGCCGCACACGAATGGAGCGAAGTGAACCCGATGTTGGGAACTCGTGGTGTTCGTCTCGGCGTCATCAAACCTGGCTTGTACGCAATGCAAGTGCGCGCTCTGATGGAAGCAGCCGATGAAGTGGCCGCAAAGGGCTACGAACCAATCGTGGAAATCATGATTCCACTAACTGTGACACGTGAAGAATTAGCTCTGGCTCGTAGTTGGGTAGAAGAAGTTCTCGCAGACATCAATACGCGGCCAGCTCCAAAGTCAAAAAAGGGCGAGAAATCGAAAAAGCGCCCGAAGGTCTCGATCGGAACAATGATTGAAACTCCTCGTGCAGCCCTTCGGGCAGGTGAACTAGCTGAGGTGTCTGATTTCTTTAGCTTCGGAACCAATGACCTCACACAAATGACATTTGGTTTCAGTCGAGACGATGTTGAGAGTCGCATGATGCCGGCCTACCTAGAAGCGGGCCTATTGAAGCGCAATCCATTCGAGACTATTGACCAAAACGGTGTGGGTGAATTGGTGTTCATCGCAGCCGAACGTGGCCGCAAAGTAAAGCGTGGACTCAAGTTGGGTGTCTGTGGTGAACACGGAGGCGACCCAGAGTCAATCGGCATGTTTTATCGCGCAGGTTTGAACTATGTCAGTTGTTCTCCGTATCGCGTGCCCATTGCGCGTCTGTCGGCAGCCCAGGCTGTCATCGGTGGCGCCAAGGCTGACACGAAGTAGTCAACTATCATCGTTCAAATGTTCTCCCTCGGTTCACTTGTCTTGTCCAGTGCTGGTTCGTCCAGCGGAAAAGTTGACCTCATTATTGAGGGATGGCACTGGCCAGTTCTTCTGGCGGTCATTGGCGCAATGCTGCTCATCGACATTTTGGTAGTACACCGAAACGCACATGAGATTCATACAAAAGAAGCAGCAATTGAGTCTGCAGTATGGATCAGTATTGGCTTGCTCTTTGGACTTGTCATGTTGTGGGAGTTTGGCTCTGCAGCAGCTGGTGAATACATGGGTGGCTACTTAATCGAAAAGAGCCTCAGTGTTGACAACGTATTTGTGTGGGCTGTTCTCTTTACGCACTTCCAGGTGCCAAAGATGTATCAACACCGAGTTCTTTTCTGGGGAATTTTCGGAGCGCTAGCCATGCGCGTCGGCTTTATCTTCGCCGGAGTAGCAATCATCAATACTTTCAAAATCACATTGATTCTGTTCGGGCTGTTCCTGTTGTACTCAGGAATCAAATTGCTACAGACCCATGACGATGGCTTTGACCCTTCAAAGAGCAAGGCGATGACGATCTTTCATCGTTTCGTACCGTCCACAGACAAGCTTGACGGGCAGAAATTGTTCACGAAGGAAAACGGAAAGAGATTGGCTACGCCACTTCTCGCAGTTCTGGTTCTCGTGGAGATCACGGACGTCATCTTCGCTGTTGACTCGGTGCCAGCCGTTTTGGCCGTGACCAACGAGCAATACATCGCTTTTGCATCAAATGCCTTCGCAATTTTGGGATTACGAGCGCTGTATTTCCTTCTTGCAGATATGCGTGATCGTTTCCAGTATCTGCAGACCGGTCTTGGAGTCATCTTGGCGTTCGTCGGAATCAAGATGGTCTTGTCGTATTGGTGGCACATGCCCATCGCGGCGTCGTTGTCAGTCATCGCCATGATCCTTGTGGTCTCGATTTTTGCCTCGCTTCGCTCCACGCCATCTGCACAGTCCTAGGTCCTCTCACGGCGCACTAATGTCGTGCCATGGGCATTGCTGAGGACGACATTCAAAAGGTCAGGTCCGCTGTCACTTTGTCTGACGTCGTTTCGCCGTATTCTCAACTTCGCCGCACGGGCCGCAGTCAGGTTGGTCTGTGTCCTTTTCACTCCGAACGTTCACCATCATTCAGTGTCAACGATGAAACGGGCCGATACATGTGCTTTGGTTGTGGAGCCAAAGGCGATGTCTTCACCTTTGTTCAACAAATGGAACATTTAGATTTCGTTGGTTCCGTAGAACGCATTGCCAGCAAAGCCGGAATTGAGCTTCACTACACGTCGGGTGCTGGTAACGGCGAGCGTAAGCATCGTAAAGAATTGCAAGCATTGATGGAGCGTGCAGTCGATTGGTATCACGCACGGCTTCTTGAATCTCCTGATGCCCGAGCAGCACGTGAATATTTGCGCGAACGCGGACTGTCTGGCGATGTCGCGCGGTCGTTTCGTCTGGGGTGGGCACCTGATGAATGGGATGCTCTTAGTTCTTCGCTTGGTGCGACACCAGCAATGTTGGCTGAGGTGGGGCTTGGGTTCGTCAACAAAGCGGGCCGTTTACAAGATTCTTTCCGCGCACGAGTCATGTTTCCGATCTTTGATGAAAATGGTGCAGCGGTCGCCTTCGGCGGTCGAATTCTTCCTGGTTCAACAGACCCAGCGAAGTACAAGAACTCCACCGAGACTCCGGTGTACGTGAAGTCACGCACGTTGTATGGCCTGAACTGGGCCAAAGGCAACGTGGTGAAAGAAGACCGCGTCATTGTGTGCGAGGGGTACACAGATGTCATTGGTTTTCATCGCAGCGGACTCGCTACTGCGGTTGCAACATGCGGTACCGCTCTTACCGAAGATCACGTGAAGCTCATGAAGCGCTATGCGCGCAATGTTGTGTTGGCCTTTGATGCAGATGCGGCCGGTCAAGGTGCAACCGACAAGTTCTACGCGTGGGAAAAGAAATATGACATTTCAGTATCTGTCGCACAGTTCCCAGCGGGCAAAGACCCTGGCGAGCTTGCAAGTTCAGATCCCGAAGCATTGACTCGTGCCATTAATGATGCGATGCCATTTCTTGGTTTCCGTTTGAAGAGATTGTTCGATGCAAATCCGCTGCGGTCACCAGAGTCTCGCGCTCGACTTGCAGGGAAAGCTATGGAATTGGTGAACGAGCATCCCGATTCAAACGTGCGTCGGTTGTATGCAGGTCAAGTAGCCAGCCATACCGGAGTTTCGGCTGCCGATTTGGTGAAAGTCGCAGACAGGGGAGGCTCTGCACCCGTCGTTATTGCCGCCCCCGTTCAGCAAGCGACAGAAGGTGCTGGGTTCGTTGCCTTGTCGCTGCTCATTCATGAATGGGACACCATTGCACCGTGGCTCATTGAGGAGCTCTTTCCCGACGATGCATCTCGCGAGGCGTTTCGCGCCATTGCGGCATCCGATGGCGATGTCCACGTGGCCTTGCAATCGGTGCAGCCTGATGCGGCCGACATCATTGAGAGGGCAGCGGTGTACGACATTGATGCTGATCCTCTTGTCGAATCGCGGGCACTCATATCGGCTGCTGTTCGACGAGAACTATCTCGCCGCCGGCTTGGCTCTGATATCGAGCAAATCCAGAATGACCGCATGGTGCGCAACGCCCTTGAGGATCTGAATAAACATGACAAAGCTCCTAATGCGGCGGTGATCCTGCTGCAGTGGCTCGCTCAGGTGGCTCAGGCGTCTATATGACCCGTCGGTCCACCATTGTTCTGCCGCATCCGTCTGTGGATGCTGCTGAGTGGGCCACATTGCTTGCTTCGCGGTCAGACGACGGATTCGTTGACCCAAATACGGTGGCACATGTTTTTAGAAACGTGGAACTGAATCCGGAAATGATTCGTCATATCGAATCAGTGTTACTTGAAGCCAAAATCTCCATCGCCAAAATTGAGCCTGATATCTCGGGTGAAATTGAAATCCCTGCACCACGCCCTCTCAAGCTGGTCCCGCCCAAAGTTGTGGCTCCACGAGTGCTTGCCGGAGACGCTGGCGATGCAGTACGCATGTATCTCGGTGAGATCGGCCAGGTGGCATTGCTGTCTGCAGACGATGAAAAGAGACTTGGTCGAGCGATTCGTACGATGCAGGAAGCAAAAGCTCGTTCAACTGAAGGCTCTCTGTCTGCAACTCAACGTCGAGAATTACGCATCATCATGCGTGAAGGTGAAGAAGCGTTCGAACATCTCATTACGGCGAACCTTCGTCTCGTTGTTTCCATCGCACGCAAGTACGACGGTCGTGAACTGCAACTTCTTGACCTTATTCAAGAGGGCAATATTGGTCTGATGCGTGCAGCGGAAAAATATGACTGGGAAAAGGGTTTCAAGTTCTCTACCTATGCGACTTGGTGGATTCGTCAATCAATGATGCGCGCGATGGCAGATCAAGGTCGCACCATTCGAGTTCCTAGCCATGTTGTTGAAATGCTGAATCGCATCACAAAGGCCGACCGTGAACTCAATGTTGAGTTGAAGCGTGAACCAAC
>CAIYTS010000233.1 GCA_903929185.1 uncultured Acidimicrobiaceae bacterium
GATTTCATTGCACCCACATAATGACCGTGGCACCGCCACTGCAGCTGCAGAATTTGGCATCATGGCCGGCGCAGACCGCGTGGAAGGCACCTTGTTCGGCAATGGTGAGCGCACCGGAAACGTTGACATCATCAATATCGCTATGAACATGTTCATGAATGGCGTTGACCCAGAGCTTGACATCACTGATATCGATTCGCTGCGTCGCGTTGCTGAGTATTGCAACCGTTTGGATATCTCTGCACGTCATCCATACGTAGGCGACCTGGTCTACACATCGTTCTCAGGCAGTCATCAAGATGCAATCAAAAAGGGCCTTACTGCCCTGTCGAAGGACTACGACAAATGGGGTGTTCCTTACTTGCCCATCGATCCAAAGCATGTTGGTCGCAGTTATGAAGCAGTCATTCGCGTCAACAGCCAGTCAGGCAAAGGTGGCGTTGCGTACATCATGAAAGAAGAACACGGTTTCGACTTGCCGCGTCGGCTTCAGATTGAATTCTCACAAACCATTCAGCACATCACCGAAGATTCCGGAACAGTGGTAAGCCCCACAGCAATCTGGGACGCATTCAGCGCTGAGTATTTGCCAACAGAGCCGCGCATCAAACTTGATAGCCACGAGATGCGCAGTGACTCCGCAACATCACGCACCACCATCACCGCCCAACTAGTTATTGACGGCGTGCATACCACGGTGTCTGGCGAAGGCAACGGACCCGTTGATGCGTTTGTCCATGCCGTCAACACAGGACTGAACGCCAAAATCGATGTAGTCGATTACAGCGAACATGCAATGGGCCAAGGCTCTGAAGCAACAGCCGTTGCATACGTGGAAATGAAGAACGGCAATAGCGACGCATTGTGGGGCCTCGGCACAGACCCGAACACCACTTCAGCGGTTCTGCGCGCGGTACTTGCCGCCTACGAACGCCACTTAAAGGACTCCTAAGCCCTCTGTTCCGACTAAGTTCGGTACGGAACAAAGGAGCCCAACATGAAAGTCGTCGTTGACTATGACATTTGTGCATCGACAGGTGCCTGCACTCAAGTCTGCCCCGAAGTATTTGAAGTCCGTTCAGACGGCTATCTCTACGTATTGATCGAATCACCAGGCGAAGAATTGCGCGAGAAAGTCACACAAGCTGCCGACCTTTGCCCCACTGCCGCAATCACCATCGAAGGCTGACATTGTCTTTCACTTCGCTTCTCACAGCACGCTGGCAAGAAGCTGATTCTTTGTTGTGTGTCGGTTTAGATCCCGACCCGCATCGTCTCACTCATCACTACTCACCTGATGCTGACGGAATTGAATACTTTTGTATCGACATCATCGACGCAACTGCGCAATATGCATGTGCGTTCAAACCACAGATTGCATACTTCGCAGCTGCTCGTGCTGAAGCACAACTAGAACGCATCTGTGAATACATTCGTAGCAACCACCCCACGATTCCCATCATTCTTGATGCGAAGCGTGGCGACATTGGTGACACCGCAACCATGTATGCACACGAGGCATTTGATCGTTACGGCGCACACGCAGTCACCGTGAACCCATACATGGGTGGCGACACCATCGAGCCGTACCTCGTGCATCCGAAGGGCGCAGCAATTGTTCTGTGCCGTACCTCTAATGCCGGCAGTGGTGAATTTCAATCGCAACTCATCGATGGAAAACCGTTGTATCAACATGTCGCACGCCGAGCAGCCGACGAATGGTCACACAAGGGCGAAATTGCTCTTGTTGTCGGCGCTACTTACCCAGCAGAACTTGCCGA
>CAIYTS010000234.1 GCA_903929185.1 uncultured Acidimicrobiaceae bacterium
CCATTCAGAACAATGCCGCCGCCAACCCCGGTGGAGACCACCATGGCCATGAAATTGTCAACGCCGCGAGCTCCACCTACCCAGCCTTCTGCCAAGGCCAACGCTTTTGCATCACCGTCGCCAAAGACAGGCAATCCGGTGATGTCAATCAATCGATCACGCAACGGAAAATCACGCCATTGCGGAATATTAAGAGGAGAAACTAATTCAAGATTGTGAGTACTTGGACCTGCGCATGCAACACCTACTGTCAACGGAATATCGCCGTGATGTTCACGAGCGCGCGCAAGTTGTTGTTTCACAGCTTCAGCAATGTCAGAGAAAAGATCCTCGGCAGTGTCACGCGGGTTGACTGCAACAGAGGTGCGGTCAATGAGCTCGCCGTCGCGAGTTACTAGACCAACCGCACACTTGGTGCCACCAATATCAATAGACAATGACAATTGCATGAGATATCTAGTGTGCCAAAGAGTTGGTAGTAATTACGACATACATACTCCTCATCAACTGTCAGTTGTCTAGTATTTATAGGCTATGCACACTTCATACGATAAGACCGTGCACCCACAATGGAAAGAATCACTTACCAATGTGATGTCGACTGATTCTGCACGTGAACTTTCATCATTTATTTCTCGCGAACGAGAAGAGTCCACAGTCTTCCCACCTCAGGATCAGGTATTTGCTGCACTGTCATTCACCGGGCCACACGAGATTTCAGTTGTCATTCTCGGACAAGATCCGTATCACGAACATGGCCAAGCACATGGGTTGAGTTTTTCGGTACAACCTCATGTCACCATTCCCCCTTCGTTGCGTAACATTTTTATCGAACGAGAAAATGACATCGGACTTCAACCACCGATACATGGCACGTTGACACCGTGGGCACAACAAGGTGTTCTACTTCTCAACACATCACTCACTGTTCGTGAAGGGAGTGCCGGCAGTCATGCGAAAAAAGGCTGGGAGAAAATCACGGACCACATCATTCGTACCGTCAACGACAACACGGAACGATGTGTATTTATCTTGTGGGGGGCTCATGCTCAGGCCAAGAAAAAGCTGATTACACAGGGGCATCATGCAATTCTTGAGGCACCTCACCCATCACCGTTATCGGCCTATCGAGGTTTCTTTGGCAGTGCACCGTTTTCACGTACCAACGAGCTTTTACAAGAGGCAGGCCGAGCACCCATCGACTGGAGTCTCTAGACAGGCACTTGCTGTGTGATGCAGTGAATGCCACCGCCACCAATTGCGAGGATGCGACCAATGTCAAGTGGAACCATGTCACGACCTGGGAAGAATTCACCGATCATCTGCACCATGTCGTTGTCAGCTTCATGACCTGTCACTGGAATAACAACAAAACTATTTCCGACATAAAAATTTAAATACGGAACAACAACTCGTCCAGAATCAGTTTCTACGAATGGCAAGACTGGAACCACATCAACTTTCAACAGTTCATCACGACCGGACAAAGAAGAGCGAGCCACTTTCTCATTGATGAACATTCGTGCATAATCTTCTTCGACTGAGTCTTTGCATCCTTGCAATAACAGATGGCCTGGTTTAGTAAACGCAGCAACATTGTCAACATGACCATCAGTGTCGTGATCAAGTGCCAGCCCATGCGGCAACCACACCACCGACGAGACCCCGAGTTCGTCTTTCAGCACAGTCTCAATTTCAAATTGTGACATCCCAGGATTGCGATTCGGGTGCAACAGACATTGCATGGTGGTGACCAAAGTTCCTGCCCCATCAACATTGATGGACCCTCCCTCAAGAACCATTGAAACACTGCGTTTTTGATGGTTTTGTTGAGACAACACCCGCGATGCCAATTGCGCGTCCTGATCGTGAGGGACAAACTTTTGCCCCCAGCCGTTAAACACAAAATCTAGACCCACCAGACCACCGCCGGGTTCGTGCACATAAATAGGTCCACTGTCACGACACCATGAATCATCTATTGGCACAGTGATGACATTCACTCCGGCGTCGCACAATGACTCCGCGCGCTCAATGTGTTTCGGGTCCGTAACCATCGTTACTGGTTCATAAGCAGCAATAGCATTCGCGAGTTCTGCATAGGCACGCTCTGCATCAGCGATCTGGCCATCCCAAATGTCATCACGCGAGGGCCAACACATCAGGGTGCTCTGATGCTGTTCAAATTCAGCAGGCATGATGAGCGGAATTGCAGACATCGAAATACCTCTACTTCGTGGGATGCGAGAAATAACTATCGCTTCCGTCGAGAGTAAGAAGCGCGCCGTACAGTTCCGGACGTCGATCGCGAAATAAGCCCCACGATGAACGCAATGCTGACAACGCAGCACGATCAAACGAGGCGTGGATAACTTCTTCCGTATCACGACCTGCTTCTGCCACTAATGCGCCAGTGTTGTCGGCAATGAACGATGAGCCGTAGAAATTTACTTCAGTTGAATTTTGAACTTCACGGCCAATTCTGTTTGCTGCCATTACCGGCAAAAGGTTCGCTGCTGCATGACCTTGCATCACGCGTTGCCAATGACGCGAAGAGTCCCATGTTGGTTCTTGTGGTTCGCTACCGATAGCCGTGGGATACAAAATGCATTCGGCACCTTGCAGTGCCATCGCTCGTGCAACTTCGGGAAACCATTGATCCCAACAAATACCAACGCCAACTCTTCCGTGTTGCGTAGCCCACACACGAAATCCTGTATCACCAGGGCTGAAATAAAACTTTTCGGAATAGCCGGGCCCGTCGGGAATATGACTCTTGCGGTACACACCCATGCGAGAACCGTCTGCGTCAACCATGACCACGGTATTGAACAATGCGTTCCCGGCCCGTTCGTACACACTGAGTGGTAACACCACATTCAGTTCTGCAGCAACTTTCTGAAAATGAGCAATGGTGGGATTGTCGTCGATAGATGTAGCGCGTTGATGATGCGTCGCTTCTTGTTCCTTACAGAAGTACGTACCTTCGAATAGCTCTGGAATAAGGATTATTTTGGCACCCGATGAAGCGGCGTCACGCACCAATCGTTCAGCTGTAGCAACGTTGTCCTCACGGGAGTCGGACATGGACATCTGAATGGCAGCTAGAGAAAGTGTCACATCTCTACTCTAGGGATGTTCGCTTTGCCACCATGTGTGCGACAATCAGTCCATGGTTATTGCCACTAAGCAGTCGGAAAAATCCCGGCAGACCGACCTGAAGGTCGCCCATAGCGCAGCCAGTGCTGTGCGCACAGTGGGCGTCGACCAGATGGCGCTCACCCGCGTTGCCGCCGATGCTGGCTTTTCCAGTGGCGCTATCTATGCCCGATGTGACGACAGATCAGAACTCGTGGTTATGGCCTGGGAAAAAAGCTTCTGGCCGATGCTGTCAGAGATCATTACGTTGCTTGCTGACGCAGTGATCTCTAAAGACAACAGCAGCATGGGAAAAATTGCAGAACTTTTCATTCGCTCTACCGACCCAGGAATTGTTCCTGACCTTGGTAGCGCAATGGAAGTCATCATCGCATCACGACGTGATGAAACAATCGGTGAAGTTGTTCAACGAGATATCAATGGTCTTCTCGATGACCGCGGAGTTGGTCCCGCGACTGATGGCGCTCTGCGTCAATCTGTGGTGTCGGCAATCAGTACCTTATTTGGCGCGTCGTTACTCAACTCCGCTTATGTTGACAATAAGCACAACATGATTGATCCGACAGCACTGATTGAAGTCTTTACACTTTCGGCTCAATCGCCAGTAAAGCCTGCAAAATCAGCCGGCACACTACGAAACGCCGCCCCGTATCAATTCCCCACAACCTATGACGACGTTCGCGATGCATTGATCGCAGCAAGCGAATACGTCATCTCACGCACAGGGGTACACAGAGCCACTGTGTCGCGAATCGCACGTCGCGCCGGAGTCAGTGTCGGAGCAATTTATGGCCTCTATGAAAACAAAGATGCCCTCGTTGCAGATTGCCTCGAAGTTCTCTTCCCGCCACAGAGTCGTCGTGATGTTGAAGAATGGTCGCGAGTCTTCACAGCACATGATCAACGCGCAGTAGTCACTGATATTTTGGCGAACTACATGTCGCCATCGTTTGCCCAGTGGCGCACATTCCGCCTCGAAAGCATTGTTGCTGCGCGCCACTCCCCTGACATTGCGGCGCAACTAGCGGCCTACACTTTTGCAGCCAGACGTTCGCTCATGGCTGCTGCAGTCAAAGCCCCTGCAGGTGCCACTATTCGCCCTGACACCGGCTTATCTGCCCGTGCAAGCGTTCTGGGCCTCTCCATTCTTGAGATCGTTGACCCCACAATCTGCCAGCTCGATTGGCGATGGATTCCTCTCGGCCGATAATCACTAGTCTTCGCTCATGCTTGAAGAACTATCAGCCAAAGTCCGATCGGGAGAGATCAACCCTGTTGATCTCGTGAACGAAAGTCTTCGACGTATCGAAGCAGCAGTGCCATTAAATGCAGTTGTGTCGGTCTATGCAGACGAAGCACGCGCACTGGCGGCATCACACCCACGAACAGGCGCACTTGCTGGCTTGCCATTTTTAGTAAAAGACATGGCGCGAGTGAAAGGCCACATCACGACGGCCGGATCAGCGCTGTATGCAAACGGACCTGCAGATGATGTCGATGACTCCGTTGTGTCTCGACTTCGCGATGCCGGAGCAATCATCATTGGCCGAACCAACAGTCCCGAGTTCGGCGCAACTGCGTACACAACAAACAAGGTGTACGGCGCAACGCGTAACCCGTGGAACCCAGACAAATCTCCCGGAGGTTCAAGTGGCGGTTCTGCAGCTGCGTTGGCTGCAGGGTTGACACCAATTGCCACTACATCTGACGGTGGCGGAAGCGTGCGTGGTCCTGCATCTGCAACAGGACTTGTTGGCTACAAGCCATCAATGGGTGCAATCGGAAGAAACGTGTTGCCACGGTGGATTGATTTTTCAACACAAGGTACAAGCGGACACAGTGTTGCTGATGTTGCCTACGAGGCGGCAATCACCCATGGCCCAGCGGTTGGTGACTTCTTAGGTCTGCCCGCAAAAAGCATCACGTTGAATTCCGTAATGCCGCGACGTGTTCTTGCGTGTCGAACATTTCGAACAGACGTAGACCCAGACATCGAAGCGAACTACGAATCAATGATTGATGCGCTTGTTGCAAGTGGCGTCACGGTGGAACGTGTTGCGTCGCCATCAGACAACGACACCATTTGGAACTGGTTCATCATGTCCACAGCTCAACTCACACAGAGCTTGCGTCATGAAGAGCATCGATGGAATGAGTTGTCAGATTATGTTCAAGCGCAATTGAAGTTTGGCACCACGGTAACAATTGATCAATACATTGCCGCTCAAAGAAAACGGCATGAAATCAGTATTCGATTTGATGAGTTGCTCGGTAACGACGCAGTTCTTCTCACGCCAACTTCGAATGCGCGTTCATGGTCAGCCGAAGGGCCGCTACCTACCCGAGCCGGCAATACCGATGATCCAATGGTGACGTTGAATACGCCAGATGCAAACTTCACCGGACACCCAGCCACAAGTGTGCCAATGGGTCTTGATGACAATGGTGTTCCGTGCGGCATTCACATCACTGGGCCCCGATTTCACGACAACCTCACACTTGGTTTGGCTTCGCATATCGAACGCATCAAGCCATGGCCACTGACAGCACCTGGATACACACCGTTTGGTCTCTAAGTAATTGGTGACGCATTTCGTCATCTAATTCTCATTAGCGTGGTCACACCGCTTCGGTGTCTCCCATGAAAATCTTTATCGCGCTCTCATTGTTCTTCGGATCAGGAATTCTTCTTCCACAATCCGCCGTACTTGGAGCTACAGAATCAGTGAGTACTCCCGGAATGGCAGTCGTCCCTGTCATTTCATCTGTTAGCGCTGGGGCAGAACATACCTGCATGGTTCGTGATGCCACGGTGTGGTGTACCGGGTCTAACTCTCGCGGACAGCTCGGAACCGGATCACTCACCAAGACAATTGCCTTCAGCCCATCCACTATGACGAACGCAGTAATGGTCGACGTTGCTGGTACTACTTCATGTGCCGTTCGCTCTGATGCCACCGTGTGGTGTTGGGGAACCATTGCAACCTCACTAGATGCTGTAACAGCCCGAATTGTCACAACTGATTCACCCGTTCCCGTTCAAATTCCCTTAACTAATGTTCGAACAGTTGCGGTCGGAACGTCTCATACGTGCGCTACCCAAAATGACGACACCGTGTGGTGTTGGGGTTCAAATACGTGGGGACAACTGGGAAACAATTCGATCCTTGATTCTGTTCTGCCCGTGCAAGCACGAATCGACTCAGTGCAATCGCTTGATGTTGGTGCTGAGCACACGTGTGCAGTGCGACGGACTAATTCTGTGTGGTGTTGGGGTTCAAATGGGTATCACCGTCTCGGTTTGCGAAATAGGGGACCATTCCTGATTCCTACCTATGTGCCGAAAGTGCGTGCAACGTCTGTTGCTACTGGCGATGCGTTTACGTGCATCATTGCAACAAATGCTCGTGTGCAGTGTTGGGGACGAAATCAATTCGGACAATTAGCCCGCACCGCTGGTTCATCACGGATTGCTCCTCACACAACATCTATTAAGAATCCCGTAGCACTCACTGCTGGTAGCGAGTTCGCGTGTGCAATCACAGTTGCGACAACAACTTGGTGTTGGGGACGAAATAGATTCGGCCAGTTATCAAACGGTTCTTCAATTGCATCATCTCTTCCTCAGAAGATTCTTACCAGCACCAACATTGGTTCGATGACTGCCGTCGCAGCAGGGGAATCACACGCGTGCGCAATTGCGAATACGTCAGGGGCTATGTGGTGTTGGGGTCTCGGTTTGCAGGGGCAACTTGGTGATGGCGGAAGCGGACCGAGCGGAATGCGTTCAATCGGAACTGAGATTTGGCCAAACGGTGTGCGAATGAAGTCGATTGGCACTGATCAATCTGCGCGAATCGTTGCAGCTGGTGACATCGCTTGTGACACAAATAGGCGCACAACAAGCAACACAAGTCCAAGTGGTGCGCAATGTGGAGACTTCGCCACATCCTCGCTGATTTCAACGTTGAAGCCGGATGGGATATTTGCTCTCGGAGATCTTCAGTACGAAAGTGCAAGTTCACAAGAACTCATGACCAACTTCGATGTGTCATGGGGACCACTTCGCAGCACTACCTACCCTGTTCGCGGTAATCATGAATACCTCACGTCGGGTGCAGCCGGATATGTCGATTACTTCAGCGAAATGTCGCCGTCGTACTGGACAGTCGATGCAGGTGGTTGGCGAATCATTGCCGTTGACTCATGGTGCCAGGGTCAAATTTATGCAGGTTGTTCAGCAACGTCGGCGCAGACCCAATGGCTGAAATTCGAATTGCAACGAGCCCGTGATGAAGGCAAATGCGCTGCGGTGATGATGCACCATCCGTTTGTGTCGAGCGGTTCATTTGCAACGTCCAGTGTTAAGAATTTGTGGGAAGCCGCAGTTACAGGTGGCGCAGATCTTATGGTGGCGGCTCATGACCATATATACGAACGCTTCTTGCCCCTTGATGCATCAGGCGCTCCGGTAGTTGGCGGAATGCCCTTCTTCATCAGCGGACTTGGTGGTGCACCGGCTACTCCAATCGGAGACGCAGTTCCGGGAAGTGCGTTCCGTTACAACTCCAATCACGGAGCCTTGTCGTTCACATTGACACCACGGGCTTTTTCGTGGGGATTCGTTAGTTCTCTTGATGGTTCAACACTTGATGCCGGCACAGCATCGTGTGCTGCGTAACAATCCTCTAATCAAAGACAGGAACCAGCGCAACCTTGCCCGCGATTTTACGATCTTGTAAATCACGCATCGCTTGAACAGCTTTGCTCATTGGGTACGTGACTGGTTCTACGGGGTGAAGTTTTCCTGCTGCAATTTCAGCTAATACATCCACCAGCATTCCTTGGTTCTCAACAACGTTTCTGCCGACCCATGCTCCCCAATCAACACCAACCACCGTGCGGTTAGTGAGCAACACATGGTTTGCAGGAAGGCGTGGAATTCCGCCAACGAAACCGACAACGAGATACTGACCAAATGGAGCAAGCGCGCGCAGACATGGTTCAGCAAGATCTCCGCCAACTGGGTCGTACACCATGTCAACTCCACCGCCACATAACTCACGAGTACGCAATTTCACGTCTTCATTCAGAACATCAATTGCCGCAAAAGCTCCACGGTCTAGTGCCAACTGGCGCTTCTCTGCACTTGAGGCAGCAGCAATCACTCGCATACCCATTGCAACACCAAGGTCAACTGCAGCTAACCCAACGCCACCACCTGCGCCCAACACCAGCATCGTGGCACCTTCTCGTACTTGTGCGCGTTTATGAAATGCAAACCATGCAGTGAGGTAGCTCTGCATAAACGTTGCACCTTGACCATCGCTTAATTGATCTGGAATTGCAATCACGCGTGCTGCAGAAAGAACTGCTTCGTCTGCGAAACCACCACTTGGTGAGAAAATTCGGTCACCAATTTTCAGAGTCGTTACATCAGATGCAACTTCAATGACACGTCCCACGATTTCAGACCCTGGCCTGTACGGAACGGGCGGCTTGATTTGGTATTTGCCCTCAATCATCAGGGAGTCCACATAATTCAATCCGCTTGCTAGTACAGCTACACGAATTTGCCCTGCTGTTAATTCGGGAGACTCAATGTCAACTACTTCGATCGCATCAAGGGAACCAAGTTGTTGTACTTGCAATAATTTCATGTTTGTGACGGTACTAGACGGACTCGAGAGTCGATGAACCGTGCTACCCCAATACGCGGGCGATTCTCCGACGAACCCGACCAGAGAACTTCTGGCGTTGATCTGACGTTGCATTATCTAGGCCATACATCGCGATCCATTCACAACGAACTCGGCGGTGCAACATTAAACGAACCGAGCGAAAGGCGGTTCGTTTGCCCGACTCGCCTTCTAGGGCATTGATGAGTTTCCCTGATCCGTGCGTGGTCACCACTATCAAATGCCGCACGTTGGTAAGAAGTGGCTGAATGCGATTCGCGCCATCAGGAAGAATCCACGCGACCCCGTTCATCAACACACGGTCAAACCAGCCCTTCAACATTGCTGGTTGTCCTGACCACCACGTGGGATATACGAGCACCAACGCATCACACCACTGCAGATCTTCAATGTGTTGGCAGAGTTCGGGAAGCTCTTTTATTTTTTCAGCAACATCTCCAACATGATTCAGCCGTTCATACGGTGTAAACACCGGATTGAAATTCTCTGCCCATAAATCATGATGGCGGACTTCATGATCACCATTCTTCAATTCGGCCATCACCTCAGATGAAAGAAACGAAACAAATGAATCAGGTGACGGATGC
>CAIYTS010000235.1 GCA_903929185.1 uncultured Acidimicrobiaceae bacterium
AGAGACCCCGCTCGACGCGCTCGGAATTATGGCGAGCCAGCAAGCCATTCTTGGGCCAAACCTGCGTCAGGTTGAGATGTATACGCGGCGTGGTCTTTTGTCACTTTTATGGCACGAACCAGACACCGCTGAGCAAAAGGTAGGCGTTGTCATGGTGGGCGGTGCCATGGGCGGAACGCTTGGGCCCGGCGACAGTCTGTTTCACGCTTTGGGCGAAGCACTTGTATCGGTTGGTGTGCCGTCTATTCGTCTCAGTTATCGCAAACCGAACGATATGGATTCGTGCTGTGTCGATACAGCTGCTGCTGTGCAACTACTTGTCGGCAGCGGTGCTGATGCCGTGGTCATCATGGGTCACAGTTTTGGCGGGGCAGTTGCCATTCGCGTGGCAGTCGGACTATCTGAGATGGTGTGCGGTGTTGTCACGTTTGCAACGCAGTCTGCGGGATGTGAAATAGCTGGTGGTCTTCAATCACGACCTTTGTTGATGTTCCACGGTGATAGTGACTCTATTTTGCCTCTTGAGGCCAGTGAAGTTGTGCGAGCAATCGCTGGTACGGGAGACTTACACGTTATGTATGGCGATGATCACTTGTTAGCAAAAAGTCACGATGTGATGTTTTCCACCACAATGGACTGGCTGAACACAGTATTCGCCGGTGTTGCTTCATGATTGCATCACCAAAGAACGTTGTTGTCCTTCTTCTCGACAGTTTGAATCGCCACGAACTTGGTGCATACGGCGGCGGCAATTTCGATACACCGAACCTTGATCGCCTTGCTGCACGCTCTGTTCGTTTCACAAACCATCACACTGGTTCACTGCCGTGCATTCCCGCACGACATGACATTTTGGTTGGCGCATGGGATTTCTTGTGGAAGCCGTGGGGCTCCATTGAATTATGGGAAGAGCCGATTACTGCTTCTTTACGGCGTGCTGGTGTTGTCACTCAACTCATTACAGACCATCCGCATTTATTTGAAGTTGGCGGCGAGAATTATCACACCGACTTCACTGCATGGAGCTATGAACGTGGACATGAAAGTGACGCGTGGAAAACTCGACCAGATGCATCATGGCTTGGTGCACCATCATTTGGTCGTGGTCATACTCACTACGACAACTCACGTGGGTTCTTTAAGGGCGAAGAAGACTTCCCCGGCCCGCGCACCATGCAAGCAACTGCACGTTGGTTGTTAGAAGATGCGCCAGTGCATCGTGCACAAGGCGAGCGGTTCTTTCTCTTCGTTGATGAATTCGACCCACACGAACCGTTTGATACTCCAGCTCGTTGGGCTGATAGGTATGACGACACATGGGAAGGCGACCATTTGGTATGGCCACCATATGCAATTGACGCAATAAAAGAGGGTGTTCTGACTGAACGCGACGCAGTACAAGTGCGTGCGCAATATGGCGGCAAATTGTCAATGATTGACCACTGGTTGGGCAAAGTGCTTGATTCTCTTGATGCAACAAATGCATGGGAAGACACTGTTGTGGTGTTGTGCACCGATCATGGTCATTACTTAGGCGACAAAGACGTATATGACCGTGATGTGTGGGGCAAGCCTGGTATTCCGGTGTATAAACCGCTTGGACATATTCCGATGTTGATTGCATGGCCAGGTGTTGCTCCCGCGACGAATGATGCGCTCACTACATCAACAGATATTCACGCAACGCTCGCAGATATTTTTGATGCGCCGATCAAACACACAGCACATGGTTCATCGTTGGTTCCGTTACTAAATGGCTCGTCAACACAGGTGCGTGATTGGTTACTCACTGGCGTGTGGGGCCGTGAAGTGCAATTGGTAACAAACGAATGGCGATACACACGCGGACCACAGGGCATCAACATGCCACAAACAATGTGGTCAAACAGGTGGAGCACAATGCCCATTGGTTCGATGCCTGATTTCAAAATGCCAATGCCCGATTCGCGCGCTGTTCTTGATTACATGCCAGGCAGCACGGTTCCTGTTATTCGTCAGCCATTCCGTGAAGGTGACATGTTGCCGTTCTGGGGATACGCAAAACAATACGAAACGATGATGTTCCACCGCGGTGAAGACCCTGATGAAACTGTGAACCGTATTGACGACAGCATTGCTAAGGATGCTGAGGAGTTACTTCGAGTTGCATTGCATCAGGTGAATGCACCATCAGAACAATTTGAACGGTTAGCGCTGACTTAAGACAGTGATGTGCGTTGGCGGATTGCCAAAACACATAATGCGATCAGTATCAGCAGACCTGCGATAACTGTTACAAGAATAAAACTGCCATGCGGCAAACTGAAATGCACTGCAATGTCACCTGTGACTCCAGAAGGAACAGTGATCATTGGCATGGCCCCGGCTAGTCCACTGAATGCAACAGTCTTCCCGCCGACAGTGATGCTCATGCCCGGCGTGATGGGGCGCGATAGCAATGCTTTTCCACCAGTCGAAGATGTGATTGATGCGCGGCCTGCGGTTTCCGTGACAGCAACTCCGGCATCGTGATACGAGACAATGTTGCGCGTGGTTGCAGCAGTGTTTGTGTAGAGAACCCACGCTGGTTGTTCATACGACATGGTCCAACCGGTGTGCACTGCAGCATCGAACCATTGTTGTTGCTGTCCACGTTGCACCATGATTGCGGTGATGCCCATCAATTCGGTCCACGTCTTGCCAGTGGTGGGTTCAACGATGAACAATGCAGTGGCGGTGCCTTCAGATGACCAACCAAACACCCGAGTTTGCAGGAGATTTTCTAGTCCTTCGTGAGGCATGGCGGAATAACCCGTGACAAATTCAGCGTCAATATTTGCTGCCTGAATAACGTTCCCGTCTGCCATTTCTGTTGCGGTAACGGCACCTGGGGCATTCGGGACTAAACGGAAGCGGCCGCGTTTGCGTTCAATTGTCATTGCACCAGCCAAGTCTGACTGCAGAACAAAGACACGATGACCAGAAAGAACTGAATACTGTTTGGCAATTGCTGCACGTGATGCCGGAGCATTGCGATCACCCGGCAGTGCCGGTGATGGACTGGCAAACATCAACCATCCAGTGGTGGCGATGATTGACACCACCAATAGCGGTGCAAAAACACGCTGACCATAGGTAATGAATATGCGGTGTGCGATGGGAATTGCAATGAACAAAAGTGCAGTGAGCAACATTGGAATGAGTCGCGGCCGCAATGCAGTAAGCGCCAACCACACCACCGGAGCAATCCATCGCCATGATTGTTCAAAACGTATGCGAGTAGAACCGGTAGTTGGTGCAGCTTGCAGGGCACGCATGGCCACCATCACTACAAGGAATGCGGCAAATGGTTGGAAGCGAAATGGCCAACGAGTGGGGCCAAGAATGCTTGGTCCGAGCATGCCAACACTGACAATTCCAGCAACAACTGCATCGACGCGAACGATGCGACGAACAGTGTGAGAAGTAACCACCCAGTAAACCGCTAATGGCAAGATCCACGTGATGTATGTGATGGGTTCGAACATGAACCCTTGTCCGGCAAAACCATCAACGTATGGCTGCACGAATGGGGAGAACGACAACATCAGTGCATCAAGTTGATGCGTTAAGAATCCGTCATTGAATAGGCCATGAGGCGCACGTGCTGCCCAATCTGCAAACACTTGTGCAGATACCCACACGGGAGAGGACACCAATGCAGTAGTGACACACGCTGCTGTGTAGATCAGTGCTTCACGGGTACGCCATGCGCGTGAGATCAATTGTTCGAGACCAACTACCAATGCAACAACTCCGCCAGCGATCATGGCGTGCGGCCAGCCAGCACTAACTAATAGGTAACCCGCGATGGGAATGAATGGCGCGAATCGAATTGACCGTCTGGTCCACCAAATGGCAGCAACAAACCATGCAAACCATGAAAAGCCAATTAACGCTGGTGTCCAGCTACTTGCATCCCAGTAGAGAAGGTGCACGTTGAACGTGCAGAACAATGATGCCGCAACAGACATTGAGGGAGATATGGCAAGTGCACGTGCTGCTACGTATGCACCAATTGCAGCAATCACTAAATACATCAACGCAATCAACATTGCGCTGCGAGCCAGGTTGTCTCCGGATGCTGCAATCAGGTCGCGAATACGGCTGAAAGGATTGAAGACTCCGAATTGCACTTCACCTGTGATGAGGGACAAGAACCAAGACTTATGGAATCCACCGAGTGCATTGATGCCGTAGCCGTTGTGGTGCAAAGCCGTGAAGACGCCCATGTGTTGATGTTCAACATCGTCACGATAAAAGAAGTCCCGATTGCGGGCGTACATCATGAATACAGATGCAACCGTGATTACAACTGTGGCGCTGATACCAGTGACTTCACGCTTAATAGCGGGGGAGGGCATCTCTATATTCTGGCACTATGGTCTTTGCCGTCGTGACCAAACGGACAATGGCGGCAAATATTTGCACAACAACTGCCTCGTTTTGACAAATACAACGCGGTCATGACCATCAACCCATTCTCGGGGTCCGTATAGAAATCTTGACCGCGATCAACCGCGTTCTGATGCGCAAGTTCCACAGCAGGCGACATGGGTCAGCCTGGGAATGCTTTTGGCGATAAGGCATCCCACGTAGCGGAATCAATAATGCCTAATTGCTGAAGACCCTTTTTGCCCTGAAAAGCAAACACGGCTTTTGCAAGTGCAGGTCCGAAGTAACCATCGACACTGACTGAATAACCAGCAGCTCGAAGTTGTTTCTGCATCACAGTGACTGCGCCACCTGTATCGCACTTTTCAAGAGGCAAAGAAACGGCAGCGAAGTAGCCGGTGCATTCAGCAGAGAGTGAAACATTGATGTCGGCTTTACTTGGAGTGCATCCGGTTTCTTCTACGTATGTCAGCGACTTATTGGTTTGCCAAATAATGCACGCGACATCTTTTGGTGGAATCTCGGCCAATGTGGCTGGTCCAGCATTTGGCACGTAACAACTCAGAGCAAATCGAGTAAGCGGTTTATCGCGTTTGCAGATTGCAGGAGAGGTCCACTTGTCGCCAACTAAGTGATAGAGGCGAGTCTGTGCGCAGCCTTCTTTCGGGCAGTTCCATGTGTCTTGGTCTGTGTCACCCATGGCCCAGGTGGCGGTACAGAACTCGAGCTTCACTTTTTCGCCGTAACTTGCGCCAACTGCCTTGTTATCGCAGTCCACAGCCTTTTCACCGGAAGCTGGGTTGAATAGTTCTGCAACGGTAGTTGTGGGCGCTGAAAGTGTTGTTGAACTAGCTACGACACTGGCAGTAGTCGAATTAGTCGATGCTGATGAACCGCCACATGCAGTCAAAATCAACAGGGCAATTGGTACTAAACGCTTCAACATGATGAGTTAAAGCCTAGTCGGCTACTTGCGGCGGTGCATTTCTATGGCGCCTCGAACTGTAACCCATACGGTGATTGCTTCGACAAAGAGTGAAGCCATTCCTAAAGGCTCACTCCAGTTGCCAATATCTTCTGTTGCACCTGGCATACCAATGGTGCGATTGATGATGAATCCGGCGAGAACTGCAACGGCGAGAGCAGCGCTTGCGTACATGGCACGTTTGTCATTTCTTGTTGAGTTGATTTCTGCAAGAACTAAAGATGCTGCGATAACAAGCACGTATCCAATACCGAGGTAACGAGTCTCTGCCCACTTGCCGGGGAGATCAAGAACGTGGATTAGTGCGATAGAGAGAAGACCAACAACAGTTGCGCCACGACGAAGAGGGTTCTGATCAACCGCTTTGTAGAGATTTGTCTGGGGTGAAAAGGTTTGTGTGTAACTCATGAGTGCAGAGTAGGCACGCCAGACAGATGCTGTCTGCGAGTTTCTTTATCTTGGAGTTGGCTTTACTAAGAATTGGATGAACCCTTACGTTGTTGTGACGGGTATCACTTCATGTCAGTGTGATTGTGCAAAAGTATTCAGATGCTTCGCATTTCAGTAGTAGGTAATTCAGGTTCTGGTAAGTCAACCTGTGCAAAAAAGATTGCCCAGATACTTGGCGTTCCATATATTGAACTTGATGCGATACATCACCTAGAACATTGGGAACCTATTGCATCGGAGAAATTTCACAGCCTGCTTGTCGACATCACCGCCCAAGCAGGCTGGGTCATTGATGGTAATTATCGAGCAGTTGTTGTCGAGGGTCCCGTGTGGGAACAAGCCGACACGGTCGTGTGGTTGGACTTTCCTCGCAGTGTGTTGATGAGACAAATCATCTTTCGAAGTATGCGGAGATTCTTCTTTCGGCAAGAACTCTGGAATGGAAATAGAGAGACTCTGAGAAATCTGCTCTCGTGGGATCCTCAAAAGTCAGTAATTCGGTGGGCATGGACTCAACACAGTGAATATCGAAGTCGATACATCAATGCCATGACTTCGTCGGAATTTTCTCACATCAATTTCATACGTCTACAGAGTCATGTTCATCTGAGAACATGGTTGAACAAAATAGTTTCAGAGAAGTAACTGGAGCCCAAGAGGGGAATCGAACCCCTGACCTACGCATTACGAGTGCGTTGCTCTACCGACTGAGCTACCTGGGCAGGAGTTTTATTTTATCCCCCGAGAGGCGCAGTGCCGTCGGGGGATAGGGAATTACTTGGTGATCTTGACCGTGGCGGTGAGCGAAAGTGAGTTAAAGCTTGTGTTCCCAGTGATTGTGATGGCCAGAAGACATGATCCGACCGATGTCCCTTTCACAGAGAATCCTGCAGCAGTCTTTGACACTTTGCACACCTTCGACTTTGTAGTCACCTTGATTGCAAGACCATCTGTAGTCTTTCCGCCCTTCGCGTCAATGGCGAACCTTGTAGTGACTTTGAGTCGTGCAGCCAATGAAGGAATTGCTGGAGTCTTGAGCGACTTTGTTTCAGGTGAGTCTGGTGTGGTTGACGAATTGCTTGAAGAATCGCTTGAAGAACGAGAAGTTGTTGATGTCACTACATTCGGAGCAACAGTGGTGCCTTCTGCATCGGGTGCCACGGTGGTGGAAACTGACGTGGGTTTGGCAACCGCAATACATTCTGTTTGTCCGGCCGACGACGTAGTTTTCTTGCTTGGGCACTTCGTTTGCGATGTAGCACCAGCCTCGCCGACGTAATAACCGACTTGAGCCGGCTTACATGATGTCTGCCCAGGCGCGTCCTGGAACGTTCCATCTTCACACTGCTCAGCCGAAATAGCTCGAGCGGTCGCCACATATCGTCCAGCTGGAGCGTCGATGCATTCGCTCGCACCAAATGAGGGAGCATAAGTACCGGGTGAACACTCAACAACTGACGTTGCACCAGCTTTCTCTACGAAAGTTCCAGGAGCAGCTTGCAAACAAAATGTTTTTCCAGTTTTTGGTTGATACGTGCCGGGATCGCAAGCTAGCAACGCAGTGCCTTTGTTGTCGGGAACATAATGTCCGACAGTGGCTGTAATGCATGACGTCTGTTTTGCCTTCGGTTGGTAAGTACCTGCTTGGCATTCGATGGCTTTCGTTGCATCATCGTTACCAACAAAAAATCCTGCCAAAGCATTGAGGCACGAAAGTGTTCCGGTAGTCGGACTGTATGTACCCGATGGACATTCTGACTGAGTATCAGCGCCTGATTCATTGACGTAAAAACCTTCGTCGGCTTGCAGGCAAAAACTCTGGCCAGTCTTTGGTTGGTACGACCCAGGTTCACAGGAGATTTGTTCAGTCTTTGCGATGCCTCTTTCATTGGGTACAAAATGACCGGCTTCTGAAGTGTTACATGAAGACTTGCCTGTGCCTGGTTGATACTTTCCAGGGGGGCACGCAATTTCTGTAATAGCACCAGGTTCTGCCACAAAGAACCCTGCTCGTGCTTTGGTGCACGATTTCGCTTTTGCTGAATCGACAAATGTTCCTGGAGCACATACTTTCTGACTGAAAGCACCGGCCTTATCTACAAACGATCCTTCGTCGGCACTGATGCAGTCTTGTTGGCCACTCTCAGGCTGGTATGTGCCTGGTTGGCACTCATCATCAGCAATGGCGCCTTCTGCATCAACGAAGTGTCCGGCGCGTGCAGGATCACACAATGTCTGGCCGCGCATTTCTTGGAATGTCCCCTTGGGGCACTTCACTTGCTTCTGTGCAGCGATACCTGCGACGAAAGAACCTGGTGCAGCGGGAACACATGCTGTATTAGCTGTGACCGCAAATGCTCCTGCTTTGCATGAAATCTGTGAAGTCGCTCCCAGTTCAGGTACGAAATGACCAGGAGTTCCTTCGAGACACGCACTTTGTCCACTCTCCGGTTGGTAGAACCAAGGCTTGCAAGCAATGGAAGTGATACCTCCATCTTTTGGTACGAAGTATCCAGGCTCCGCTAGTACGCAACGCATTTGTCCAGGTTGTGGCTGGTACGAACCCTTCGTGCATTTCGTTGCAGACGTTGCACCAGGCACTTCTATATAACTTCCAGCAGGTGCATCAGTGCATGGACCGAGGCCCGTTGTGCTAAAAGTTCCTTCCGAACACTGCGGTTGAACATTGGTGAGCGTGCTACTTGAAAGCCCGCTACCACTAGCTACGAATGCAAATTCAAATTTTGTGGCTTTCGTGAAATCGGGGATAACGATCTCCTTAGATACAGTGTCGGCACCAGCATCAAATGAAGTGATGATCTCGGTTGTGCCCGCTATGCGCACCTCGACTTTGCCGGCAACATTTGTGCCGTCAGGTTTTGCGTAACTCAGTGACAACGTATCTTCTTTCGCACCCGTGTCGGTGCTCATCCAGCGAAATGCGATCCACGCTTTTCGAAAGCCAACCTCGGTAGTGGTGGAGCCGCTGACAATGGACGAGGAACTATTAGGCATAGTCGAACTGCTGTCGACCAACGAGGTTGTGGTGCTCTCGGTAACTAATGGGACACTGGAACTACTGGAGTCGAGCACTGCGTTGCGTTGACGACTAGACGAGTCTTTTGCGCCTCCGCACGAAGAGAGGACTGTGACGGCCGCGATGAAAACAACTGAGAGACGTTTGAGACGCATTGGGAATCTTATGGAGTAACGACGATATTAATTTTTGCGCCAATGGTTTTCTTCTTGTAGGTGTATGTCACGTTCACTACACACGATCCGGACTTCTTGGCCTTGATTCCTGACGCCACCTTGACGCAATTTTTACTACTGCCAGCGTCGACCTTTCCAAATCGAATGTTCGTGGCTTTCTTTACGCCCATTATTTTGGCTGCGGTGCCAGTTGACACCACTGCTCCAACACGTACCACTGATGGATCGGGGGCGACAACAACTTGTACAGTCGATTTCGCGCTAACAGGTTCTGGCGCAGGTGGAGCCTCAGGAGGCGCAGGAACAGTTACTTCAGTGCCATCTTTCAATGTGATTGAGGATGCAGGCGATCCGACAATCCCACCTGCTGGTGCGGTGGTTGATGGGATAGTCATTGAGGCTGAGTCGCCTCCAACAATTCCTCCTGATTGCGCATTTGCCTCGGCGGCCGCGCGATCAAGTTCTTGCTGCCATTCTTCATCAGACATTGGTTGGCCGCCATAACCGATTTCAAGATTGATGAATTTAAGAGAACTTGGAATATTCGTTTGGTTCTGTGAATTACTACCCCAGGCAACAACATTTCCATTCCAATCGGCCGTCACGATGTGGAATCGTCCCACTGCCACATAACTTGTGTTGGCAGCTTCATCAGGAACTGTCGCGTAGTCGGATGTGTTCTCGCCCCACGTTGTGATTGTTTTGGTATCTCCGCCGACCGCAATACCAAAATCGGTACCAAGTTCAATGCGCCAAGCACCCTGGACAGCCGGAGCATTGAGCAGGGATTTGTAACCACTGCATGTTCCCCACACAGTGATGGTGCCGTTTGTGTGCAGTGCTGCGGAACAGTTGTATCCAGCTGCCACGTCAGTAATTTCTTTTGCAGCCGCCGCAGTTACAACACTTGCGGGAACTTCAGTTTGCTTGGCTGAATTATCACCCCATGCAACTACCTTCATAGTATTTTCTTGCAAGTCAGTTACCAATGCCACTGCATGGTTGTACGTTGCCTTCAACTGTATGAAGTCGTATTGACCCTCTGGGAAATTCGTTGTGGTTTGAGATGGAGAATAAATCGTTCCCCATTCGTGAAGATTAGTTCTATTTGATACTGCTAATGACCAGTTGAAGCCAGCAGCAATATTTGTAACGTCTTTCAGTCCTGAAGGAATCCGTGCCGCAGTTCTTGCATCAAAATCAGTACCGTCGTACTGAGAATCGCTCCAGCCTGCGAGAGTCCCATTGCGGTGCATTGCCAATCCATGGTTAAGTCCAGCAGCAATTGCAATGAAGTCGTTTCCTTCCGGCAATATTGTCGAGGATTGTGAATCATCGATTTGCTCGATGCCATAGGCGTCATTGATGACGTAGGTGTGGGAACCACCAGCAGCAATGGGGTTTAAATACGAGTGCCTGTTGAGGCTATACGGGAGTTCATAGTTGGTATCTCTTCCATATGACCACGATTCAAGACCCCATGAATGCTGCACAAAAACACTGTCATATCCAATTGACACAGAGACTATTTCGTCACCATTAGATGGGTCATTGTTGATCCATTCAGGAATTGATATATCTAGTCCAGTTGACAACACCCAACCCCAGATCACCATCTTTCCCGTGGTGTCTACTGCAATCCAGAATCCTCCATTCTTTGCGGCACTGACCTGCGAGTATGTGCCAGCAAGAATCTCTGCAGTGATTTTGTCGTCCGCACCGTAGATGTTCCATCGATGCAATTTTCCATTCATGTCAACTACTACAAACCATCCACCACCTGAAGCAATCGATTTGACTGACATGCCGTTCCAGCTGGAAGGAAAATTCATTTCAGTACCGTTCCACGCATGTAACTTGTTGTCACTGTCGATTGCGAGAACTCCAAACATACTCACGTCAAATTTTTTGATTGTGAGTGATGACAATTCCGCAGGTATGGGACCGGTAAATTTGTTATCGCCCCAATCTTGTAATTTTCCGTCCTTAGTAAGAGCCAAGCCATACCAGTCCGTGATGCCAACTTGCGTCACATTGGAAAAGTCGATACCGGGAGCACCGGCATCCAAAATTTCTGTCTTGGATCCCCAGATCTTGTATTTGTTATCGAGAGTGATTGCAACTGCATTCTCACTTGAACTGGCAATCAGGCGAGCGGTGTCCGTGGGTGCGTCACCAAATCGTCCCCAACTAATCACTTCGCCGGCGTGGGTTAAGACGACATTGTTGAAGGCTCCTGGGGCCATCTGCTCGATGGCATCATCAACGCGCAGATTGACATCTGCAAGTGATGCGTTTCGTTTCCGACTGGTGCCACTTGATGAAGTGCTCCCACCGCATGCCGCAAGAGTCAGAGTTCCGACGATGGCGATAACTAGCGCAGCGCGCAGTTGTGCATGAAATTTCATTGTGGTCCCCGTGACTAAAAACGTATTCAATCATCTTAGGGAGAACTAGTAATTCTGTGAAGTCACCGTCTAGTTGGGCATAAATACAAAAGGGGCCGGGTAGCGAACTACCCGGCCCCTTTTGAAAAGGATTAACTATTTAGTAACGGAGATCTTGATCTTCGTAGTTGTGGTCTTTGGCTTCTTCACCTTGGCAGTTGCCTTCGGTGTCACCTTGACACTGATGGTGCATGAGCCAGGAAGAAGTGCCTTCACAGACGTTCCAGATACTGAGCAGAACTTCTTTGTTGTCACTGCAACTACAAGAACCACTTTGGCACCCTTCGGAATACTGACCTTGGCTGTCTTGTTAATTGTGGTGAAAGAAGTGACTTTGCCCTTCTTCATGACCGCAACTTTTGAGACAACAGTTGGTGTGTACGTATTGGTGTTGTTGTAGGTCGGTGTATTCGTTGGTGTATTCGTTGGTGTATTCGTGTTCACCGATGTTGCCGAAACGGTACAAGGAAGATTGTTGACCTGAACGCAAATTGTCTGCGAACCAACAGCTCCGGTTCCACGTACGCGGTACTTCGTAGACGCAGATGGACACAGCACCAACGTGGCTTGTCCGTTTGAGGAAGAAGTAGTTGTCATAATGGCAGAACAACCCGCATTTGCTCGCACGCTCATTGCGCGAACAATTGAGGCCTTGCTGACGAGATCTACTGATGAAGCAGTAACGCCGCCATTTGCACAAATGTCTGTCACTTTTGCAGTTGATGCAACCAGACCACCGGTATCACAACTGGTTCCTGTCTTTACTTCCTCAACTGATTCAGTCAGTTTGTTGATGGGGTTGCCATCCCCGTCCTTCAATGTTGAGGTCAGTGTGACGGCGCCGTTGGCGTCAGGCTTTACATTGTTTGCATCTGTGCTGCCAGCCGGCAAAGCAATTTTGATGCTTGCCATAAATGGCATCTGAACTGTGTCAGTAACAGCCGCGAAACTTTTCTTGACTGTTTGGCTGAGATCTCCGTCGTCGTATACAACATCTGCGTCATACGCCGATGAACTTGAGGCGGGATTAAAGGACGGGAAAGTTACTGAGCCGTCAGCACCTGTTGCGTATTTTGGCGGTGCAACGAAGCAATATGCACAGTTCATCTGACCCAAGTAGCCCTTTGTATCTTTTGGTCGAGAGGACCAAGTAGATGTACTTGTTCCTGAGTTCTGATATGCGTACGTGAGGTAGTTGTTCTTCAGTTGCACTGTTGCGTTCGGAACCACGGTGCTATCTGGCATGGTGACCGTTATTTTCCTCTGCACGATTGCAGGAGCATTCGGAACCGTAATGGTTACGTCTCCGGTATCACCAACAATTGCAGTGATTGATGCCGCCTGAAGGGTGGCACCAGAAGCAAGACTTCCTGGTATTGCTGCTGGTGTTGTTGTTCCACCTGCAACAGTTGTTGTTGTCGCAGTTGGCTGTTGGCCGTTAGTACAGGTTGGTGGACATACAGTCACTGTTGGTACTGACAACGTGAATGTCACTGGACCGGAAGAAACAGTTGTGCGAGCAAAACCTGTGTCGTCAGTTGCCAGAGTGCTACTTGAACTGCTACTTAGAGTTCCAGGTGCGTCAGGTGCGGTCCAGCGAACCGAGACTCCCTTCAACACTTCGCCAGCTTCTGTCTTCACAGTCAATCCGACCAAAGAACGCATTTTACGTGTACCAGTTGAGACTGTCAGCGGAATGTAATCAGCAGTGTCGGTAGAACCGTTCACCGCTTTGGCGTAGGTGTAGCTAGTTGCTGTCGACGCTGCAAAAGCAGTAACTGGCGTAACGACATTTGTAGAAGATGATCCACCACATTGCGTGCAACTGAAGATCCATGACTCAGCTGCAAGAATGCCGTTTGGAAGCAAGAAATATAGCTTTTGCATGCTTGAGGAGCTTCCATAGAAAATATTTAATGGCTTGGCCATTACGGCTACAGCAGTGACTTTCTTGGCCATTACTAACGTTCCATTTGTATTTGTGCCTGCCCCACAGGAAATTGTGTCATTTGAATAAACACATAGGCCTGGGTTACCAAAGCCAGACACGATGTAAACAGCTTGAGATTTCTCCCCATTCTCTACCGTTGTCGCGGTACCAAATACACCTGCAGAGAATGTTCGACAGATAGTTGTAAGTCCAGCGAAACAGATTGATGAGGCACCCCACGAGTCAGACGGCATCGCCATATCTACAGCATCCGTTACGCCAGCATCGGCCCACGTCCATGTTGCTGAAGGAGTTTTCTTATTGTTGTTAGAACCTGAGTCCTTCGACTTGTAGTACAACTTCGTGTTGTCTACCGAGCGACAATCCTGAGTGCTCTCATAAACACCGTCGTAGACGGCGACTCCGCCAGTGACGACAGGGTTGCAGTCATATGTCGTCGTTCTTGAAGTATCAAGATCAGTCTGTACCCCAGCAGTGACGACGGCGCACTTTGCAAGTCCAGTTGTGAGAAGCACGCATATGGTTGGTGTGGACCCATTGTTCGATGGTCCTACTTGTACCTTTTTGACGTTGGTTCCTAGAGAAGTCAAAGTTGTCCAAGATTTACTGATCAAAGTGTCAGGTATCCAGTTCGAGTCAGTCTTTGAATAGATCAAAGCGTCTGAAGAGTTGTAGATCTCTAATGTGCTCGAGTTTGAATTGGAATTGTTACCCCATTGACCATTGGTGTAGGTATTAATGTTCGTGTAGTTATTGAAACGTTTTGAATAGTTACCTTCCCAGTTACCTGAACCAACACATTTGAGGGCACCTCCGACAACGGCGCAAGTTGTAAGGCCGTTGGTCGATACATCAGTGACGTTAGTAAGTGCGAAAGTATTCTCTGTGGCAACAACTGGTGTTGTTAGAGATGTCGTAGTGGATTCGTTTCCAAGCTGTCCATAACTGTTGTCACCCCAGCACTTGAGGCCATTTGAAACAATTGCGCAACCACCAGCAAAAGTTTTTGGAGTGTTGCTTGCTTGGTCCCAAGCCGAAGTATTAAACGTGTCAATCTTGGAAGCAGATGCAACCGATGTCCCGATGGTGTCTTGTGCAGCGAAGGTTGGAATGTTGGTTTTCTGCGGCGAGCAACCTGTGCAACCGATTGGAGTTGATTCTGACTCTGTTGCTGTGAGTTGGTACAACGCAGCAGTATCAGGGTCAGCGGCGCGCACAGGGCTGGCCGGTGATGTTGCGAGTGTGACGAGAGATCCCGCCGCAAGTGCGAAGAGGACGACAAGGGAACGGGTCTTTTTGTTCATATGTGAAATCTACCCACTCACTATTGGTGAGGGAAGACTCTGGGCTCAGAATTCACATAAATAATCTCCAATGGTTACGGATGCCTAACCTAAGAAAATTAGGCAATATCGCCGGGGGCAATTGGGTGATTATTCTCCACCCGTGAGGCGCGTAATGCAATCCAAATGAAAACAAACTGAAATGGCAGACGCGCCCATGAGATGAACTGTTGTGACGCAACTTCATTGCGCCAGTCCCAGACCATATAGAGATTGGCTGGGTAGACCGCGATGAAAAGCCACACTGCCGCAATTGCACCGATTCTTCGAGTGGATGGACGAATCAGGGCGATGGCGATCGCAAGTTCAGCCACACCACTTATATAGGTCCAAAATGCGCGACTTGGCGGAAGCCATGGCGGGACGATGTCGTTGAAGAACGAAGGGTTTGCGAAATGAATGATTCCGGCGAAGCCAAGAAATATGGCAAGAACTTTGGCAAGGCGGTTTGGGTTCATTCTGCGTTTTCGGAAAGGACGAACTGCAACGCAGCGTCAGCGGATGGAGAAGGAAGTGACCAGATGAGGTCACGCAACAAAATAGCTTCGTTGACATTCAACGACAAACGGCGCATGCCTTCGTGCAGTCTGTTGATTGCAGTGATGTACGCCTCGGGGCGATGAATGTTTGGATTACGCGCAAGCTCATCGCGATAGATACTGGCGATAGCGGTGAGGCCTGAACGAAGCTCGTCAGTGCGGTAACGACGAATCTCGCGTTTGTGACGATCTTCCAACATTTTCTTACCACCACGTTTTACGCCCATGAGCGCAAGAGTCTTTTCGGTGTCGACAACTTCTTGTGCATGTTGGTTGCTAAGAGGTTCCACTGCATCATCGATGAGTGCAAGTATCTGTTCAACGATGGCTGCAACAGTTGCACCAGTGCCATCGATACGGCGAGGAATGTTTGCAAA
>CAIYTS010000236.1 GCA_903929185.1 uncultured Acidimicrobiaceae bacterium
GCGTTGATTACAAGTGTTGAGAGCGGTCCCGCCCTTAACTCGTTTGTTGCCGCCGAAAAGGCGTAATTGCTACAGCGCTGATTCGATGGCCGAAATTACTTCGGGCGCATCAGGTGCTGTCTTTGGGTGAAAGCGTGCAACAACTGCACCGTCACGGTTCACAAGAAACTTTTCGAAGTTCCAACGGATGTCGCCATCTACACCTTCAGCATCTGCAACTGGTGTGAGTGCTGAGTACAGCGCGTGACGTGCATCGCCATTGACATCAATTTTTTCTGTCAGTGGGAAAGTAACTCCGTATGTGGTGCTGCAGAACGTTTGAATTTCTTCTGATGTTCCAGGCTCTTGTCCCATGAACTGGTTGCACGGAACGCCAACAACTGTGAAGCCCTTTGCTGCGTACTGCTTCTGAAGCGCTTCGAGCTGTTCGTATTGCGGGGTGAGTCCGCACTTGCTTGCCACGTTGACAACCAATGTGACTTTGCCGGCAGCGTTTGCCAATGCATTGGGCTGGCCGTCGAGGGTGGAGATAGATGTTGCGTAAATGCTCATAGCCATAGTCAACCAACGCTTCTGCGCTGAGATTCCCTATTTGGCTAATTAATTGCGATGAGCTGCGGCCAGTTCGGCCACTTCTTGCATGATTCGTGCAATGTCGAAGTCTTTTGGTGTGTACACCGCAGCGACCCCATGGCTAGTGAGCCATGCCCGATCTTCTTCAGGAATGATTCCGCCGACAATGACCGGTGCGTCACAGCCTTCAGCACGCAAGCGAGCAACAACATCAGGCACCAGCTTCATGTGAGAGCCAGACAAGATGGAAAGGCCCACGACGTCGGGGTCTTCGTCACGGGCGCTTGCGGCAATCTGGGCAGGCGTAAGGCGAATACCGCTGTACACAACTTCCATGCCTGCGTCGCGGGCGGCGACTGCGATTTGTTCTGCGCCACTTGAGTGACCGTCGAGCCCTGGCTTTGCAACAAGGAAACGTGGTGGGCCACCAGGAATAGTGCGTACATAATCGGCAACTGCGGCAAGAGCATTAGTGCGACGACCAACGGCTGCGGCAACACCAGTAGGTGCACGGAATTCACCGAAGACATCGCGCAACACTTGCGACCACTCGCCAGTGGTGCCACCAGCAATAGCCAACTCAATTGATGCTTCCATGATGTTCTCATCAGTTTCAGCAGCAGCACGTAGGTGTGCAAGTGCAGCCTCAACACGCGCATTGTCACGCGAGGTACGCCATGCATCTACATCGGCGATCATTTCGGCTTCCACGGCTGGGTCAACAACCATGATGTTGTCTGTTCCGCCTAGTGGACTTTCAGCAGACTCAACATATGAGTTCACACCAACAACAGTTTGTTCGCCATTTTCAATTCGACGCGTACGAGCAGCCATTGAACGAACTAGGCGACCCTTGAGCTCGTCGACTGCGTTGAATGCGCCGCCGAGTGACAGAACATCTTGCAATTCTTCCCATGCTTCGTCACACAATTCTTTTGTGCGCCCTTCGATAACTGTTGAGCCGTCGAAAATGTCGTCGTATTCAAGAAGATCAGATTCAAATGCAAGAACTTGCTGCATACGAAGTGACCACTGCTGATCCCACGGACGAGGCAAACCGAGTGCTTCGTTCCATGCCGGCAGCTGCACACTGCGTGCACGTGCATTCTTTGACAGCGTTACAGCCAGCATTTCCAGCACGATTCGTTGCACATTGTTTTCAGGCTGAGCTTCAGTGAGACCCAGTGAGTTCACTTGTACGCCATAACGGAAACGACGCGCTTTGGCATCTTTGACTCCGTAGCGCTCACGACCAATGCGATCCCACAGTTCGGTGAAGGCGCGCATCTTGCACACTTCTTCCACAAAACGAATTCCTGCGTTTACGAAGAAAGAGATGGAACCGAATACTTGATCGAACTGAGCCTCATCAACTTGGCCACTTGCACGTACTGCATCAAGAATGTCAATTGCGTTTGCAAGTGAGTATGCAATTTCTTGCACTGGCGTAGCGCCCACCTCTTGCAAGTGGTACGAGCAGACATTCATCGGGTTCCACTTCGGTGCATTATGTGCGCACCACGCAACCATGTCGACAATCAATCGCTTTGAAGGTGCAGGCGGAAATATGTAGGTGCCGCGTGACAAGTATTCCTTCACGATGTCGTTCTGTGTTGTACCGCGAAGCTCAGTGTCTTTCACACCTTGTTCGCGCGCGTTGGCAACGTACAACGCAAGCATCCATGCAGCTGGTGCATTGATGGTCATCGACGTGTTCATCTTTGCTGGTGGAATGGAATTCAGAAGTGTGCGCATGTGCCCAAGGTGTGCAACGGGCACACCTACTTTTCCGACTTCACCGTTTGCAAGAACATGGTCTGGGTCGTACCCGGTTTGTGTGGGAAGGTCGAAAGCGATGGACAACCCTGTTTGACCTTTGGCCAAGTTGGTGCGGTACAACTCATTCGATGCCGCAGCAGTGGAATGGCCGGAATAGGTTCGCATCAACCATGGGTCGTCGCGACGGGGAGTATTGGCGTCAGTCACGCCTCAAGTATGGCGATGTATTCGCCAATTCTCTACGAAACGGGTCTATGGCTCAATGGCTGTGGCCAAAAGTGCGAGGTAATCGGCTCGAGCCACGGAAGTACAGCCGAGCGAGGCCAGATGGTCCGTATTCCACTGGGTGTCGAGCAGTTGCATGCCGTCCAGGTTCATGAGGTCAACGAGATGCATCAGTGCCACCTTTGATGCATCGGTCTCGCGGTGGAACATTGATTCGCCGGCAAAGAAATTGTTGATGCGCAAGCCGTACAGCGCGCCAACCAGTTCGCCCTTTTTGTTCCACACTTCAACACTGTGGGCATGTCCCAATTGGTGCAAGGTTGTGTACGCATCAATGAATTCTTGGTTGATCCAGTTGCCATCGGTACGTGCAGTTGCACATTCCTGCATCACGCGAACAAATGCAACATTGACAGTGCACACAAAATCTTGGGCACTACTACGCAATGAACGGGTGATACGAAAACCGTCAAGCGGAATTACGCCTCGTTCAAGCGGTGACCACCAGCCAAGCATTCTGCTTTTCTTATCCACGTACATCGGAAACATTCCGTGCGCGTACGCATAGAGAACTGTGTCTGGTTCTAAGTCGGCACCAATGGCGACAACTTCGTCGTCAGCGGGCCATTCAGAATGCGGCAAGAACTGCCACCGACATTCGGTAGGTGGCTGCATCAGTTGCTACAGACCTGATTAGTAGGTGTAGAAACCTTCACCGCTCTTGCGTCCCAATTTTCCTGCAGCAACGAGGCGGCGAAGTGTTGGAACAGCTGCATAGTTTGGATCAGCGAATTCTGCGTACAGCGCTTCAAGGATTGACAACGACGTATCAAGACCAACAAGGTCAAGCAGCGCGAATGGACCCATTGGGAAATTGCAGCCACCTTTCATTGCTGTATCGATGTCTTCCATTGATGCTGTGCCAGTTTCCCAAATGCGGATTGCATTGTTGAGGTAAGGGAACAGCAGTGCGTTCACAATGAAGCCAGCGCGGTCTTTAACTTGAACGCCGCTCTTGCCACACTTGGCAGTGAAAGCATTTGCAGCAGCGATGGTTTCGTCTGATGCAGTGATTGGACGAACAACTTCAACCAACGGCATTGCAGTTGCTGGGTTGAAGAAGTGAATTCCACATACTTTGTCTGGGCGACCAGTTGCCATTGCCATTTCAACAACAGGCAATGTGCTTGTGTTTGTTGCAAGAATTGCACTTGGCTTTACGGCCTTGTCGAGTTCAATGAACAATGCCTTTTTCACTGCAAGATCTTCAACAACTGATTCGATAACAAGATCACAATCAGCAAGGTCTGAAATTTTGTCTGTTGCAGACAAGCGACCAAGAATTGCAGCTTTATCTTCTGCAGTAATTTTCTCGCGTGAGACTTGCTTCTCAAGTCCCTTCTCAATCGAGGTGATCATGGCTTGCGCACTTGCAGCACTGCGTGAACGTACGACGACGGTGTACCCAGCTTTTGCAGCTACTTCGGCAAGGCCTGAGCCCATAATTCCGGAGCCACAGATTCCAACTTTTGAGATATTCGTTTCAGACATGGAAAACACGGTAACAACCGAGCCCCAGAAATGAGTAATTGCGGGCTACGACGCCAGGTATCTAGCGATTGCTATCCGAACGAGAGCACTTCGTGAGATCCCATCTCGGTTGGCGCGTCGATCAATTTCACTGATGAGACTGGGTTCTATGCGGATGGGCATCACTTTGCCGATGTCTTCACCGAGGCGGGGCCGTCCGACCAATTGCCGAATGGTCTTGGCTTGAATTTCGCCAGAGGCCCATTGATCTGCCTCTTTTTCTAGATCCGCATGAGAGATTGTCGAACCATCGGGCAAAACAACTTTCCCGTTTTTTCCTGAAATAGTTTTCACTTTCATTGCCATTTTTTGTGCCCCATGTTTGAGAGCTGAGCCGAGAATGTGAACACGGCTATATCGTAATACGAAATTATCAACCGGGGCAAGAGATTTGGGATGTTTACGAGAACGTCTTCGCGGCACACCATGATGAGTGCCTATGAATCTGCGAGTGGAAAGTTATTTCTCGGTGATGACGAGGGTGTTGATTTTGACTGGCTTGCTAGGAGCGCCACCGAGATCACCCTCGCCGGAGTTCAAAGCCAAGATCGCCTGAGCGACATCAAGACCCTTCGTGATTTTGCCGAAGGTGACATAGGTGCCCTGGCTGTCAAGAACTGATGCCTTCGGACCAGTGACAAAGAAGAACTGTCCACCGCCAGAGTCGGCGCCTGAACTACGAGCCATCACGAGGTCACCCTCTGCGTACTTGAAGCCAGTGCCTTCATCTTTGATTGTGTATCCAGGACCATCGGTGTTGTTTGAACCGCCGCCCTGAATGATGTCAAGCGATACGTCTGTGCGGAAGATGAATGACGTGTCGTAATAGCCATAGCGAGACAAGGTGACGAAGTTATTCACTGTTGACGGGGTCTTTTTCGTATCAAGTGCAACTTCGATGACGCCTTCAGATGTATTGAAAGTGGCTGTATATGACTTTGCTGGGTCGATACACATCGATGGGGCTTGTTCAAAAATAGTTGCGCGAGCTTCAGTGCCATCGGTCTTCGGGCATGGAGTCTTGCCAGTGATTTGACGACCAGGAACCGTTTCAGTTGGTTGAGGCGTGGTGCTCAAGACCGCATCAACTGCAGTATCAGTCGGCGAATCTTTCATGACGTAGTTCGAGATGCCAAAGAGCACCGCGATGATTGCGGGAATTCCTAGCCCAAGGAGCATTCCGCGTTTGCGGACCTTGGTTAGTTTCTGCTTGCGGATGCGCTCTTGGCGGGCGCGATCCCGGTTGGCCTTTTGGCGAGCTCTTTTATCTGTACCCATGAAGTTCATAGGTTACTGGCGTGCGGGTAGCCTTAAAAATGGTGGGACTAGTAGTTCAAAAATATGGAGGCACATCAGTCGCCGATCCGGACCGTATTAAGTCCGTGGCTGACCATGTGGCCTTTACGAAGCGCCACGGCAATGATGTCGTCGTGGTGGTCTCGGCCATGGGCAAGACCACCGACAACCTCTTATCTCTTGCAAATCAAGTCTCAGAAGTCCATCCTGGCCGTGAAATGGACATGCTTCTCACCACAGGCGAGCGCATTTCGATGTCGCTTCTCTGCATTGCCCTTGCTGGCATCGGCGTCGAGGCCGTCAGCTTCACCGGATCCCAGGCCGGCATCATCACCGACACCGTGCACACGAAGGCCAAAATCTCTGAGATCAAGGGCGACCGAGTCCGTGAGGCACTTGCCGAAGGCAAGGTCGTGGTCGTTGCTGGTTTCCAAGGAGTCTCAACCGATAAAGAAATCACCACGTTGGGTCGCGGCGGAAGCGACACCACTGCTGTTGCCTTAGCCGCTGCATTGAATGCAGATGTGTGCGAGATCTACACCGATGTCACTGGCATCTTTACTGCAGACCCACGCATCGTGCCGCAAGCACGCAAGCTTGGTCGTTTGCAATTTGAAGAGATGCTTGAAATGGCAGGCGTTGGCAGCAAGGTTCTTGCTCTGCGCTCAGTTGAATTTGCCCGCAATCACAACGTTCCGATTCATGTGCGTTCCAGTTTCACCTGGGAACACGGCACATGGGTGAGCGACGAAAAATCACAAGGAGACAGCTCAATGGAAGAGCCCATCATTTCTGGAGTCGTACACGATGCCAGCGAATCAAAAGTCACCATTGTTGGTGTGCCAGACAAGCCCGGCATTTCTGCGGCACTGTTTGAAGGCCTCGCTAGTTCGAACATCAACGTCGACATGATTGTGCAGAACACCTCAAAAGATGGCCTCACAGACATCTCTTTCACTGTGCCAAAGGCTGACATGAAAGTTGCTGAAGACATCGTGTCGCGAGTTGCATCAGAAATCGGAGCAAGCGGCGTTACGCATAATTCCGAAATTGCAAAAGTGTCCTTGGTTGGTGCTGGTATGAAAACCAGTCCTGGTGTTGCCGCAAAGATGTTCCGTGTTCTTGCAGACAACAACATCAACATTCATATGATCTCCACCAGCACCATTCGCGTGTCTGTGGTTATTTCAGGAAAAGATATGGAATCTGCTGTTCGATCACTGCACACAGCTTTTGGTCTTGACTCGGGTTCTGCCTATTCGGCACCATTACCCGAGCGCAAGTAGAGCGCCTGTAAGACTCTGTAGATGGTGACCGCACGTCGACAACTCATTCCTTGGCGTGCAGCCGGTACGCGTGCAGAGATGCGTCGCAATGCTGACGAAGTAGTACGAGACACGGGTTGGGTGTTCAACAACCAAACTGGCGCAACACTCACGCTTGAAGAATTTGTTCAAACGGGTGATGTAGAAGTTGATATCTATCTCGATCGTCTCGGATGGAATTCATTTGCATCTGGTGCCACCATGTTGGAAATTGGTTCTGGAATCGGACGAATGACGTCAGCGTTCTCTCGCAAGTTTGCTGTCACCGTTGCTACTGATGTTGACGCTGCATTCTTAGAACGTTGCCGTGAAACCGTTTCTCGATTTGGTCGTATTGGTTCACTTCGCACTGTGCATATTGCTGATGGAAGTTCCATCGGAGTTGATGACTCTTCTATCGATGCAGTTTTTTCGTACATCACGCTGCAACACTGCAAAGCCAGTGATGCACTTGGTCTCACTAGCGAAGCGTTCCGCATTGTGAAGCCAGGCGGGTACGTGGCATTGAACTACCGCACCTGGGTTCCTGCTGATTTATTGCTCGTTCCAGCCGGTGGAGTGATGCGTCAGTTGTGGCGTATTCCCGTCGTTGGTCCTCGGTTGTCGCAATGGCGCTGGTCAACTCGCTTTGGCTGGCAGGCCAATCGTCTTGACCCGAAAAGGGTCCTCAGCATGCTTGAAGCATCAGGAATCGATCTTGACGATGTGGCCATTTTGCATCACCCTGGCAAGCCGCAAAAGCCCGTGACATACAGAGGAACTGCTGTTGTGCAACGTGATCTCGACGTCGCCAATAAAAGTCACTGGTGGCTCGTCGCTCGGAGCCATTAGCCTCAATTCCCATGCGTGTAGGAGTAGTAGGAGCAACAGGTCAAGTAGGCAGCGTTATGCGCACCCTTTTGGCCGAGCGGAATTTTCCCATCACTGAACTGCGGTTCTTTGCCTCGTCACGTTCAGCAGGCACCACATTGCCGTGGGCTGGCGGACACATCACTGTGGAAGATGCTGCAACTGCAGATCCATCTGGTCTTGACATCGCATTGTTCTCTTCCGGTGCAACTTCGTCACGTGAACTAGCACCACGATTTGCTGCTGCCGGAGTAGTTGTTATTGATAACTCCAGCGCATTTCGTATGGACCCTGAGGTGCCACTCATTGTCAGCGAAGTAAACGGACATCTTGCACACCACACTCCAAAGGGAATTATTGCGAACCCGAACTGCACAACTATGGCTGCAATGCCAGTGTTGAAGCCGTTGCACGATGAAGCAGGGTTGCTCAAAATGATCGCGAGTACATATCAGGCAGTAAGCGGCGCTGGTCTTGCTGGTGTTGATGAACTCGATGAACAATCTCGCGCAATGTATGACAAAGCTGCTGGCCTGACATTTGATGGCAACGCAGTCGCTTCGCCAGCACCAAAGAAATTTGCGCGCCCAATCGCGTACAACGTGTTGCCATTTGCCGGATCACTTGTTGATGATGGTCTTTTCGAAACTGATGAAGAAAAGAAGCTTCGTTTTGAAAGCCGCAAGATTTTGGAAATCCCTGGTCTCTTAGTGTCAGGCACGTGCGTGCGTGTTCCAGTTTTTACCGGACATTCCATGTCGATCAATGTTGAATTCTCTCGCCCAATTACAGCTGTGCGCGCAAATGAGATTTTGGCAAATGCGCAAGGAGTATCGCTTGTTGATATTCCTACGCCGTTGCTAGCAGCAGGGAAAGACCCCAGCTATGTGGGTCGTGTTCGTCAAGATGAAACAGTGGCAAACAATTGTGGTCTTGCGCTGTTCTTGTCAAACGACAACTTGCGTAAAGGTGCTGCGTTAAACGCAGTACAAATTGCTGAACTACTGATTAAGTAATTCAGCTGCTGGCTCAGCAGCGTCATCAACAGAAGCGACTACTTCTTCGACAATTGCTTCAGGCACAGGAACGCCCTCTGCATAGCAACCGCCTGCAACGATGGCGTTGACAGCTTTGCGAAGACGTAATGCATCAAGTGGCTTGATGATCCAACCGTTAGCGCCACTGCGACGTGCCATGTGTACATCTGCTTCACGGTCAAGCAACATCAAGATGGGAACATTTGGTAATGCGCCGCTGGAATGATCAAGGCGAAGGTCCATAGTGATTGCCATGCCGCCCATGCTGCCAACTTGCATATCAAGGATTGCGATATCTGGTGTGCGCTCAGCAACTGCCGGTGAAACAAGACGACCGTTTGTCACCACTTGAATAGTGGTGGAGGAAGAACCAAATACTGCTTGTATTTCATTAAGGACCCATTGGGCGTCTGTTGCGATCAAAATATGCACAAGATGACTTTACTGCTGTGTGGGTGGTGCTGCCAGTTGTTGCGCGAGAGCGCCAATGGAGTCCATGTCGTGAATGTCTGTTGCTAGTTCAGTGGCAAATGCAATCGAAACTGCGGGAAACGCCACGGAAGTTCTCTGAATGAAGGCCTGAATGTCTGAATCAGCCTTGTCGGCATCGTCATGAAGACCAGCAATGAGTTCGTACACACGTGCAAGGTCGCCTGATCCTGATTGTGCCATGGCGTGTTCTTCAGTGGCGGCGAGAGTGCCAAAGTGCGGCGGCATGCGGTTGGCAACTATGAGGCGCAACGTAATGCCGAGGCGAGACAGTTCAGATACAAAATGATGCGCCTCTGTCAGAGCGTCAGGCGATGGAGCCGTCACAATGACAAAAGAACTTGATGTGCTTCGCAGTGTGTCTGCCACCACAAGTGCACGACGTGAGAATTCTTCTTCCATTCCGTCGAATGCTCGCAGGAATGCAGCTGTGCCCGTAAGAGTGTCACCGCCGACAACTGTGGAGATTGCTTTGAAGACTGGCTGCATCGCGGCATTAACTAAACGAAATCCGCCACGACTTGGCGCAACCAAGAATTTGACAATGGGGTGTTTTAAGAATCGTGCGAGTCGTTCGGGTGACTCAAGAAAATCGAGGGCATTACGTGATGGAGGAGTATCAACGATGATGACATCGAAGCGCTCGTCTTCGCATAGGTCGTAGAGCCGTTCCGCAGCCATGTAGTCACGGGTGCCAGATAGTGATCGAGACAAACTGCGGTAAAAGGAATTATCCATTACTTCTTTTGCACGCTCTGGTGTTGGTGAAGTGTCGCGTACTAACGAATCAAACGTCTCTTGAACATCAAGCATGGTGACCCACAATTCACCAGTTGTATCGAGCGGAACTCGTTGAATTTCGTTTCCTTTTCCTTCGCCTAATCCGATTGCATCGGCAAGCCGACGGGCTGGGTCAATGGTGATCACAATGGCGCGCTTACCCTGTTGAGCAATTTCGAAGCCGAGTGCTGCTGCAACACTTGTTTTTCCAACACCGCCTGTTCCGCATGTCACGATGACACGGGCTGACATACACATATCAATAACTGGTTGTGAACTCATGGCACGTCTCGAATCGCTTGTTCAAGATCATCTGCGATTGCATTGAGAAGAGCAGTTCCGTCACTGTGATGCTGTGTGAGATGAAGTTGCTGTTGTTCAAGAGAATCGGTGAGAACACCTATTGCTTCCGACTGAGCCTCAGCACGCAAGGACAAGTATTGATACGCCTCACGCATCGGCGGAAGAAGAATTGCTTCATCAACTCGGGGAACATCGGGATTGCACTTGTTGACCACGACGGGAGCAAGCGCAATAAATGCTTTCTCCATCAGCTCGTCAGCTGCTTCACATGTTTCAGTGACGGGCGTGATGGCTGCAGTTGTCACCAACATCACTTTGCATCGAGCGGGGTCGCGAAGCATGGCGAGAACTTCATCGGCCTGTTGGCTGATTGGTCCTGACCCGATTGCTCGCTTCAATTGCACTGGTGCCCGCACTAAATCAAGCGCATGACCAGCTGCTGGCCCGTCCACGATGATCACGTCAGCTGGCCGTTCGTGCTCGAATGCCTTGATGCGCCCCAGGACCAAAAGGTCATCGAGGCCAGGTGCTGTGGTGGCCACCAATTCCATAATTCCTGAGCGCGCTAATTGGCGGGAAATCAGCCCTAACCCTTTGGTAGCAAGGTAATCAGCCAGTGCTCTCCCCGGACTAACGGTGATCTGCTCGAGCAGTTCATGGGGCTCAAGGCCACTGGCTGGCTCATCCAAAGTGACCAAAAGGGTGCGTAATCCACTTCGGGCCGAGAGTTGGGCAAGGGAAGCGGCAACGGTCGATTTCCCAACGCCGCCTTTACCAGCGACAATAAGGACACGCTGTGCCGTGAAAAAAGGGTGTAGTTCCATAAAGAAGGAGAGACCATTGAGGGTAGGCGCAAAAAGACGCATCATGTGCGGACTGGCACTTGTTATTGCCGGGCCAGCGCTCAGCTTGATGACTGGCCACGGTGCGAGCGCAGCTGACAACTCAGTGAAACTTGCCCCTGTCGACGTGGTTGAAGTGAGTGGGCTGATTGACAGCATCGTTGCGGACTCCATTGAGAACGCAATTATCCGTTCGCAGAACAACGGCGCACAGGCAGTTATTTTTCAACTGAACACACAAGGCGCTGTCGTTAATCGTGATCGAATGACCGAAGTTCTTTCAGCGATTTCAGCCTCAAAAATTCCTGTCGCAATTTGGGTCGGCCCAAGTGGCGCACGTGCGTATGGACTACCTGCGCAAATGTTGGCAGTAGCTGACGTGACAGCAATGGCACCTGGCGCGCGTATCGGACGCACCGGCGCCATGTTGTCTGTGAACGGCAAGCTGGTGACCTTTGGTGCGGCAGATGAAAAACTACAAGCTGGTTCTTTAGATTTTCTTGATGCCCGTGAACAAAAAGTCTTGAAGTTTTCTACAGATGACCGCGGCGTTCCTGTGTTACGCAACATGCTGTATGCGCTCGATGGTCTGAATGTTCGATCCGTCACACTTGACACTGTGTCTGATGCGTTAGATGCAAAAGGACAAGTCACACGTGAAGCAACCACTGTTCGCTTCTTCAAACTTGGTCTTATGCCACGCTTGTTGCACACAGTGGCGAGCCCTCCATCTGCTCTGTTGTTAGTGACAATCGGGCTTGCGTTACTGGTCTTTGAATTCTTTACTGCGGGTATTGGAATCGCTGCATTTGTTGGCGCAGTGTGTCTCATACTTGGGTGCATGGGCATTGGTGCTTTGTCCATGAGTGGTATCGGTATCGGGTTCTTGCTCGCCGCCTTTGTTGCATTCGCAATTGACGTACAAGTTGGAGTTCCGCGATTCTGGACTGGTGTCGGCCTCGTGTCATACGTCATTGGTGCATTCACCATGTTCAGAGATGTTGATGGAATCACTATGCGACCAGGCTGGCTATCAATGTCTGTCTGCATTATCAGCGTTGCATTGTCATTCGTTGTCGGTATGCCTTCTATGGTGCGCACACGATTTGCGACTCCGACTATTGGCCGCGAGAATCTCCTGGGCACCGTTGGTGTAGCAGTCGGAAACGTGAACCCAGAAGGAATTGTTCTGGTTGATGGTGCAAAATGGCACGCACGTACTAACCGCGCAACGCCGTTGTTAGACAATGAACAGATGCGAGTAGTTGCAATCGACGGCATCACATTGGAAGTGGAACCACTTGAAGGTGCCGCCAAGGATTATCGCGAAGCTCGGTCAAAAAGCTAGAAAATGTTCTTATTGATCGTGTCGCTTGTCGTGGTATTGCCACTGATTGAGTTGTACGTCATTGTTCAAGTAGGTCATCAAGTCGGACTACTGCCCACGATCGCCTTGCTCATTGCGATTTCGGCGGTCGGTACATCGTTAGTAAAACGCGAAGGTCTTCGTGTGTACAAAGACTTCACCGCAGCAATTCAGCGCGGGGAAGAGCCATCATCACAAATTGTCCACGGCGTGTGTGTCTTGGCTGCTGGTGTTTTTCTGTTTGCACCTGGCTTCGTCTCAGACGTACTTGCCATCACACTCCTGTTGCCACCGACACGAGCATTGGCTACCAAGCTGGTACTGCGCAGAAGTCGTTCCAAGATCACAGTGATACGCGCAACGCACACGGGACCTATCGTGGAGACCAGGGGAACATTGGCGTCATCTTTTGATGTCATCGATGTTGACCCTCTTGAGGGGGAGAACAAGTAATGAGCAATGCACCACGGGCGAGTGACGAGCCTTTTGACCCACGTACTGTCCCCGTAAAACCAGCAGCCACTGTTCTGCTTATTCGCGATGCAGTTGCTGGTGGTATCGAAGTGTTTATGTTGCGCCGCACATTTTCCGCTGCATTTGCCAGCGGAATGTTTGTATTCCCCGGCGGAAAAGTTGACGACGTTGACGGCATCGAAGAAATTGCGGAAATCTGCGACGGGCTTACTGATGCGCACGCCAGTTCATTGTTAGGTCTTGCCAACGGCGGTCTTGCATATTGGGTTGCATGCATTCGCGAATGTTTTGAAGA
>CAIYTS010000237.1 GCA_903929185.1 uncultured Acidimicrobiaceae bacterium
CTTTGCAACAGGCACGCGATGCTCGTATGACAATTCTTGACAGCATGAACGCAGCACTTAATGCGCCTCGTTCAACTGTTGCTGATACCGCTCCGAAAATTGTGTCCTTCACAATTCCTCTCGACAAAGTCGGTGAAGTTATCGGGCCTAAGGGCAAGGTCATCAACACCATCCAGCAAGAAACTGGTGCAGATATTGCAGTTGATGATGACGGCGCAACCGGCATCGTCACAATCGGCTCGCCAGATAACCATCGTGTTGAAGAAGCAAAGGCTCGCATTCTTGCGATCGTTGATCCTCCAACCGCTGAACTCAACGCAATCTACGATGGTCGCGTTGTCAGCATCACGAAGTTCGGTGCATTCGTCAACATCCTTCCTGGACGCGATGGCCTTGTGCACATCAGCAAGTTGGGTAACGGCGAGCGCGTGAACAATGTTGAAGATGTACTCACCCTCGGTGATGTCATCAAGGTGCGCGTTGAAGATGTAGACGACAAGGGCAAGGTCAGCCTGACCCCTGTCGATGCAGACGGCAACGACCTTCCTGGTGGCGGCGGTGGCGGCGGAGAACGTCGTGAGCGCAGTGACCGTGGACCTCGCGAAGATCGCGGAGACCGTGGTTCTCGTGACCGCAACGACCGTGGCTCTCGTGATCGTAATGATCGCGGACCTCGCGAAGACCGGGGACCTCGTCAAGATCGTGCACCTCGTGCAGATGGTCCTGTCGAAGTCTCATTCGAAGCAGAATTTGATAGCGAAATCCGCTCGGAGCTCGGTGACCTTGGTCCCGATACCCGTGGTGGAGACGACCGTGGTGGAGACCGCGGTAATCGTCGCCGTCGATAACCATTGCCAGCGACTACGGTCTTTCACATGATTCGTGTGGGAGTAGTTGGAGCAGCTGGGAAAATGGGATCCACAGTCTGTGACGCAATAGTCGCAGCTGATGGTCTAGAACTAGCAGCCGCTGTCGACTTGGTCGGCAGCGGCGGTTCTGTTCATGGGCTCACCATTGCTTCAGACCTGAAGGCGCTGGCAGACGCCAAGTGCGACGTGGTTGTTGACTTCACTGTTGCCGCCGCCGCACGCACCACGTTGCCGTGGTTGGCGTTGCATGGCATGCACGCAGTGGTCGGCACCACTGGCTTTTCAGATGATGACTTTGAAACCTTTAGTAAGGCGTTCACCGGAAGCAATTGTTTGATTGCTGCCAACTTCGCCATCGGCGCAGTGCTCATGATGAAGTTTGCTGAACAAGCAGCTCCGTATTTTGAAACTGCCGAGATCATCGAGTTCCATCACAACGCAAAAGCTGATGCACCAAGCGGTACCGCAATGGTCACTGCACAGCGCATGGCTGCTGCAAGTGATGAGTGGGCAGCCGACCCAACCAAACACGAAGTGATCCCTGGTGCACGCGGTGGCGTTGGTCCTGGTGGCATTCATGTACACGGAGTACGCATGGTCGGCATGACTGCATCACAAGAAGTGATCTTGGGTACTGCTGGTCAGACCTTGGTGATACGTCACGATTCCAATGACCGTGTCAGTTTTATGCCAGGTGTTGTCTTGGCGTGTCGCAAAGTGAGCGACCTCAAGGGCCTCACTATGGGAATTGATTCGCTGCTGTAATTACTTCAGCGCAGCAATTGCTGCGTCGTAATTTGGTTCGTTAGCAATGTCGGAAACAAGTTCTGTGTGAATAACTTTTCCGTTTTCATCAACAACGACAACTGCGCGTGCAAGAAGACCTGCGAATGCACCCTCGTTGAGGCCTACGCCAAACACTGAGCCGAAGTCAGTACGAAATGATGATGCGTTTTGTACGTTGCTGAGGCCTTCTGAACCACAGAAGCGACCTTGAGCGAATGGCAAGTCTGCAGAGACGCAATACACGACCGTGTTGTCAAGAGACGACGCAAGTGCGTTGAATGTGCGAACACTAGTTGCGCATGTTGGAGTGTCGACGCTTGGGAAGATGTTGAACACAACGCGCTTGCCTGCAAGTGCATCGTTGCTGAACTCTTGCAAGTTGCCAGCGGTGAGTGTGAATGAGGGAAGTGATTTTCCTGCAACAGGAAGATCGCCAACGGTGTTGACGGGCGTGCCGCCGAATGATGTCTGAGCCATGAAGGGAAGCCTAACCAACAGGCAGGCTCACGCCTCAGGTGCGCCAGGGGACTTCTTGCGAGCGGTTTGAAAGAGTGTGATGCCGAACAGTGAGCCCACCACCCACCATTGGTATTTATCGATATAGGTGAGGCTTGATCTGATTTGGGACTCGAAGGCTTTTCCGCCGAACCACATAATGATCAGGCGCAACACAATGCCCGACGTGATGCACGTGAAGAATTTGGCCCGCGCCATCCCGAGGTGACCAACGAGAAGACACACAATGTTTGACCCTGGCATCAGAACCACTGCAAGCCAGCCGGCGCGCACCGTGGCCCGTTCCGTCCAGCGATAGATACGTGGCATTTCGCCGACTTGGGCTTCGGTCCATCGCAAGGCACGATGTCCGTAAATCTGTCCGACGAAATAGAGCGCAACAGCTGCTGCCATCAGGCGAAGAAAGCCAACGATGAAAAAAGGAAGTGGGTCCATATACGGCACCGAGGCAAAGAGGACTCTGTTGCGGGCGCTGAGGATGAGGACCAGCAGCGGATGATTGTCAACGAGGGCTGGACCGATATTGGTGCCAATGGTGCCTGCGGCAAATAACAATGACGTAAAAGCAATGAGTAGTTTGCGCATCTGGGCAACCGTAGTGCCTGTGGGCTTTCATGGTGCGCCACAGCATTGCTACGGTTCCTATGTCGTGGCAGATGCCACTGAATCACAGGGGGACACTATGAAGGGTTTAATGCAGCCGACACCATTGTCGATTAGCTACCTATTTGATCGCGCGGAAAAGTACCACCGCAACAAGCAGATCATTACTGCAACTGCTACTGGCCGCGAGCGCGTTACCTATGGTGAATGGGCAGACCGCACACGTCGCCTCGGGGGCGCATTAGACACTCTTGGCATTTCAGCAACTGGCCGCGTCGGTACTTTTGCGTGGAATACGCAACGCCACCTTGAGTTGTATTTCGCTGCGCCATGTTCTGGCCGCATCCTGCACACATTGAATATTCGATTGTTCCCTGAGCAGATTACGTACATCGTGAATCATGCTGAAGATGAAGTGATCTTTATTGATACATCGATCTATCCGTTGATCGAACCATTGTTGTCAACATTCACAACAGTGAAACATCTTGTGTTTATGTATGACGGCAAGGGTGAAGTGCCAACATCAGTTCCTGGTTTTCAGGTCCATGAGTATGAAGCATTGATTGCAGCTGCTGCTCCCGTGCAGTGGCCAGTTGTTGATGAAAATCAAGCAGCCAGCATGTGTTACACCAGCGGTACTACGGGCAACCCGAAGGGTGTCGTGTACAGCCACCGCAGCACATACCTGCACACAATGGGCACAATGATGGCTGACTCTGTCGGTATCAGTGAATCAGACATCATTCTTCCCGTCGTTCCAATGTTCCACGCCAACTCATGGGGTCTTGCACATGCAGGTGTTGCAAGTGGCGCAACGTTGGTGATGCCAGGACCAGATTTATCAGGTCCAGCAGTGGCCAATTTGATCGTGGAAGAAAAAGTCACGGTTCCTGCCGGTGTGCCAACAATTTGGATGGCAGTGCTACCTGAATTGAAAGGTCGCGACACATCGAACATACGTGTGATTCCGTGCGGTGGCTCTGCAGTGCCAAAAGCTCTCAGTGAGGCCTACCGCGAACAAACCGGAAAGCCCATCTTGCAAGCATGGGGCATGACAGAGACAAGTCCGATTGCTGCAGTGTGCACATTGTCATCAGAAGACTTGTTGCTGTCTGATGCTGAACAAGCAGAACTGCGCACAACTGTTGGGCTCATTAGTTTCGGCGTTGAAATGCGTGTTGTTGAGCCAGGCACAACAACGCCGTTGCCATGGGACGGCGAGTCTCAAGGTGAATTGCAGTGCGCAGGTGCATGGATTGCTTCTGACTATTACAACGACCCTCGTTCACGCGAGAGTTTCACACCTGATGGTTGGTTGCGCACCGGTGACGTTGCTGTAGTTGATGCCAAAGGCCGCATTCGTTTAGTCGACCGCACCAAAGACCTCATTAAGTCAGGTGGTGAATGGATCTCATCAGTTGATGTTGAAAACGAACTCATGTCCCATCCAAAGATTGCAGAAGCCGCCGTAATTGGTGTTCCTCACCCCAAGTGGAGCGAACGCCCACTTGCATGTGTTGTTATCAAACCAGGCGAGACATTGACTGAAGCAGAAGTGATTGAACATCTTGTGCCACGTTTGGCTAAGTGGCAGTTGCCCGATGCAGTCGTGTTCATTCCTGAAGTACCAAAGACATCAGTGGGCAAGTTCTCGAAAAAGACTTTGCGCGATCAGTTCGCTGACTACGTTCTGCCAGACGTTTAAAGGCGGCCGGCGCGAATAATGCGCTCGAGAAATTGTTGAGCACGTTCTGATTGGGGAGCACTAAAGACTTGGCCAGGTAGGCCTTGTTCAATGATGTGTCCGCCATCGAGAACGCACACCAGGTCACTGATGTCGCGGGCAAAACCCATTTCATGAGTAGCAAGAACCAATGTCATGCCTGATGTCTTTAGTTCGCGTACGACATCAAGAACTTCGCCGACCAATTCAGGGTCCAGCGAGCTTGTAATTTCGTCAAGTAACAAAACTTCTGGCTCAATCGCAAGAGCACGAATAATTGCGACTCGTTGTTGTTGTCCGCCCGACAATTGATCAGGGAAAGCATTGATTTTGTCTGCCAAGCCAAATCGCTCAAGAAGTTCTGCAGCCTTTGCGCGAGCAATTGCCTTATCGACACCAAGTGTGCGAACGGGGGACAGTGTGATGTTGTCTTGCACAGACATGTGGGGGAACAGATTGAAGTTCTGAAACACCATGCCGATACGGCGGCGCACTGGGTTTGCATCAAATCCGGGCAATGAAATATCTATGCCATCAAGAAGAATCTCACCATCATCGATGGGTTCAAGAAGGTTGATGCAACGCAAGAGTGTGCTCTTGCCTGAACCGCTTGGCCCAATGAGAGACACAACGGTTCCCTCGGCGATATCTATATCAATGCCATTAAGAACTGAATGGGTTCCAAATGATTTGCGGACACCGCGTAGTGAAATCTTTGCTGCGCTCATGAGATACGCGTTCCTGTAGTACGACGACGCTCACGTTCAATCAGCCAGTCAGTAGTGCGAGTAAGAGGAATGGTGATGAGAAGAAACACAGCCGCTGCAGCAATGTAAGGCGTGAAGTTTGCAAACTTTGATTTGTCGATTCCGGCTTGGCGCAGAATTTCAATGGGACCAATCAGGCTGACAAGTGCAACGTCCTTTTGCAAACTCACCATGTCATTCATCAGAGGCGGAATCACGCGTCGAATCGCCTGGGGCAACACAATATGGCGCATGGTCTGCCAACTGGATAATCCGAGCGAGCGAGCAGCTGCTCGTTGTGATTCGTGAACGCTCTCAATGCCTGCACGAAATACTTCAGCGATGTATGACGCATACGTCAAAACCAGCGCAACTGATCCCCAAATGAGTGGGCTATTCCAGGGTCTATCGATGCCAAGGCCCGGCACGCCGAAACCAATGAGATAGATCCACAAGATGATGGGGACACCACGCATGATGTCTGTGTACGCGATGGTGAGAATTCGCAAGGGGAACAAAGCAGCTGAACGTGAGTTACGAGTGATGGCAACCAGCAGTGCGAGCGCAACTATTGCCGGCATTGACCACGCAAAGATTTTGATGTCAAGAACAAAAGCGTCAAGGAGACGGGGGAGTGAATTAGCAAATCGCTCACCATTAAAGAACGATTCGTGCACTCGGTCCCAGCGCGGCATTTTGGGAACCAAAACAACAATCGCAGTCACTACCGCCAGCGAACTGACGGTAGCAACTACGGTGCTGCGGCGTTTGCGCGCGCGTTCATACGCAGCGCGACGACCTGTAATGGTTCCCATGAGTGATGGGTGTGGACTGTTTAGGAAACCGCGATGACAGGTGCGTTGGTCTTGTCTGACAACCAGGTCTTTTCAATGGCGGCAAGAGTGCCGGCATCCTTCAATGCGGCAAGGGCTGTATCAACACATGAAACCAATGGGTTATCAAGGTCAAAGACCAAACCAAAGTTGTCAGGAGTCGTGCTTGCGCTTGCTGGGAATTGTCCGACTACTGATGCTCCGGTGAGTTCAACTGCTGCAATGTAGAAAGCGGTAGGAAGGTCAACAACGATTGCATCAATCTGCTTTGCCTCAAGCGCTGCTTTTGCGCCGGCGTTGTCGTCGTATGCAAATGGTTCAGCTGTTGGCTTGATCACATTGGTGATGAATTCGAGGCTTGTTGTTCCGGCTTGTGCACCAAACTTGACGTCCTTCAAATCTGCAACGGTTGTTGCACCAATTGCTGGCGAGCCAGCAAGGGCTACTACTGCTTGGTTTGTTGAGTAGTACGACGCACTGAATGACACTGTCTTCTTGCGCTCGTCATTAATTGAGAACTGTTGAAGGTTGAAGTCAAAGTTCTTCTTTCCAGGTTGTACTGCTTCATCGAAACCGGTGCGCACCCACTTGACAGCTGCATCGCCGAAACCAAGTTCAGCGGCGACTGCATATGCAACGGCGGCTTCAAAGCCTTCCTTTGATTCAGGCTTGTCGTTCTCAACCCATGGTGAATAGGCAGGGTTGCCTGTACCAATGGTGAGTGTGTCTGCAGTGAGTGTTTTTCCGGCGGTGCATTCGTTGCCCGTTCCGGCCCCGGCTGCAGCCGTTGTGTCTGACGATGAACTGCTGCCACCGCACGCGGCGAGCAGAAGAGTGCCAGTGACGGCAAGAGAGATAGTGAGTTTGCGCATGATGGTTCCTTTCACGGAATTTCGTTGGGGCGCTACGACTCTACAAGTTGTGTATACCTGACCCAACTAGTCGGGTTTTGTAAGGCCCCCTTGACATTGAGACAGTTTCTGTCTTAGTGTCTCAGGGTGACCTTCGCCACATCAACACCACCGCGTGACATCGAAGCAGCAATCTTTTCTGCTGTTGATTCCTGCGTCGCCCAATGGGGTTGGGACAAAGTCACCATGGATGACATTTGTGGAACGGCAGGTGTTTCTCGCGCCACTGTGTATCGACTTTTCCCTGGCGGACGTGATGTGTTGTTCGAGGCAGTGCGTCTCAGCAAATTGGAAGACTTCTTTACCGCCATGCGCGCACATGTTGAAGGTTCTGAATCATTGGAAGAACTCTTGGTGCGTTGCATTGTTATTGCGTCAAGTGAATTGCAGCATGACGAACACTTGGCAATGATGCTGGCTACGGCACCCGGCGAAACCTTGGGTGATCTCACGGTCAGCGGCCTCGACCGCATTGTGCGTGTGGCAACTGCGTTCATCACTCCGCTTACTGATGATTTCATTCCAGCAACTGAAGCTGCCCACATTGTGGACGTCATGTGCCGACTCGTGATCTCGTATTACTTGTCGCCGTCGCCCACCCTTGATTTTGCGAACGAAGATGCCACACGCTCTTTTGTTCGCACGTTTCTTCTGCCGAGCACATCGTCAGTTGTCGTAACCCAATAACCCAAAAGAGAGAATCATGAGCATCCTTGACAAATCAAATGAAGAATTGATCGGCCGCGCCGAACTCAATGACATCGAGGCAATCCTTGCCATCACCAACACTGATGTTGATGAAGTCGAACACATTGTTAAAAACAATGCAGACACGCTCTTTACCTGGGACTATTCATTGGCCCGCCCTCACCTTCGCAAGCTGTATGAGAAGGCAAAGACTGGGCAGTGGAATGGCACAACCGATCTTGACTGGAGCATTGGTGTTGACATCGAAAAGACCATCGCGGAAGATGCAGCGCTTATTGGCAACGGCATGGAGCGCGAAATGTATGCAGATACCAAAATCGGTATCTGGGGCGACAAAGAATGGCTTGAATTTGGTATCGAAGGTCGCCGCTGGCAGCTCAGTCAGTTCCTTCACGGCGAACAAGGTGCATTGATCTGTACGTCAAAGATTGTTGAAACTGTGCCCTGGTACGACGCCAAGTTGTACGCGAGCACACAGGTAGTTGACGAGGCGCGTCACGTTGAAGTATTCGCTCGTTATCTCGACGAGAAACTTGGTGGCGGCTACCAGGTCAATACGCACCTTCGTTTGCTTCTTGACGACATCGTCAATGACAGCCGTTGGGACATGACTTATCTCGGTATGCAGATCATGGTGGAAGGTCTGGCGCTTGCTGCGTTCGGTTTCCTTCATGCCACAACAAACGAGCCACTCTTGAAGAAGTTGTTGCGCTATGTCATGAGCGACGAAGCGCGCCACGTCGCATTCGGCGTGCTCAGCCTTAAAGAGGTCTATGACGGTATGTCAGATGCTGAAATGAAGGATCGCCAGGAATTTGCGTACGAAGCAAGTGTTCGTATGCGTGACCGTTTCTTGCAGCAAGAAGTGTGGGATCGCATGGGAGTCAGCACCAAGGAACTTGCCCCCATCATGTTGCAAGACCCTGCTCGCCAATTGTTCCAGCAGATGTTGTTCGCAAAGATCGTGCCGAACTGTAAAAAGCTCGGCCTTCTTGACCGTAATGACAAGTGGCTGCGCCATAAGTTCGAAGAAATGGGTGTTATTCAGTTCGAGGATTGGCAAGACACCACAGACGAAGTTGATGATTTTGAAATTGGCAAGGAACTTCGCCCAATCGGACAATGATTCGGGGCGGTGTCGCCGCCTCTCATCAGCCATAATGGTGCATGGCCATTTTCGGACAAGTTCTCACGGCGATGATTACGCCCTTCGACGCATCGGGCGCGCTCGACCTCACTGAGGCCGTACGCCTTGCGAAGTGGCTTCAAGACAACGGCAACGATGGTCTTGTTATTTCCGGAACAACAGGTGAGTCGTCAACGCTGACCGATGCCGAGAAATTGTCATTGTGGGAAGCAGTTATCAATGCTGTCACGATTCCGGTGATTGCTGGTTCTGGTTCTAATGACACTGCGCATTCCGTACACATGACCAAAGAAGTTACAAAGTTGGGCGCTGCCGGAATTTTGGCTGTTGGTCCGTATTACAACCGTCCGCCACAAAGTGGACTTGCAGGTCACATCACTGCGATGGCAAATGCAACAACATTGCCCGTCGTGATTTATGACATCCCCGTTCGTACCGGCCGAAAGATTTCTACACAGACTCTTGCAAAGTTGGCAAACACAGTGCCAAACATCAAGGCACTCAAAGATGCAGCAGGTGCGCCTGCTGAAACTGCAAATCTCATGGCGCAAGTGCCGAAAGATTTCGAACTCTACTCAGGTGATGATGGCCTCACGCTCGCATTCCTCGCATATGGCGGCACTGGAGTCATTGGTGTTGCAACACACTGGAGCGCACCAGAACATCAGGCCATGATTACGGCGTTCAAGAAGGGCGACGTTGCTCTGGCGCGTCAGTACAACGACATTCTTCTTGAGAGTTATGCATTCGAAACGGGTGATGACAACCCGAACCCGATTCCGAGCAAGGTGATGATGAAGCATCTTGGTTTCAACGTTGGCGATTGTCGCTTGCCAATGGGCCCGCCACCTGCAGGTCTTGCTGATCGTGCTGCAGTCGTGCATGCCAATTTGCAAAAAGCGCGCGAAGCGCTGAGCAAGTAACTCATGGCGCAACCAGTACGTATTTATTTCCTCGGCGGTCTTGGCGAGATCGGGCGCAACTGCATGGTGCTCGAGCAAGACAACAAGTTGATGCTGATCGACTGCGGTCTCATGTTTCCCGATGCAGACATGCATGGTATTGACTTAGTCCTGCCGGACTTCACATTTCTTCGCGAGAACGCTGATCGCATTGTTGGCTGCGTGGCAACACATGGCCATGAAGATCATGTGGGTGGGCTGCAGTTCCTATTGCGCGAGCTGTCATTTCCGATTTACGGATCAATGGTTACGTTGGGTCTTGCTCGTAATCGCATTGAAGAAGCTGGGCTGCTCAAAAAGACTGACTTGATTACTGTGCGCGACGGCGAGCGAATCAATATTGGGCCATTCGATGTGGAGTTCTTGCCGGTCACTCACTCAGTGCCGCATGCTCATGCCGTCATTGTCCATACGCCTCAGGGTGTCATCGTGCATTCCGGTGACTTCAAACTTGACCTCACGCCAGTTGATGACCGCAGAACAGACCTTGCGCGGTTGGGCGAACTATCAAAGACTGTTGGCATTCGTTTGTTGATGTGTGACTCCACAAACGCGGAAGAGCATGGCCATGCACCAAGTGAGAAGAGCGTTGGCGCTGTATTGCACCAACTGTTTCACGAGCATCGTGACCGACGAATTATCACGGCAAGTTTTGCTAGCCATATTCACCGTGTGCAGCAGATTATTGAAGCCGCAATTGATAACGGCCGCAAAGTGTGTCTCATGGGCCGCTCTATGCAAAAAAACATCGGGCTTGCAATTGATCTGAAACTCATCAACGTTCCAGCGAGTGTTTTTGTTGATGTTGAAAAGGTTGACGACTTTGCGCCTGAAGACATCTGCATCATCTCTACGGGGTCTCAAGGTGAACCAATGGCTGCATTGTCATTGCTGTCTCGCGGTGAGAGTCGTTGGTTCAAAGTTGGCGACCGGGACACAATCATTTTGTCTAGCCATGCAATTCCCGGCAATGAAGGCAATGTCAATCGTGTGATTGACGGTCTTGTTCGCGCCGGCGCCAAAGTTGTGCACTCAGGTATTGCTGATGTACACGCAACGGGGCATGCTCAGGCAGATGAGTTAAAGACGTATCACTCCATCTTGCAGCCCGAGTGGTTTGTCCCAGTCCACGGTGAGTATCGCCATATGCGCGCACATGCTGAGTTGGCAGTTGTCATGGGTGCTGCACCTGATCATGTTCTGCAAGCAACTGATGGTGATGTGTTGGAACTCTCTGATGATGGACTTGCATTCCACAGCACAGTGCCGGCGAGCTATTTGTTTGTCGACGGCATTGTGGGTGACGTTGGCCATGGCGTGTTGCGAGACCGCAAAGTATTGGCTGAGGAAGGCGTTGTTGTCATCGTCGCGACAGTTGACAGCGCATTGCACAAGGTAATCAACGGGCCTGAAGTTATTACGCGTGGTTGGGTCTATGCCCCTGAGGCAGATGCATTGCTGGATGAAGCAGAGGCACACATTGAAAAGGCCCTAGTGAAGGCGCTAGATGACGGAATCAATGACATTGATGGTCTTGAGCGTGTGGTGCGTAAGGCTGCGGGCAAATTTGTGAGTGATCGCACCAAACGACGGCCGATGATCGTGCCCGTCGTGATGACCACTTAATTCTCTGGCCCGATTCTCTGCCATGCTGGGAGTATCTGAATAGATACCTCAGGAGGCGCTATGTACGGAGCA
>CAIYTS010000238.1 GCA_903929185.1 uncultured Acidimicrobiaceae bacterium
CTCCGTCTACAACGACTCCGAAAGAGTGATACTTCACAACACAACCGAGAGGATTTCCCATGAATGCCTTCGAACAATTCGAATCAAATGTCCGTTATTACTGTCGCCGCTGGCCCGTGGTCTTTGCGACATCACACGGTTCCACAATCTTTGATGAAGACTCCAAGGCATATCTAGATTTTTTCGCAGGTGCAGGTGTGTTGTCGTACGGTCACAACAACCCAGTACTCGTTGAAGTAGCGCTCTCACACTTACGTTCTGGCAAACTCCTCCACAGTCTCGATACGTTCACAGTTGAAAAACGTGAATTCCTCACCACGTTCGAAGATCTCATCCTCGAGCCACGAGACATGGACATGGTTGTTCAAACTGTCGGTCCAACTGGAGCAACAGCTGTTGAAGCTGCATTGCAGTTGGCACAGCGACTCACGGGGAAACGTGCTGTTCTTGGCTTTGCAGGTGGATACCACGGCATGAGCTATCGCGCCGCCTCCGTTTCGGCATCAATGGAAGGTCGCGAGACCGTTGCCCATATCGGCGACTTTGTTGCACTCCCATTTGTCAAGCAGATGACAAACGATGATCTTGACTTGCTCGACCGCACATTGCGTGCTGGCGTTGACGGCCAAAAGATCGGTGCCATTCTTCTTGAGGCAACACAAGGTGAAGGTGGCGCTCGTGCCTTCGACCCCGCCTACCTAGCAGCGCTTCGTACGAAAGCTACTGAGCTCGGCATCATGGTCATCGCAGACGAAGTTCAAGCTGGCGTCGGACGCACTGGTGCTTTCTTTTCGTTTGAAGGATCAGGTCTTGACCCAGACATCGTGTGTTTGTCAAAAGCAATTAGTGGTCTCGGTCTCCCTATGGCCATCAACCTCATCAGACGCGATCTCGACACATGGAATGCCGGAGAATTCACTGGCACGTTCCGTGGCAACAACCTTGCATTTGCAACTTCAACCAAAATGTTGCAGACGTACTGGAGCGACAACCTGTTTGAACAAGACACTAAGTACAAGGGCATCATTGTGCGTGAGGCATTGCAAACCATTGCTAACACCTACGAGGAACTTGATTTCACTGTCAACGGCAACGGATTGCTCTGCGGCCTCAATGTGAAGAACACTGAACTTGCCGACCGTGTCACTCGTGCCGCTTTCGACCGTCAACTGATTGTTGAAACATGTGGAGCTGGCGACCAAGTGGTCAAACTCCTCCCTCCACTCACCACAACTGACGATGAATTGCGCGAAGGTCTCCAACGCCTCAGTGACGCCTTTGCCGAGGTGTGCGTGGCTTCAGTGGCATGAGCGCCACACCATGGCGCGACATATTTGTGTCGCTTGATGAACAAGGCCGAGCGCGACTCGCAGACGCTGCACAAGTAGCTGTTAAAAGCATTCAAAGACCTGCAGGACCACGCAGCGCTCTATCCCCTACTGAATTACACGACCTCATTTGGGCGACTGATGTGTGCCCCGACGCTGGGACTCCGTTAACCGACGTTCTCAATGAATTCGGTACTTCAGTGTGGGCCAACAGTGTTGTTCCGTTTGATCCTGCATGTGTTGCACATTTACATCCGCCCACAATGATTCCAAGCGTTGTCACAGAGATGTCAATCGCCGTGATGAATCAATCGATGGATAGTTGGGATCAAGCACCTGCAGCTACAGAAGTAGAACTGCATCTCACAAGCTGGCTTGCTGGTCTTATGGGAATGCCCTCTACTGGTTCCGGAGTTATGACGTCAGGCGGAACTGCATCAAACGTTCTGGGGATCACGCTTGCTCGCTCATGGGCCGCATCTCTCATTGGAGTCGACGTTCTCAAAACTGGACTACCACCACAGGCCGCAACATGGCGCATCTTGTGTTCTGACCAAGCCCACTTCTCTGTGCAACGTGCAGCAGCCCAGTTGGGTCTTGGTCGTGATTCTGTTGTCACCGTTGCTAGTTCTGCGAGTGGCGCCATGGATATCAACGCTCTCGATTCGACAACTGCAGAACAGATCAAAGCGAAGAACACCATTATTGCAATCGTTGGAACAGCTGGAACTACAGACTTAGGCGTCATAGACCCACTTGATGCCATCGCATCACGGTGTGAACAATTGAACGCTTGGTTCCACATTGACGCAGCGGTTGCGGGCTCGTATCTCATGTCGCCACAGCTTGCGCCAATGCTGCACGGCATCGCGCGAGCAGATTCCGTCACCATCGATTTCCACAAACTCTGGTTTCAACCGTTCAACGCAAGTGCACTCATCGTCAAAGACGTCGAACGATTTGACCTGTTACGCGTGAAGTCAAAATATCTTGACCGCGGTGATGAAGTACCCGGCATGATCAACCTTGTCGGAAGATCGCTTGACACGTCTCGTCGCTTCGATGCTGCCAAAGTTGTTGTCTCGCTTCGCACAATTGGCCGCACTGCATTCACAGAAATGCTTCATCGTGTTGTTGAACTCAGCGCGTATGCAGCTGAACAAATTGAAAAATCCCCCATGCTTACACTTCTCACCCAGCCGACTGGCCCCATGTGCGTGTTTGATGCAGTTGGTTGCGATGCAGATGACCTACGACACGCACAACAGAACCTGCTGATGGCCGGAGACATGGTGCTTGGTCGTACAGAGATCAACGGACGTGCAGCCTTGAAGTTCACATTCATGAACCCCCTCATCAATTTCTCGGATGTTGACAAACTGATTTCAATGGTTGAAAACGCCTTACAGAAGTAGATGTTGAGACTTTGCTGCCACTCGAGAAGCAAATCCCCCCTATGTCTCCCCTTTGTGACTACGGTCACCAACAGGGACCATTACTTAATTGTCCCTAACTCGTAAAGGACAACATGAACAAAATAAATACAAAGAACGTGATGTGGCTCATTGCCATCGTCAACATTTTGATGGGAATCGGCAGCCTCTTGACAGGTCAAGCGACTGCGGAATCAAGTTGGGGCAAGGCGAACGTCTTAGCTCATGACAAGTTCTACGAACAGGGCTACGGATTTGCCTTCATAGCAATAGGAATACTGGCGATAGGAATCGCGATGTACACATCAGGAAAAGCTCAAGCAAAACTCACACTTATGTTTGCCCTAGCAACCATCGTCTTCCTCGGTGGTTTCTTTATCATGGCGGGTTCAAATGATCAGACGTACACAATCGGAGTGGCGTACTGGCTTCCAGGTGTTGTTTTGACTGTTCTAGCTGCAATCGCCGGTCAACAGGGGCTCAAGTCAGCTGACTAAAAACTCACTCAACGCGTCATGCGTTTGAAAACACTAAAGGCACCTGTTCAAGTAAAACTTGGACGGGTGCCTTTTTTGGTGGGCGTTGAGGGACTCGAACCCCCGACCCTCTCCTTGTAAGGGAGATGCTCTAGCCAACTGAGCTAA
>CAIYTS010000239.1 GCA_903929185.1 uncultured Acidimicrobiaceae bacterium
ATTTCAGAGTACGGACTCTGAAATGGATGATGTCGTTCTTACAGTTCATCTCGTGTCTGCTTGCATCATGGTGGGCGTGATTTGGTTTGTACAGTTAGTGCATTATCCGTTACTTGCTGTTGTGCCCGTGGAAAGTGCGAAGCAAGTTGCAGAGAAACATCAACGCTGGACAGGGATTGTTGTTGGCCCGCCAATGGTTGTTGAAGGAGTGTCCACCTTGATTCTGTGGGCCAATACTCCGGCCGGAGTGTGGTGGTGGTTGACGTGGGTGAATGGTGCGTTTTTAGCTATTGCACTTTTGTGCACCATATTTCTTTCAGTACCACGACATGCGCGCATGGTTGAGGCACCTGACGCAAAGGTCGGGCGCGAATTGGTGCTCACAAATTGGCCCCGCACTATTGCATGGACCATGTGCGGTTTTCTCGCTGCTGTGATGCTGTTACAAGGAATGTAAGCCATGAGTAATTTCTTTAGTTCACTATTAGATACGGCGATTGTTCCGGGGTTTTCTCGAATCGGTTTTCTGGCACGTTCCCGCATGAACCATTGGGATCAAGTATCTGGCTATGACCTAACCGGCAAGGTGGTAGTTATTACTGGGCCAACATCCGGACTTGGAAAAGAATGTGTGCGCATCCTTGCTCCCACCGGCGCACAGTTAGTTCTTGTTGCGCGTAACAAAGCGAAGTGTGACGACGTCATTTCGTCTGTACGTGACATCTGCACGGGGCCAGAGCCAGTATGTGTTGTTGCCGAGATGGGTGATCTGCAATCAGTTGCCAATGCAGCCAGAGAAATTGCAGGTCGTTTTTCGCAGGTCTTTGCGATTGTCCATAATGCCGGTGCGCTTCTCAATTCACGAGAAGAATCACCCCAAGGTATTGAACAAACAGTGGCATCTCATGTTTTGGGTCCACATCTTTTGACGACAGTTCTGCTTCCCAACCTGATTGCAGGACAAGGTCGTGTTGTCACCGTTTCTTCTGGTGGTATGTATTCAGCAGAATTGCCGAACATTGATCAGAAACGGTCGATGGAGTTGCGAGCTGACAGTTACAACGGTTCCAAGCAATATGCAATTGCAAAGCGTGCACAAGTGACACTGAATGAAATATGGGCGACAAAAGAACACTCCGTTCATTTTGATGCGATGCATCCCGGCTGGGCTGATACTCCTGGCGTACAGGAATCAATTCCTGCGTTCCGTCGAATCACAAAACCAATTCTGCGTTCTCCAGAACAAGGGGCTGACACCATTGCATGGCTTTCAGCAGTACAGCCAATACCAGGGGCTAGTGGTTCGTTCTGGTCAGACAGGGAAGTGCGCAGCATTCATAAATTGCCCACGACCCGACGCAGTGATACTGCCGAAGCTCGGACCAATTTATGGAACTGGTGCAATCAGAAAATTGCATCGTTCGTTTCTGAATAATTCAGCGAGAATCTAAATACAACGGTTAGTGGTAGTGCCAATGCCATCAATGGTAGAAACCAAAACATCGCCAGGCTTCAAGAACACTGCAGGCTTGCGAGAAACGCCAACACCGCCTGGAGTACCAGTAAAGATCACGTCACCTGGAAGTAGTTCAACAATTCCAGATACGTATTCAACGATGTCGCCCACATTGAAGACAAGGTCATCTGTCAAAGTGTTCTGCACTTCTTCACCGTTCAGCGTGCAGGTCATATGCATTGCATCACGATTTGGAACATCAGCTGCATCGACTAGCCATGGGCCAAAGGGTCCGAAATTCTTCTTGCTCTTACCGAGGTCGAAGTGAGGAGGCTGCGCTGCAAATTGCAATGCACGATCTGAGATGTCTTGACCAACGCTGATTCCGGCAATGTGATTCCATGCTTCAGCCTTAGCAATGTTGCGACCACCGGTACTGATGACTACGACAAGTTCAACTTCCCAGTCGACCATCGGCGCATCGATGGGAATATCAGCATTCGGACCAGCGATACACGACGTGAATTTTGTAAACGTCAATGGCACGGCGGGAAGACCCATTCCGCTTTCTTCAGCATGTGAGCGATAGTTCAAACCGATGGCGAACACTTGCAACGGCCACGGTGATGGCGCATCAAGTTCATCCGGGTTAGCTGGTGATCCGTCTTCTGTCACTGTTGCCGCAAATGCGCGCAACTCTGCCCACCGTGGAAATGCTTTGATGGGGTCTGAATCGAATTTCCCGCCACTGACTTCTGCCAGGTCGACAAGGTTGTTGTTGGGGCCGACTACCAATTGGGCACGGCCATTTTTTGAAGCAAATCGCAAGGTCATAGGGCTACTATAGTCATTGTTAGTCACTTGACTAACAATGGAGAGTAGGAAAATTTCATGGC
>CAIYTS010000240.1 GCA_903929185.1 uncultured Acidimicrobiaceae bacterium
CTGAATAACTACGGCGGTAGCGCTCGATTTGGGCCGCTTCCACAAGGGCTTCGCGATTTTTAAAGAAGTGGTACACCGACGGCTCGCGGACTCCGACTACAGACGCCACTGAACTGACGCGCACTGAACCTTCACCGCCAGAAGAGATGGCGTCGATGGTGGCATTCAGCAATTTTGCGCGGGTATCTAGTTCAACGCTCATAATGCCTAACCCTAATAGGGGCAACTGAAAAACTCTTCTCGTTAAAGTAACGATTTGGTTACGGTTCCATCACAACCCAGCCCCGGCGCTGTAATTCAGCGGCCAGAACCTCGGAAGGCACAGATTTCAATGATCGTTCAGCGGCAGTGACTTTGGGTTTGATGGCCTGGGGAGTTGGAGCAACTGGGGAGGGAACCGCATCTGCGGATTCAGCGATCTCGGCCCATTCTTGAAGTTGGGCAATGAAGGCATCGGCTTCATCGCGAGTAAACCTGCCGCCTGCTTGACGTTGGTTGAAACCCATGGGGCCGCGTGCATCACGAAAATCTGTGTGGCCAGCTGCGTTAAGCAATTCGAGAAGTTCGCGCGTTTGTTTTGCAGTTGCTGGTGGGCCAGCTGGTTGTCCAAATGCCATGAGCGAAACAGTACTCGTGGCGTCTTTCAACGAATCAGACTGGCCAATGACCAGAGGCCAGCAATGGCACCGATCGCAATCATCAGATAGCTGCGGCCTTTCGGCGCTTCGGCCAAGTCGCCTTCTGCGCGCGCCCGGGGTGGCGGTTTCACCAGGGCCATGATGTTGCCGGCAGAGAGTGCAAACCCAAGCGCCATCACGAGATAGGCAAGCAGATTCTTTCCGAGGAACATCACTACAGATTAGGCGTGGCAGACTCTGCGCATGGGCTTTCATCATGTCGCACTCGCCACCAAAGACTTACAAGCAACTCACCACTTCTATACAGAGGTGATGGGGTTCTCACTAGTGAAGACAGTTATTGGTCCGGTGCCAGGTTCGCCGGAAGGTTGGGCACGACACGTCTTTTACGACACCGGATCAACGGGCATGATTGCGTTTTGGGATCTACATGATGCGCAATGGGCAGACGGCTACCCCACCGACATCAATAAGTTGGCCGGCCTTCCTGGTTGGGTGAATCACTTTGCATACTTTGCACCATCACGTGAATTTCTTGATGAACGTCGCAAGAACTGGACAGACCACGGACACATGGTGGCCGAAGTGAACCATGAGTTCTGCGTCAGCATTTATACAAGCGACCCAGATGGCAACACCGTTGAGTTTTGTTACGACGTTCGCGAGTTCACTGACGAAGAAAAAATCGAAGCGATGGCCTTGTTGAACCATGAACATCCATCAATGGACAAAGACGCACAAGTAACGATTCACCAGCCAACAAACGTGGCGGTTGCGCACTAACTATTCCGGTTCGTCAACGAACTGGGTGTATGCCTTGTTGAACAACAAGCGCACATCACCGGTAGGGCCGGAACGATGCTTTTGCACGATGACATCAGCAAAGCCTTTGTCGTTGTTACGCGCTTCGGCGTTAGCTGCTTCTTCGCGATACAGGAACATAACAACGTCAGCGTCCTGCTCAAGTGCTCCTGATTCACGCAAGTCAGCAAGAACAGGTCGGCGATCTGCACGCGATTCAATTGTTCGGCTTAACTGACTGAGTGCAACAACAGGAATTGCGAACTCACGCGCAAGCAACTTAAGACCACGACTGATTTCACTGACTTCCAATTGACGGTTTTCGTTGTTACCGCCACCCATCAGCTGCAAGTAGTCAATAACAACCATGGCAGGTGGTGCATCAGCCACTGCAACACGGCGCAACTTCTGGCGAATCTGCATCACGGTAATTTGTGACGTGTCGTCAATGTACAGAGGCACTTCAAGACGGTTGATTGCGTTCGTGATTTTGGTCCAGTCGGCATCTTGCAAACGGCCAGTACGCATGCGGTCTGAATCAACCTGTGCTTCTGCAGACAAAATTCGCTGTGTTAATTCAGTGGCTGACATTTCCAAGGAGAAAAACAACACGGGACGGTTGGTGGTGCGCGCAGCACTGACTGCCATACCCAGTGCGAATGCGCTCTTACCCATAGCGGGGCGAGCACCAACAATGTTCAACGTTCCTGGCTGTAAACCAGAGAGCAATTTGTCCAGCTTTGAATACCCAGTACGAACACCGGTGACATCGTTCTTTGCGTCGAATCGATCTTCCAGAATTTGAGCAACTGCACCAGTGAGTTCGTGCAACTTCTTCAGCGTGTCCGTGATTTGTTCATCTCCAATGTCGAACACAATTTGCTCAGCTTTGTCGATTGCAATCTTGATATCTGCTGGTGCGGAATACCCAATGTCTGCGATATCGCTTGCGCCACGAATTAAGCGACGAAGAATTGAGGTATCACGCACAATGCGGATGTAA
>CAIYTS010000241.1 GCA_903929185.1 uncultured Acidimicrobiaceae bacterium
AACTGGCGGAGGGCGTGGCATTGGTCGTGCGATCTCTGAGTTGCTTGCTTCTGAGGGAGCAACTGTTGCTATTAACTATCGTCGCGACAAAGAAGCCGCAGAAGAAACACAACGAGCAATTCTTGATGCTGGCGGTCTTGCAACAATCCATCAGGGCTCAAATGATATTCCAGCAGAGAACGTTGCATTAGTGAAAGACGTCTTGTCCGTGCACAGTGGCATCGACATTGCGATCCTGAATGGCGGCATCGCATCAAAGGGTCGCAGTATTGCTGATACAGAGCCTGAAGAATTGTGGCAGTTGGTTGCAACGCATGCGCTTGGGCCACACCAGTTGTGTCGTGCATTGATTCCGTCAATGCGTACTCGTGGTCGTGGCGACATTGTGTTCATCTCATCAGTTGCAACATCAGGCATGTCTGCCAATGGCGCGCCCTACAACATGGGTAAAGCTGCAATGGAAGCGCTTGCTCTCACGTTGGCAAAAGAAGAACGGCCGAACAATATTCGCGTGAATATCGTGGCGCCTGGCCTTGTTGAAACTGACATGGGCGTCCGACTTGCTCGCGCGATTACAGGTCGTCGCGAGATGGACGATCTTCGTTCTATGGATGAGGCAGCTCCCTTTGGCCGGGTATGCCAGCCAGAAGACATTGCAAATGCAGTCCTGTGGTTCTGTTCGCCTGCCGCCAGTTACATCACCGGCCAACGAATTCAAGTTGATGGTGGCGGGTCTAGCCTTCGAGTAGGTCAATAACGCCGTTCGTCGTGTTCGGCGCCCCTACTAGTAGATAGCCTTCATTACGTGAGCCCACTTGCCCCCCAAAACACTGACACCATTATTGAGATCACGGACGAGGCACTCGTTCAACTCAAGATTCTTCGTGATGAAGAACCAGAAAAAGAACGTCTCGGACTTCGTCTTGAAGTCATGGCGGCCCCTGGTGAAGAGTTCAAGTATGACTTGTCATTTGAGATCGTCACGCAAGCTGCGTTCTCCGATGAAGTGCGCACAATCAATGGCCTCAAGGTCATCATTCCTTTAGCCAGCTTCGAATTCATCAATGGCGCAACCCTTGATTACTCAGAGCGCCAAGGTCTTATTATTCGCAACCCGAACAAACCACCGGTTGCAATGATTGAAGGCCTTGTCAATGATGACGAGTTCTCAGCAGCTATCGAAGCGGTCATTTCTGTCGATGTGAACCCATCGCTTGCCTCACATGGTGGCTTCGTAACTTTCGTTGGTCACGACACTGAAGGCGTTGCCTATCTCACAATGGGTGGCGGATGCCATGGTTGCTCAATGAGCAAAATGACCATGCTTGATGGTGTGCAAACAACGCTGATTGAACAGGTGCCAGGGGTACTAAAAGTTCGTGATATAACTGATCACGCGACGGGATCAAATCCGTATTACAGCTAAGGAACTTCCTATGAAGGTCAGCCAATTATGGACATATCCAGTGAAATCCATGATCGGAGCAACGACCGATTCAGTTTCCATTTCAACATTAGGAATTGTCGGTGACCGTCATTGGGCGATTCGTGACGTTGAACGCGGCGGAATTCGCGGCGCCAAGAAAATTCCTCTGTTGATGCAGTGCTCAGCACGCTCAGCAGGAGACGGTTCTGAACACGTCGTCATCACTCTGCCGAACGGACAAGAAGTCAGCAGTCGTGATGCAAATGTTGATGACCTATTGAGTGCAACATTTGGTCGGCCTGTTTTACTCCAGTCTTTGCCAACAGATGGTTCGACTGAGCATTTTGAATCTGGAGTGCCAGACAATCCCGACATGATGACTGAGATACGAGAGATAATGGGACGAGAAGAAGATGAACCACTGCCAGACTTCGCAGTGTTTCCGCCAGTTATTTTTGATTTCGCCACTCCACCAGGAACTCACTATGACTGCTTCCCATTACTAGTGATGACGTCTTCTGCGCTCGAAGCAATGCAGAAGGCAGTACCTGATTCGGTAGTAGACATTTTGCGATTCCGCCCGAGCGTCGTGCTCGATACACCAAATGAAACCGGTCACCCTGAGTTTTCGTGGAAGGGCCGTACAGGACAGTTGGGTTCAGCAGTTGTTGAGTTTCATGACCCCTGCCCACGTTGCGTCATGATTACGCGTCGAGTTACAGATGACATTCCCGACGATCGCGCGATTCTTCGTCATGTCATTCGTGACTTGAATCAAGCAGCTGGAATTTACGCCAGCATTGTCACGCCCGGAAAAGTTTCCGTTGGCGACACGCTGACATTTCTCTAGAACAAAGAGTGGTTAGCGGCGACCCTGCTGCTTAGCTTTCGCAGCTTTTTCTTCAGCCTTGCGGGCTTTGCGTGCCTCACGCTTTGCAGCTTGTGCGGCTTCATCAATTTCACGAACTGCAGTAGTTGGCGCTGGGCCTGATGGCGCAAAACGCTCATCGGATGCAACGAGCAAACGGAAACCTTTGAGTGAACGGGAGTATTGAATAACCATGAGGCGAACTGCGTCAAGACCAAACTTCTCGAGAGCCTCTGGCAACACTGCATGTAGTTCTTCGAGTGTTGGATCCTCTGAAGAGTCGGCCAACTTTTCGATGGTCCACTGGGTGCATGGTTCTGCAAGAACAACACCTGCATCATGTGCAGCACGACGCTTTGCAATGCCGTCACGAACAAGTGCACCAAGCGATGCTTCGTCGTCAAATGCAGTTGCAGATAAACCGACGATGCGAGCAAATCCATCGCGAAGGTCACCTTCGAGTGCCAATGTCAATGTGGCAATTGTTGAGTCTTCAAGATTCTCAAACGCTGCGGTGTAGCGGCGGTCAAGAAGAAAGCGATCTTTGTCTTCGTTCATCGTTAGAGCCTTTCAGGGGTACCGCACGAGGCTATTGGCGGAACGGGTCATCGAGACAATGCTTGCATCTCCAGGACTCGAACTGGGGTAGTAAGACCCGTACGGATACTGGGCAATAGGCCACCAACACCCAAATTGGAGCGCCAGCTCACGGACCACTTAATTGCGGTGTTTGCTGCGTATGTGCCAGAAGCTCTGGTGTGAGATGCAGAGGTATAGGTGTACATGCAATCGCTTGTGTCGTTATCGCCTCGCGATGAGGACCACGGAGTTCCGGGGCCGGCGCATGTCACTGGGTCATGTCCGTCACCTGGAGAATAGATGAGCGAAGTAGGCCGAGCTGTTGTTGTTACCGAGATGGGACCGACCGACGTTGGAATGTATGCAGTCACGCTGACTGATTTCCACACTGCACGCGGAACCCAAAACCATGTGCCGACATTGACAACCATTTTGTTGGAAGGCGGTGCAGTTTTGATCAGCAACATGTTGACGAGTCGTGACACTTTGTTTTCGGAATGTTGTGCAACTCGAGATGACGTTGTTTGCGGAATCCAGTGCAATGACTGACCAGTGGGGCAACGGCGTACATACAACACATCGTCAATGCCGTCGCGAGTGCGAACTGTGACGGGACCGGATGATGGACCTGGGGTGACCAAGACACTTGTAACAACATGCCATGAACAGGGGCTTTTTGTTGCGGGAGTGTCGAAACTAACTTGCGCTTCAATATTGTCGCCAATGAGTGCACCCGAGCCGTTTGCTTCGGCCAGAACTACGGCAGGTCGTTGCGAGATATCGATGAAGATGCTCAGGATGAGGGCACTGAGAACGAGCCATACAAGTGGGTGGTGAATAGAACGTGACTGCACGGTGAACCTCCTAGGAATGCCGATGATCGGGACGAGATTGTGACGAAACTCAAGCCCGTTGTGCATTCAGGATGTGTACGGGGGCGGGGTGTTGTTGGCCAGTCGTGTGCGGATAACCTATTAAGACCCTGAAAACAGGTCGCACGTGGAAAGCAGATTGGTGTCTATGACCCAGCAGCACCCAGAATTAGAGCAAGAGCAGGCATACATCCTGCATGCCTATGAGTGCCTGGAAGCAAGCCGTGTTGGCGCGCTCAAGATTCGTGAATTGACGTCTTCTGGCCCTGGTGGAACATTCCAAGCTCGCCTCGAACGCAATGTGTTTGACGAAAATCTTGTACACCGTTTGGAACAGTTGGAACTGGGAAATGCCGCTTTGGTGTTTGGTCGCATCGATCGCACTGCCGATTCTGGTGACGACGTAGAGAGTTTTCACATCGGCCGACTTGCAGTGGCAGATGCAAATCGTGAACCAGTTGTTGTTGACTGGCGCGCACCCGTTGCTGAACCTTTTTATCGCGCTACTGGTCGCGAACCAATGGGCCTATTGCGTCGTCGTCATTTTGTTGTTGAAGGCGCGCAACTGTTGGCACTCGAAGATGAGTTGTTTGGCGAAGGTCACCTTGGTGTTGGAAACGATGAAGGACTCGGTGGCGATGATCCACGTCAGGGACTTCGTGGATACAGCACATTGCTCACTGCACTTGGTCGCAGCCGTACTGGTCAACTGGGCGACATCGTTGCCACCATTCAGGCAGAGCAAGATGAAATCATTCGTTCGCCACAAGCTGGTGTGCTTGTTGTGCAAGGTGGCCCAGGTACCGGCAAGACCGTCGTGGCACTTCACCGCGCTGCCTATTTGCTGTACACACATCGTTTTCCATTAGAAGACCAAGGTGTATTAGTCATTGGGCCAAACAGGGTGTTCTTGCGTTACATCGAACGCGTATTGCCATCACTTGGTGAAGCAGGCGTTCAACAAGTGATCTTGGCTGACCTTATTCCTGAAGTGCAGTTCGGATTGCGTGAATCATCAAACGTTGCGCGAGTCAAGGGCAACAAGCGCATCGCAAAAGTTATTGATAAAGCAATTACAGATCGCGAACGTCCAATTCGTGAAGATGTGGAATTGCCTTATGGCGTTGGTTTCGTTCGTTTGCGCGCTGAAGAGTCTGTACAAATCATCAAGGCTGCTCGTCGTCGCTACCACCGCCATAACCAAGCACGTCGCTATGTAGAAAATGAAGTGTGGGCAGCATTGGCTGCAAGTTTCCGTAGCGGTGCAGATGCCGAAGACATTCGCGATGCGCTCACCGGTTCGCCAGAAATTCGCGCCGTCTTAGAGCGCATGTGGCCAGTACTAACGCCTGCACAGTTGTTGCATGATCTCTTTGGTTCAAAGGCTTTGTTGAAATTGGCTGCGAACGGCATCTTGCCTGAGGCGGATTATTTGGCCCTGTATCGCGAACGTTCTGATTCTTTAGACGAGGTGCGATGGAGCAATGCCGATGCCGCGCTTCTTGATGAAGCCCGATTCTTGTTAGGACCTCGTCCCCGCAAGAGCGGCAAAGTGGATGAATCAGATGAGATTCGTACCTTCGGGCACATTGTGGTTGACGAAGTGCAAGATCTCACGCCCATGCAATTGCGTATGGTCACTCGTCGTTCTCTCAGTGGGTCGATGACTGTTGTTGGTGACATTGCACAGGCAACAGGGCCGCTTGCACCTAACGATTGGAAGGATGTACTCGAGCATCTTCCTGGTCGCAAAACTCCGCGCATTGTTGGGTTGTCTGTTGGTTATCGCATTCCGGC
>CAIYTS010000242.1 GCA_903929185.1 uncultured Acidimicrobiaceae bacterium
ATTGACGTGCTTGAGTTTGTCAAGGTCAATGAACAACACGGCAACACTGGAATGTGTTGTACGACTGCGTTCGAGAGCTTCTGTTGTCTTTCGTTCAAACAACACGCGGTTCGGTAATCCGGTTAGCGCGTCATGTGTTGCCTGTCGCGCGAGTTCTGCTTGTGACTGGCGTTCTTCGGTGATGTCGCGGGTGATGGTTGCCCAGTGATGAACGCTTCCATTTGCATCACGCACTACCTGCACCACAACAGAGAGCGTGCGTGCGATGCCATCAGGGGAGCGAAAGCCAATTTCGCCTTCCCATCGATGCGATGAATCGGCTGGTGGGGCGGCATCAAGCAATACGCGTGGTAACTGGTCGCGCACTGCCTGCATAAATGTTCGGGCAGCAACGTCTCCGGCTCCGGCGCCGGGGTCGATGACGCCAATCAAGGTGCGTGCGGTGTCATTGGCAAAGACAAGTTCTCCGACTCGGTCAAATACAAGAACTGCATCACCTGAGACATCAAGCAAACCGACGAGTTGATCAGACAGTTGACGCTGTGTCACAAGAGTGGTGCAATCGATTGCTGTTCCGATGTAGCCAGCGAGAGCCCCATCGATCACAACAGGTTGAGTGGACACTTGAATCCACATCACTTCACCCGTTGCTAAACCAATTCGAAATTCAACGGTGAATGTTTCGCCACTGTCGCGGTGTTGCACCCACCGACGTTCACATTCAGTTCGTTCATGCGGTAACGCGTTCACCCACGGCGCTGTGCCGACACTGAGTGGTGCACCACCAAGGACTAATGCGCGAAAGGCATCGTTGCCTGCAGTGAGACGACAGTTGATGTCAGTCTCAAAGATGCCAATCGGCAGGGCGGTGGTGGAGAAGTCGATAGATGTATTCTCACAGATTGAACACCCTTAGCGGTGGAACAACCCCCCAGCGTGTTCGGTTCGAGGTGCCGTGGTCACTATCCTGTCAAGGATGCCTACACAGCAACTCTCTTTTGCGGGAGACCCTCTCTGTCTCATGACAATTCACGCTCATCCTGATGATGAAGCGTCAAAAGGCGCCCCCACAGTTGCTAAATACTTTGCCGAAGGCGTGCGCACCGTGCTTGTCTGCTGCACCGGCGGAGAAGAAGGCGATCTGCAGAACCCTGCATTGCGTGAGCCTGGCCAGCCATTTCACAACATGACACCAGAGCAAGAACGTGCTCACTTGGCAATCGTTCGTCCCGAGGAGTTGCGCAAATCGGTTGAGGCCATCGGATTTTCAGCATTGCATATGTTGGGCTATCGAGATTCCGGCATGGCTGGTTCTGAATCAAACAACAATCCTGATTGCTTTCACATGGCAGATCTTGATGAAGCGGCGGGACGCCTAGTACGACTGATTCGTCTCGAACGACCTCATGTGATTCTCACGTACAACGACGACCAGGCCAGTTACCCGCACCCAGACCATTTGCGAGTGCATGATGCCAGTGTTTTAGCATTTGATCGCGCAGGAGACCCTGCGTGGTATCCCGAAGCTGGCGCGCCGTGGCAACCACAAAAGATGTATTACACATTGTGGGCAAAAGAGCGCGTCTTGGCAGTTCATGAAGCCTTGGTTCTGAAGTACGGCGAATCACCATTCGATGAGAACTGGCGTAATCGTCCATCGCAAGATCACCGCGTGACAACTCGATTGCATATTGGCGAATACCTCTATGCGCGTACTCAATCGTTGCGTGCACACGCAACGCAAGTTGATCCGGCTGCCAAGTTTTGGTTTGGACTTACCGATGAAGAACTAGCTGATGTGTACCCATGGGAAGATTGGATTCTTGCGCAGAGTCATCATCGTGAAGTCCCAGAAGGAATGATGGAAACCGACATGTTTGTCGGGATTCGTTAGCCAACACGCATGGCATCGCGTAATTCGCGATAGCCAATAAGCACAGCGCCACTTGCAGTAACTGCTTTGTGCAATTCATCACTTGTCGCGAGCGCAAGGTCGTCGATCCATCCGATTGCAACGTCGCCCAATGCACGAACTTCGGCTGTATCGATCGATGGCTGTACATGAATTTCTGTCACGCCTGGCTCAAGTGAAGAAAGCGCAGTAAGAACTCGTTCGCGGCTACCGGTACGCCAGTCATGATCGAAATGATCAGGGAACACGATTCCTTCGTCGGCAGCTAACTGACGAAATGGGAAACCAGCTGCTTCAGCTGAGATGGTGGACGGCAAGCGAATAGGAAGTTTGAATTCCACTGCGAGTTCGAGATACACATCAAAAAATTCAGGGCGCAATGTGATGGATGTGAGATGTGGTGCGAGGTGGGTGACATCAATTCCCCATGCCAGTGCGCGTTCAATTTGCGCACGACATTCGCGCAGTACTTCAGTGGAATCAGCGTGTTCCCATAAGTCATCAACGGAACGAGGAAAGCCACCTTCACCTGACAACAACGATGGTGCATGAGTGAGCGGGCCCCACCTGTACAACGGATGCTCGGCATTAAGCGTGAGATGAACGCCAATGTCTTCACCCTTGTATTGATCTGCTGCGTACCGTGCCCAAGGTGCGGGCACCATGATTGATGCACATGTTGCAACGCCGTTGCGAATGGCTTGGTACACGCCTTCGGTTGCGCCGTGACATGACCCGAGGTCGTCACACGAGATGATGACCAGTCGAGCATCGTCGCTATGGCCTAATCGTGAGGCAAGAGAGCGACTGTTTGTCATACAGAAACCCTACCCCCGACAATGTGCCCATAACCCGAGATTGGCCTGCTGCGCTGAATACGCGGCAGATGCAAAGTCGGTTTCGAATGCGGTGTTCGGAGAAATCGAAAGCGGTACGCCCCATCCGCCTGCAATCAACTCGTAGTTCACAAACAAGTTGTCCGCAGTTCGGTATACGTATGCCAACAATCGTTTGTATTTGTCGCGAGCTTCAGCATCGCGCACGATGTACACGTCGGTGCCAACGGGCAATAACGCAGTGGTGTGTGCTGACGCCTCTGGCCCCCAACATCCAACGGGCTTCGTGGGGTGCTTCGTTTCGGGAGTATCAACTCCGATCAGGCGAATCTTTTCCGTGACGCTTCCGAGACGAACAGAAACAGTGTCGCCGTCTGTGACATGTGTGATGACGCCGTGCACACGTCCGTCTGGAGTGACAGTGACTTGTTTTTGGGCGCAACTATAGAGAAGCACCGAAAGGAAAACGGCCGTGATGGCCCCATGAATGCGCGCCATGCGCGCTCCTTTGTTTTAGAGACGCTCGATGAGCGTGCCGGTTCCGAGGCCACCGCCACAGCACATTGAAACGATTGCGTAGCGACCACCGGTGCGCTCGAGTTCGTTCAGTGCCTTGGTGACAAGGAAGGCGCCCGTTGCGCCGAGAGGGTGACCAAGAGCAATTGCACCACCGTTCGGGTTCGTGCGCTCAAGATCTGCACCAACTTCTTTGGCCCATGCGAGAACAACAGACGCAAATGCCTCATTGATTTCAAACACGTCAATGTCTGAGATCTTCAAGTTATTGCGCTGAAGGAGACGCTGGGTTGCATCAATTGGTCCTGTCAACATGAGTACGGGATCAACCCCAACTAGGCAAGAATCAACAATGCGAGCACGTGCCTTGAGACCGAGTTGGTTGGCTTTGTCTTCGGTCATCATGAGAACAGCTGATGCGCCATCAGAAATCTGTGATGAGTTACCAGCTGTATGGACGCCATCTGGGCGGCCCACTGGCTTCAATGTGCTGAGTTTTTCAAGAGTGGTCTCACGCAGGCCTTCGTCACGTGACACGCGACGTGTGCCAGTGACTTCGCCAGCTTCATTGACTTCAGGTGCATCAACTTCGATGAACTGTCCAGAGAAGCGATCTTCTTCCCATGCGCGAATGGCACGCTGTTGAGAGATGAGGCCCCACTTGTCGGTGTCTTCGCGAGTTACGCCCCACTTGTCAGCGATGCGCTCTGCGCCTTCGAACTGAGATGTCATTTCATACTCTTCGAAGTATGTCTTTGGAATGGGGATTCCGAGACCGAAGTCTTTGCGGCCCGATGCACCGATGGGCACGCGGCTCATCACTTCAACACCGCATGCAATTGCGATGTCGACAACGCCTGAACCGATGAGTGAACTTGCAAGACCAGTTGCTTGCTGTGATGAACCACACTGTGTGTCGATTGTTGTTGCAGCTGTGGTGAGTGGGAGGCCAGCGGCCAACCATGCAGTACGAGTGATATTGAAAGCTTGTTCGCCAACTTGGCTGACGCAACCGCCAACAACTTGCTCGACAAGTGCTGGGTCAATGCCTGTGCGGTCGAGGATTCCTTTTTGCACAATGCCGAGCAATTCGCCGGGGTGCAAAGTGGACAATCCGCCATTGCGCTTGCCGATTGGGGTGCGCAGGGTGTCGATAATTACTACTGGGTTTTGGGTACGTGCCATTTGGTCATCCTAGACAGCGCCATACGCACTACCGTCAGTGGGCAATGAGCCAGCACGATTCCCCCTTCCGTCCGTCACTGATTCCCGCCGATTCGGCTATCGAACATCGCTATATCCACGTGGTGGGCACGAAGGTGTTTATTGATGATCGCCCGGCCGAGAAGTCGTGGACCAGCCACTTTCTCGGAATGCACGGCGATGTCGCATGTTGGGGA
>CAIYTS010000243.1 GCA_903929185.1 uncultured Acidimicrobiaceae bacterium
CCTACTTCTAACGCGTACAAATCTTTTTGTTACCGAATCCGTTGAAACCATGCGCGACACGACTGAAGTGGGCGCCAGTGTTGCCACCATCTGGGCCGGCGTGCCTGCCTACTATTCGCATCGAACAATGCTTGATCTTCTCGGAAAGAACGACACATTTATCGCAACAAGTGCTCCGCATGGAGCCTTTTTCCCTGGACACAACAAGTGGGATTATGACTACAGCATCGGCAAATTGCAGCCAGATGTGATATTCCAAACATTTGATCGTGGTCTAGAAAAGAACCTCCACCAAAGAATAATGAATTGGGGATACAAGAAAATGTGTCCAATCTCTGGAACATTCGGTTCACGTGGTTACTACTACCGCACAAACAGCAAACAGATTAAGTGGGATTCACTACAAGAATGTATGTAGACCTAAAAGCGTTTGATTAAGTTCGCAAACCATTCGTCTGGGTTATCAATACGACCGCGCAATGTATCCCACGTTCGCACGATGCCGTCTCGGCCACGTTGTGGATGTGATGCGATGTGGTCGGCAACAATTCGTGAGCGATTCAATACTTCGCTGTCTGCCACTACTTCTGAAACAAGTCCAAGTTCGACCATGTCAGCGCCCACAATGCGGTCACCCACGAGAACAACCCTGTCTGCAACTGCTTGCGAATGTTTCAAGTGCAACCAGGCTTGACACATTGGCGCCGCAACGCCCATTGCAATTTCACCGACTTGCAAGAAAGAAGACTCGCCAGCCACAACAACGTTTGCGGCTAACGCTAGAGCTGCGCCTGCATTGATGGCATACCGCTCAAGAGCAACCACCACAGGCACCCGACACTTGTAAATAGCAGCATGCACTTCAACCCATGCAGTGAGCGGTTCATTCTTAAGATCCGCGCCTGCAACTTTGAGGTCGATACCACTACAGAAAGCGCCGCCAGAGCCTGACAACAAGATGCAACCGACATCTGAAGGAACATGCAAAAACGCATCGCGCAATTCGGCGGCCAGCTGTTGGGTAATTGCGTTCTTTCGATCTGGGCGATTCAGAACAATGTCAAGTCTGTTCCCAACTCGTTCAACAATGACATTCTGTTCGGTCATGGCACGTACTACCGACCAGGCTTGTACGTGCCGTACACGTCACGAAGAGCATCACTGACTTCACCAAGGGTTGCGTGTGCACGCAATGCCTCTTTCATCGGAATCAGAATGTTGTCTGTGCCGCGCGCAGCTGCTCGAACTTCTTCAAGAAGTGCTGCAACCTTTGCATGGTCACGATTTTCCTTAAACTTCTTCAGGCGTGCCAACTGGCCTACAGCAAGACTTGGGTCAATCGGGAACACATTGGGCTCCCCTTCGCCTTCCACAGTGAACTTATTGACGCCCACAATGACCCGTTCATCGTCATCAATTGACTTTGTGTACTCATATGCGCTTTGTTCAATTTCGTCCATTTGGAAGCCAGCTTCAATGGCGTCAACAGCGCCGCCCATTGCATCAATACGCTCGATGTATTCCCACGCAAGGCGTTCCACTTCATCAGTAAGTGTTTCAACAAAGTATGAACCAGCAAGTGGATCAGGTGTATCAGCTACTCCGCTTTCATACCCGATGACTTGTTGTGTGCGCAATGCGATTCGAGCTGCTTCTTCGGTCGGTAGACCAAGTGCTTCGTCATAACCATTTGTGTGCAAGCTCTGTGTTCCGCCCATCACTGCAGCAAGTGACTGCAGAGCAACGCGCACCACGTTGTTCAGTGGCTGTTGAGCCGTCAATGTGCTGCCGCCGGTTTGCGTGTGGAATCGCAACAACTTGCTCGACTCCTTCTTTGCACCAAATCTTTCAGTCATGATTTTGTGCCACATGCGACGGCTCGCGCGGAACTTTGCCACTTCTTCAAAGAAGTTGTTGTGGCCGTTCCAGAAGAATGACAAGCGAGGTGCGAAATCATCAACATCGAGACCTGCATCAACTGCTGCCTGCACGTATGCAATTGCATTAGCCAAAGTAAATGCAATTTCTTGAACAGCAGAGCTGCCTGCTTCACGAATGTGATAGCCAGAAATTGAAATCGTGTTCCATTTCGGAATGTTCTGGGCGCAGTACGCAAAAATGTCTGTGATGATGCGCATCGAAGGACGCGGTGGGTACACATATGTTCCGCGAGCGATGTATTCCTTCAACAAGTCGTTTTGAATTGTTCCGCTAATGGCAGACGATGGCACGCCCTGCTCTTCTGCAACCAATTCATACATCAACAACAGAACTGCTGCAGTTGAGTTGATGGTCATCGATGTTGACACTTTGTCGAGCGGCAAATCTTTCAACAACATGCGCATGTCTTCAAGCGTGTCGATAGCAACGCCAACTTTGCCGACCTCGCCCTCACTGCGTGCGTGGTCTGAGTCGTAACCCATTTGTGTCGGCAAGTCGAAGGCACATGACAAACCTGTTTGGCCTGCCTCAAGAAGAAACTTAAAACGTAGGTTGGTTGATTCAGCAGAGCCGAATCCGGCGTACTGACGCATGGTCCACAATTTGCCGCGGTACATCGTGGGGTACACGCCACGGGTGTAGGGCGCAGTTCCGGGAAGACCCAATTGAGTTGCGGGGTCCCAACCGGCGAGGTCATCGGCCGAATAGAGAGGGGCAATGTCAATGCCAGAGTCAGTGCGCTTTATTTCATCAGCCATGGGGGTCAATCGTACGAGCCGCCACCGCTAGCGACATATTCCTGGAAATTCTTAGGAAGCAGCGACCAGGCTGATTTCGATCAGCCACTCTGCACGGGCAAGGGCAGGAACTGTCACCAGGGTGCTTGCCGCCCTGTGATCTGCCATCACTTCATCGCGTACGGCCATGACAGTAGCCAGATCAGCCGTCAGCGTGTCACTGGCCACCACATATGTGGTGATGCTGACAATGTTTGTAACGCCCATCTGGGAGGCTCGCAGGATTTCGAGCAAGTTGGCCCATACCACTCGTGTTTGGCCCTCCAGAGAAGGCGGAACAGTGCCGTCAGGCATCGTGGGCACGACCCCCGACGTGAAGACCATTGACTGAGCGCCATCGACTTTTACTGCGTGTGCGTATTTGGCTGCCGGAGCCCCCATGTGTTCTGGCTGAATTTGGCTTATTCCCATACCAACCATTGTGGCGTATTGTGAGGCCATGACCATCACACCAGATGCACCCGTAGAAACCCGCATGATCGACGGCATTCCGTTGACACCAAAGCAGGTCACCATTCTTGGCCAAGAAGCTCTTGCTCCTGCCGCCAACGTCGCTGACGAGCGTCTTCGTCGCAAGCAAAAACTTGCCGGCGCATTGCGCATCTTTGGACGACTCGGATTCGGTGAAGGCGTTGCCGGACACATCACTGTTCGTGACCCTGAATTCCCTGATCACTTCTGGGTCAACCCACTTGGCTTGTCATTTCGTCACATGCGAGTGTCTGACCTCATCTTGGTAAATCATCACGGCGAAGTTGTGTACGGCAAGTACGCAGTGAACCGCGCAGCATATGTGTTGCATGCTGCTGTACACACAGCACGTCCTGATGTCATTGCTGCAGCGCACGCACACTCCGTCTACGGAAAAGCATTCAGCTCACTTGGTATCCAACTTGATGCACTCACTCAAGACTCATGTGCGTTCTACGAAAACAATGTCGTCATTTCAGAACATGGTGGCGCAGTGGTATTCGAAGAATCAGCAGGGCGTGACTTTGCTGAAGCATTCGGAAACAACCGTGCAGCCATTCATCAAAACCATGGCCACTTCACAGTGGGCGCAAGTGTTGATGAAGCAGTGTTCTGGTTTGTCTGCTTCGAGCGTTGTGCACAGGCGCAACTTGCAGCAATGGCTGCTGGAACTCCGAAACACATCCCTCACGAATCAGCTGTGTACACACGCGAACAGGCCGGCAATGCCATGACAGGTTGGGCACACTTCCAGCCGCTCTGGCAAGAAATTTGCCGCACAGACCCTGAACTTTTCGATTAACTAGCGACAGTCTTTCGTGACCTCACATGAGAGGTTGCGCGCTGATCGTATTTTCAACGCCGCGCCTCCTGAACTCTTCTTCATACTGTCTGCGGTTGCGCAATACACGGGCGCAATTATCGCCGTTCATTTGTTCGACGAAGTCTCACCAGCGACTGTTGCATGGCTACGCGTTCTTAGCGCATCACTAATTCTGCTTGCGTTTTCGTTCCGACAATCACATGCACGATGGACCCGTCGCGAACTGTATTGGGTGGCGGCGTTCGGCGCCTCAACTGCATTAATGAATCTGTTCTTTTATTTGGCAATTGACCGTCTTCCACTGGGTAAAGGCGTCACCATTGAATTCATTGGACCAATTACGGTTGCTGCACTTCGCACACGTTCGGTACGCAATACCGTTGCACTGTTA
>CAIYTS010000244.1 GCA_903929185.1 uncultured Acidimicrobiaceae bacterium
CAGCGGAGTCAACCAACTCGACGAAAAGAAGTTGGCAGCTGCTGCCGGTGGCGCAAAGTGCAAACGTGTTGATGCTGATGCGGTGAGGGAAGCGACTGGTTATGCGATCGGGGGCGTGCCTCCCTTTGGTCACAGCACACAGTTGCGTGTATTTGTTGATCCGGACTTGTTGCAGTACGACGAAGTGTGGGCTGCAGCAGGAACGTGGAACGACAACTTCGGTGCAGCACCGGCGGATATCGTGCGCGTCGCTGGCGGCATCGTCACCGACCTCAAGCGTGGCTGAAGCTCAGCCCTTCGCTAATGTTTTCCAATGTCTTTGACTGATAAATCAAGAGGAAGTCTCGTTTCAGTCGAGAAGTTAGGTTCTCATTCGGCATTAAAGCTACGTATTGCACAGCGTGCTGCACGTATCCCGAAGAAGTTTCCAGTCCGTCATGGAATAGTGCTGTACCGCGTCACGTATTGGACCGAACTGACAGGGCAACCACAGTTAGCAACAGGACTTCTTGGAATTCCAAAGAACTATCGCGCACGTACTTCTGTGATGTGGTTGAACGGAACAAACCCAACGCGATCTGAAGCTCCGTCATCAGGTGGACTGATTGGATTGCTGGTTGGTGCGGTTTTTGCTGGAAGCGGTCATTTGCTTCTTGCTCCCGATTACATCGGACTTGGCACATCAGATACGTATCACCCATACATGCATACGACTTCCACTGTCGATGCAGCATCCGATTTCATTTGTGCCGTAGCAACGCACTGCGAGCGTGAAGGTATTGAATGGTGCCCGCAGTTAATGCTGGCGGGACACTCGCAAGGTGCACATGCTGTGGCGGTTCTTCAGCGCGAACTTGAGGCTTCACCTATACAAGAGGCAGAGATTCTTGCTGTTGCAAGTATTGCTACTCCGCTTGATTTAGCAAACGTAACATTGCCATGGGCATTGGAAGGTGGTGCAGTAACTCACAGCACCTATCTCGCATACATTGCGCACTCATATTCGCGTGCATACAACCAGCCTCTCGAGTCATTGTTCACAGATGATGCGGCCACATTGGTGAAGGAACTCTTTGACGGGCTTCATGCAGGCGATGACATCATGCGTCAGTTGCCACCGACTCCGCTTCCAATGTTCCGTGAGAGTTGGGTACAGAGTTATCGCGCCGGAGCATCGTCGTGGTTCCTTGATGCGTTGGAAGAGAACGAAGCGTTTAGTTGGGCGCCACGTGCGCCACTGCGTTTGTACTACGGAGAGGCCGATGTTGATGTGCCTCCTAATGACGCGTTACTCGGAGCACAGAAGATGCGTGAACACGGCGGAAACGTTGAAGTAGTGCCTGTCGGTGATTTTGACCATGCCACAGTTGTGTATCACGCGGTGTCGTTGGTGCAGGAGTGGTTCGGCCGAGTTGGCAAACCCTAAACCTTGAGTTGCCTATATCAATAGCGGCGTGATCAACGACATGAAGCGGGATCTGAGCGAGCAATAGACAACGAATGGGTGCTATTCCGTCTGAGTGGCAGGGGCAGTTTCGCTGAAAGTTATAATTTCCTTATGAGCATGACCTTCCCTGAACCCGATCATTTGGATGACTACCTGTTGGATCCGACTCATGAAGCGGAGTTGAGTCAAGTACAGGCTCGTCGTGATTCCGTGAAGGCCGAAGGCGTGATTGCTTCCAAATATTGGGGCGGCATTCAGTGGCGCATCGTGGTGACGTTCAGTGTCTGCGCAGTTTTGTGGGCCACCGTTCTTGTTCTTGGCTTGAACGGCGCTATTCCGCTGTGGATTGGACTCATTGTCAACACCCTGTTGGCAGCAAGCTTTTACATGCCGATGCACGAAGCCGTTCACAAGAACATCTGGGGCAAAGTATCGAGTGGGCGAGTGATGGAAGAACTCATTGGCATGTTGTGCAGCGTTCCGCTCTTGATGCCATTCCGTAACCATCGTGCATCACACATGCGCCATCACGCATACACGAATGACCCTGATCGCGATCCAGATCACTTCTCGCAAGGAGAACTTCGTGAATTGCCGCTGAAAATTCTCTCGATTACGTCCATCAATGCGTTGTTGCCGCTCATTGCATTCATCCCGCCCATGCGCAAACTGTTGCATCCAGCGATTGCGCGTGCGAATAAGGCAAGCGCTAACAAGGCTGAAGGTTTGATGCAGTTGCGCTTCTGGCTCATAACTCATGGTGTGCTTTTAGTTGCTGTTCTCACTGGTTTCGGATGGCCGGCGTTCCTGTTGTGGTATCTCCCAGCGAGACTTCAGTTGGGCTGGCTCTTGCTTGTTTTTGCTTGGTATCCGCATCATCGCGGTGATAATCAGGGCCGATACGTAGACACTCGCGTCGCGGTGTTCCCGGGATCAACGTTCTTGATTCGTGGACATGATCATCATGCTTTGCATCACTTGTTCCCTCGTGTAGCGCATTACCGCTTGCCTGCAATGTGGCAAGAGATGGCTGCAGATCTTGTACCTAAGGGCGTTCGCGC
>CAIYTS010000245.1 GCA_903929185.1 uncultured Acidimicrobiaceae bacterium
CATGTCAATGCGCACTGAATGCAAGCACTTTGAAAGTCGCACGTATGCGACCGGAGATGCTGTACGCAAGTGCAACCTTGACAAGGCCCCCGATGCGCCATGGCGTTGTCCGGAACCATGTGATGGATACGAGCGTCGCCTAGCTGATGTTGCGTGGGCACACGGAAGTGTTGTTCCGCCACCAACTCCACGCGAAGTTCCCGGCTTAGACGATGGTTCAGCAGCAGCTGTCCTTGACGCAGCAGAAGAGATCATCAACGCCATGGGCGCTTCCATCTTGGAAGAAGTCGAAAAAGAAAAAAACGCTAAGCCCCGCTGGTGGCGACGCAAGAAGTCCTAAGAGAAAAATCACATGAACGCAACCCCCGCAATAGTCATGCCAAGCACTGACGAAGAAATCTGGCGCTACAGCCGCATCGCCGAACTTGATATGTCGGCATACAAACACGGACATCTGCGCACAGAAACTGTTGGTGCCGATTCAGTTCGCGTCACCGAGTCATTGGCCGGCATCGTCATGACATCGAACCCAGACATCTTCGCTGAACTCAATGGCGCTAACGCTGACGTAATTTCATTGCGCATTCCAAAGGGGGTTGTAGTTGAAGGCGCGATTCATATCGTGCATCACCTCGAAGCCGATGGCGTTGTTGCGTACCCACGCCTCGTAATCGATGCAGAAGAGAACTCAGAAGTCACCGTTATCGAGACCTTTATCTCGAACGACAACATTCATTCACTCGTCGTTCCAGTTCTTGAAGTACGTACTGGTAAATCGGCTCGCGTGAGCTACCTCACAATCAACCAACTGGGCCTCAACACTTGGCAAATCGGTCATCAGCAGTCAGCTGGTCACCGTGACTCGACAACACGCATTGCAACAGTTGCCCTCGGTGGTGACTATGCACGTATGCGTACCGAAGTTCGTCTTGTCGAACAAGGTGCATCAGCACAGCAAGTGGCGCTGTATTTCGCAGGTGGAACTCAAATGCATGACTTCCGCACACTGCAGATTCACGAAGCACCACGCACTCATAGTGATTTGCTGTTCAAAGGCGCCGTACGTGACACCGCACGCAGTGTGTACACCGGCCTCATTCATATCAAGCCAAACGCTGCCCACTCACAGGCTTTCCAAACGAACCGCAACCTCACACTTAGTGAAGGCGCGTGGGCCGAAAGTGTGCCGAACCTTGAAATTGAAACCAACGAAGTGAAGTGCAGCCATGCAAGCACCGTTGGTTCAGTAGACGAAGAGCAGAAGTTTTACCTTGAGAGCAGGGGAGTGCCGCCAGAAATTGCAGAACGCCTCATTGTGTTCGGGTTCTTCAACGAAGTTATTGATCGTCTGCCAAAGTTTGCAGACGTTGAAATGTTGCGCACCGCTGTGAACCACAAACTCAACCCAGAAAACGAAGTGGCATCATGACCGTTGTCGCAAAATTCTCTGAACTCGAATCAGGCACCGCCCATAAGGTCATGGTTGACGGAGTCGCAGTCGCAGTTGTTCGCATTGAAGACGAAGTGTTCGCCATTGCAGATACTTGCAGTCACGCGGACATCTCATTGTCGCTTGGCATGGTGTGGTGTGAAACCAAACAAATCGAATGCATCAAACACGGAAGTGCCTTCAACCTAGTTACAGGCCAGCCCGATACGTTTCCTGCCACACAACCAGTTGCTGTCTACTCAGCAAAAGTTGTCAATAACGAAGTCATTGTTGAAGCACAAAAGGCAAAGTCATGAGCACACTTGAAATCAAAGGCCTTCGCGCCGAAGTCGCCGGCAAAGAAATCTTGCAAGGCATTGACCTTGTAGTGAAGTCTGGCGAAGTACACGCCATCATGGGACCAAACGGTGCTGGTAAGTCCACATTGTCTGCAGTCATCATGGGTAAGCCTGGTTACAAAGTTCTTGCTGGCTCTGTCACTCTCGACGGCGTTGACATGCTTGCGTTGCCAACTTGGGAACGTGCCATTGCTGGCTTGCACCTAGTCATGCAGTACCCAACAGAAGTTCCTGGAGTCCACGCTGACCAAGTAATGGCGGAAGCTCTTACAGCCCGTCACCGCGGCACTGAAGGCATGGCTGCTCGCATTACGCAAGAAGCCCTACGAATCAATATGGACCCTGAACTAGTTACACGCGCACTGAACGTTGACCTTTCCGGTGGCGAAAAGAAGCGCAACGAAACAATGCAACTTGGAGTACTTGAGCCAAAGTTTGCAATTCTCGACGAACTCGACTCTGGTCTCGACATTGACGCACTGCGTGATTGTGCACGCCGCGTTGAAGCAGCAACACACGAGAGCAATCTTGGCGTGCTTGCCATTACTCACTACGTTCGTTTGTTTGAAGAACTGAAGCCAGACGTGGTTCACATCATGGTGTCAGGCCGCATTGTTGCAAGCGGTGGTGCAGAACTTGCCGACCAACTAGAAATCGACGGCTACGCAGCTTTCGTATGAGCCAAGTCATAGTTCCGAATGGCTGGCGCCATGAGGACAATGCATTGCGTCGTGAATTCACATTCACCAACTTCACAGAAGCCTTTGCCTTCATGACTTCAATCGCAGAGATGGCAGAAGCAGCTGACCACCACCCCGATTGGTCAAATAGCTACGACACAGTGGCCATTGCGCTGACTTCACACGACAAAGGTTGTGTCACACAGCGTGATTCTTCACTAGCAGAGCAGATCAATACCCTCGTCTAAGGTTGCCTTCGGAACGGGGGCTCCATGTCGCAGACTGCAACACGCGTATATCTAGGCAAGAAAGACGCCTTTCCCGGCTGGTGGGTCGTTGGCGGTTGCTTCACGGTTCTTTTCTTTAGCTCTGCTCTTGGCTTCTACGGAATGTCCGTCTACCTGAATGCGTTTTCGAAAGAACTTGGCTGGAAGATCTCGTCTCTCTCCATCGCCACAACGTTCTTCTTCTTAGTCGGCGGCATTACCAACATGTTGGTCGCTCGCCTAATTGCAAAATTCGATGTCCGCATTCTCATTTACATCGGCGCAGTTGTCGGCGCAGGCTCTCTGTACATGTTGGGTCATGTCTCTCAGAAGTGGCATCTCTTCGTTGTCTACGGAGTGTTCGCAGTTGCATGGTCGTGCAGTGGTTTAACAACAGCCACCACCGTTGTCACACGCTGGTTCCACACAAAACGTGCGCCAGGAATCGCTGCAGCGTCTTCAGGGCTTTCCATGGGTGGTGTCGTGTTGACCCCAATCATCAAGAAGTTGATCGATGCTAAGCAGATGAGTGGGGCAAGCCCGTACCTTGCACTTATTTGGTTTGTCGGTATGTGTGTACCTGCGTACTTGCTCATCCGCCCAGACCCATTGGCGTTGAACTGGATGCCCGATGGTCAACCCAAGCCAGAGAACCACATCGTTGATATGCCCGGCGTGTCACTTGCTGACGCAGTGCGCACCAAGTTCTTTTGGGTTGTCACCATTGGGTACGTGTTGGTCATGGGCAGCCAAGTCGGTGCTATTCAGCAGATCGTGAAACTTGTAGAAGAACGCACGTCTCCAGGCACCGCTGCTCTTGCAACGTCAGTTCTGTCTGGCGCAAGTGTTGTGTTCCGACTTGTTGGTGGCCGCATCATTCCGAAATTTCCATTGGCAAAGTTCATGGTGTTCATTGCTGTCATGCAAGGCGCTGCCATCATTTTAATTGGACAGATGAAGAGCACCATTCCGCTGATGTTGAGCATTGCTCTTTTTGGTGCCATGGTCGGCAATGTCCTCATGATGCAGTCGTTACTTATCGCGCAGCGTTTTGGCGTCAAAGATTACCCACGCATCTCTGCGCGTTCAGGTTTGGTGTCGCTTACCGGAACAGCCATTGGGCCTATTCTCATTGGCACAATTCGCGACTCATCAGGTGGCTACACCGTGCCGTATTTAGTTGCCGGTTGTATTTCACTAGTCGGCGCACTGATCTTTACAACCAGTGGCCCAGCTGAAGTAGCTGACTAGAAAGTCATTGCACGCAAGCGACGAATGCGTTCATCTGTTGCGGGGTGAGTAGAGAACAAGCGAGACACATTCACTCCGCTGCCACGACGAGCATGCATTTCAGCAAGTGGGTTGTGAATGTACGCCTGAGCTTGTGCTGGGGCGACAGCCATCGGAGATGACTTTGCTAGCACTTCAATCTTTTCTAATGCTGTTGCAAGTGTTTGTCCTGTGCCAAGAAGTTCTGCAGCACCACGGTCTGCTTCGAATTCACGACTACGCGAAATAGCCATTTGCATCAGCCCGGCTGCCATTGGTGCTACAAGTGAAATCAGAAGAATCGCCAATGGATTAGCCCTATCTTCGTCATTACGACCACCACCGCCACTAAACATGCTGGCAAACATGGCCATCTGTGCAATGGAAGAGATCGCAGTTGCAATTGCCGCAGCAACTGAACCAATGAGAATGTCCCGGTTTCGTACGTGCATCAGTTCATGTGCCATTACGCCTTCAACTTCTTCACGTGTCATGGACTGCAATAGCCCTGTAGTCGCACACACCACTGCTTTGTTTGGTCCGCGTCCAGTTGCAAATGCATTTGGCTGGTCAGCAGGGGATACTGCAACGCGTGGCATTGGTAAACCAGCACGCTGCGATAAGTCGCGAATCATGCCGTAGAACTCTGGGTGGTCGGCTTCTGTAATCACTTGCGCCTTCGCAGACTTCAATGCAAGCGAATCACTAAACCAGTACGACCCACCAACCATGACGAGGGCCATCATTAGCCCGATCATCACTGAGCCAGAACTCCC
>CAIYTS010000246.1 GCA_903929185.1 uncultured Acidimicrobiaceae bacterium
ACTCTCGCTGGCTATTCACGTGATGGGGCAGAAGAGGCAATTAAGAGTCGTGGCGGAAAGAGCCCAGGGAGCGTGAGTGCAAAGACTTTTGCCGTGGTTCTTGGCGATTCTCCTGGTGCAAGCAAAGTCACCAAAGCCGAGCAATTGGGTATTCCAGTTCTTGACGAAGCAGGATTTGAAATCTTGCTCGCGACAGGCGAGTTGCCCGCTTAGTTTGCGGAAAACTCCCACGTAAACGAACGAGCTTTTTCAGCACCTTCTGTAATTTTCCAAAACAACACGGTGGCGGTGTGGTTGCCCTGCGTCAACGTTGTGATCGGCGCGCCGTCTTGTGGCAAAAAACTGATGGTGAAGTTGCCGGGGTCGTAGATCGCTGTTGGAGGAATTTCTACTTGTGCCCCAGGCTTTGGCGTGGCGCCATTGTCAGTCAACTCGTCGAGACGTGTTGTGTCGAGTGCAATGCCGTCGATGGTGAGAGATGCGTTGTAGCCCTCGATGAAGTCAACAAAAATTTGACTCTGCTGCAGAACTTGATCGCCAGGTCCCGGTGTCATTCGTTCAATCACGTCGGGGAGGCGCTGGGCGTCGCGGCCCGTGGCACCTGAGTTGAAACCCATAATGACGACGAAGAGGCCAATTGCCACTCCAGCGCTCGCTATGAGGGTTTCCTTATTAATCGGGCGTTTCATGCCTCTATTCTCGCTGAAAGAGGCTCCGAATCCCCTCTCCGTGGCATACACGGTAGGTTTTATGGGTCATGAGCGAGCCACAGAACATGCCCGGCACAGTGCTGTCGGGGAGATACCAACTCGATCAACTTCGGGTCGAGTCTGCTGGCTCGTCCACCGGAGTCCTTCAGTACGACGCAACGGACCTCTCCTCGCTTGAGGCGATCTCTGTGCGCATTGTGGCTCTCAGCCAATTGATTGACCCTGCACTTGGGTCCACTACTCCTGATGATGCTCTTGCCGCCTTCGAGCAGCAGTTTGATATCGCCTCCAGCCTTCGCCACCCGTGCATCGAGTCAGTCCTTGACCATGGAGAAGTAACCCTCGAGGGCGAGCGCTATGTCTTTGTTGTGGGCGAGCGCCTTGCCGGCGGATCGCTGCGTGAGTTCCTCGATCGCGGCCGACGCCTCACCCCGTCGCAGGCCTTGATTGTCGGCATTGATATTTGTCGTGCGCTTGATGCGGCCGCAAAGCAGGGCATTAGCCATAGCGACTTGCGCCCATCTCGTTTGGTGTTTGGCCTTGACCGTCGCGTGCGCCTTGTTGGGTTCGGAGCCCCACTTCGTCCGCTTGATGCTCTTGGTCTTGAGCAGGCCACGTACAGCGCACCTGAACTAGCAGAAGGCGGCGCGCGCAGTGCATCGTCTGATGTGTATTCGCTCGCACTCATTCTTGTCGAGTCAATGACTGGCGATGTTCCATTCGCCGGAGAAACAGTTGCTGCAGCATTTGCAAATCGCTCAGGCAAGTTGTTGCCAGTGAATGCAGATTTTGGTGCACTTGCACAAGTACTTGAACATGCTGGTCGACCAACTGCCTCAGAGAGATTTTCTCCGCGTGAGTTCGGACAAGCCCTTGTTCAGTCTGCAGAGAATTTGCCACGACCAACTCCGATTGATGTTGTTGGCACCGGTTTGTTTGATGCTGAAGTTGCAGTCACTGATCCGTCACAACCAGTTGTGCGTCCCGACCTTTCACAGATGCCTCCAGTGGAAAATGTTGCACCGAATGAGCCAATTCTTATTCGCACAACACCAAAGTTCGGTGGCAGTGAAGTAATCGACACGCCTACTGCATTGATTGTTACTGATGGTTCTGCCGCAACACCGCTCACTATCGGCGGCGATGACACCGGCCCCATTGCAATGGATGCAGATTCATTGCGTGTTTTGGCTGCTGAAGATCCCACATCACAGGTTGTCCGACCAAAGAAGCGTTGGGGTCGCCGTATCGCTATTGGCCTTGTGGTTGTTGCACTTATTGCTGGCGCAAGCGTTGCTGCATATTTCACAGTGTTGAATCCGAAGAACCCGGTTCCGGCACTCGTTGGTCTTACTGAGGCTGAAGCGCGCAACCAGGTGTCTCCATTCGGATGGGGAATCACCATCGTGAAAGAACGCAGCGACAGCGCGCAAGCCGGACAAATTATTCGTACTGATCCTGTTTTGGGCGCCAACCTCGCAAAGCGAGACGGAATAACGATGGTCGTTTCTGAAGGACCAACACTTTCTGTACTTACTGAACTCACGGGCCTTACAGCAGATGATGCAAAAGCAAAACTTGCAGAACTTGGTCTTGAAGCTGCACCAGTCGACACTGCTGATGAAGCAGTCGCAATTGGCACTGTTGTGTCATGGACAGTTCCTGATCAACCAACGTTGAAAGTTGGCGATTCTGTTGTCAAGGGAACAACTGTTGCAATCAATGTGTCCACCGGTCCTGCAATGCGCGAAGTTCCAAACCTTCTCGG
>CAIYTS010000247.1 GCA_903929185.1 uncultured Acidimicrobiaceae bacterium
CGATTGCGATCGAAAAAACCCATGTATCTATTCTGCCTCTAAAAGTTCATCTGCAGGTTCTTCATCACGCAGATACCGTGTGCCTATGCCGATTTATCTCATTCGCCATGCAAAAGCCGGAAGTCGTTCGGCGTGGATTGGTGATGACCGTGTGCGGCCGCTAGTCGAAAACGGTTGGGACCAGGCCCACGCATTGGCCACTCGCCTCTCTGCCCTCAACCCCAGCGTTTTGTGGTCAAGTCCGTACCTGCGGTGTCAACAAACGTTAGAGCCGCTTGGCGAACTCTGTGGTCTTGATGTGGTTCTCGATTCTCGGCTTGAAGAAGAATCTCCGCTCGAAAAATCGCTCGCCATTTTGGATGACGCACCAGACAACGCTGTGCTCTGTAGCCATGGTGATGTCATTCCCGACGCAGTGAACGGCCTCATTCGTCGTGGCATGGATGTCGACAATGTTCCACGTTCTCTCAAGAAGGGTTCAGTCTTCGTATTACACCGTGAGAACGGGCTGTACATCCGCGCTGAATATTGGGAGCCACCCACAACGAAATAGCGCTACTTAGAGAGTGCTTTATCTACTTCTGCAACGATTGCACTAACAAACGACTGCACCTCTTTCGGAGGGTTCATTGCCTTGCATGTGTCTAGCTGCGGTTTTGCCAGAGCTGCACTATTGAGAAAACGGAAATACACGATGCCGAGGAAACAATGAGCATCTGGGTATTGCTCATCTACTTGTTGCGCGTGTAAGAGATCTTTCACAGCAGTGACAAGAGCAAGCTGCTTCACGCTTCCGGTTGCTGCTCTGGCCGTCAACGCAAGAATCCATGATCGATACGTCAGGGCTTCTGCATTGTCAGGTTCAAGTTTCAACACTTGCGTGTAGAGCTCGATTGCCTTTCCCGGATCGGAGAAGTTCAGTTGACGTGCACTTGCTAACAACGTGGACGAACTCTGTTCAATTCCGCCAGAGACACTTTGGCCTGGCAAACGCTGACCGGACTGACGAGCAACCCATACTCCTGCCCCAGCGCCTACAGCCAGAACAACTGCAACGACAAGAATGCGTCGTACCCAATGACGACTGACAGTCGCAGTTTCTACAACTACACCCTCTAGTTCGCGAGTGATTGCGGCAGTGCGGGCAATGTAACCATCGCGTAGCGCTGCATAATCTGCGTCATCAATGTCGCCCGCAGCACGCTCGTTATCGAGATCACGAAGAGAGCGCAATAAGAACTGTTGCTCGTGGCGAAGATCCTCAGACATCAGACATTGTCCTCGTCAGTGGGATCTTCTGCAAGCAATTTCTCTACAAGAGCCACATCATCTGAAGATGCTTCACCGCTGTTGTCGCGCCGCCAACGACGGAACGCAGCCCACAGACCGGCGATCGAACACACCAACACCGCAATCGGCAAGATCCACACGAGCGAATCAACACCAGTCGCGCGAGGAACGAGCAAAACTTTTGCCTTGAACGTATTTGCAATTGATCCGATGATCTCATCGTCAGTCAATGTGCCAGCACTGACATCACGTGCCACCTGATTGCGAATCGCTTCAGCAGCTGATGCGCGTGACACGTACACACTTTCTCCGTCGCATGTTGGGCATGCAATATGTTTGGTGATTGAGTCGATGCGATCAGATTGCGTGAGAGGGCCGTTATCGCGAGTGGTCCCCACCGTCAGTAACGCAACCACAATGAGGCCCATGAGCATCCATACGGGCCATGACTTCAGATATTTCATTGCCCACCTGCAAACTGAGTCTTCAACTCATTCAGACGAGTTGTGAGAAATCCTTTTGTCAACCCACCCATGATGCGTAAGCGAACAAATCCATTCGGATCAATAACCCATGACTCGGGAACCTTCGCCACGCCAAATGCCACAGAGATGGCGCCATCGTCATCACGAACTACTGGCCAGTCGCCACCATTGGTATCAAAGAACCCTTGCACTGCTCCATCAGAATCATCATTAACAACGGTGTATAACTCAACTGCATTATCCGATGTCTTTTGTTCCTTCACAAAATCAATCAGCAACGGATGCTCTTGACGACACGGAACACACGTGGAGTTAAAGAAGTTCAACACCACCCAACTTCCTTTGCGGTGCGATAAATCAAATGATCCGCCACCAAGTGTGGTTGATTTAACAACGGGGGCTGGATTTCCCAACAACGGCGACGACGCTGACTCAGACTCCCCTGGTTTTGCCATCGCAAGAATGACAAGAAAGGCGATCAACAAAACGCCAGCAGCACCAGCGATATACCGAATACTCTTCCCGCGATTCACGAAACAGCCCCTGTTGGTACTGGTGCCGACGTTGCATCAGTTGGTTTGCGTCGACGACCAGGGAACGCAGACAACAACGTGCCAATGCCCATGAGTCCTCCGCCAATCCATAGCCACATCACCATGGGCTTAATGAATACTTTGATCTTTACGGTTTTGCTTGACACTTTGATCGGTGGCTCAACAGTGAGATAGATGTCTTCCACAAAAGACGACTTCACTGATGGCGTACCAATGTTTGTTCCCATTGACTTAAATTTTGTAATTGCTGGTGTGTAACTCTTACCACCATCAACACGAACAACTGCAGCAACCACTGTGCGGCGTGCGTCTGATTCAGTTGTAAACCCGGTGAGTTCAAAAGTGTGGCCATTAAATGTTGCAACAACGCCTTGCTTCAACATCATCTCTTGGCTGTGGGTGTAGCTATTCGATGCAGCCAGTGCCACAGCAATCAAGATGACGCCAATGTGCACCACCATGCCGCCATTGGCGCGTCCAAGCAGGCCGCGCAAGCCTTGGCGTCGTGTTGCAAGAACTAATTGCCGCAATGCAGCACCACCGGCAAACCCTCCAAGTGCAAATGTCAACAACGGTGCAAATCCAGTTGCTCCAACGCCGACACTGAGCGCCAATGCGCCAATTCCGCCCCATGCAGGCCAGAACAAACGGTTCGCTAGAAGTTCGCCCGATGCCTTACGCCACGGCAAGACCGGCGCAATGCACATCAAGAACAACAAAGTGAGTCCGACAGGCACTGCCAATTTGTCGAAGAAGGGTTCGCCCACTACCAATTGGCGATTCTGCAGTGCCTCAATGATTAATGGAAAGACAGTTCCGAGCAAGACAACAAATGCAAACACACTAAAGATCACATTGTTTGCAAGAAATGCACCTTCACGCGAAAGCGGTGAATCAATAGTGCCGGGTGAATGTAATTTTTGCCCGCGCCAACCGATGAGAGCCACGGACACAACCACGATGATGGCAAAGAATGACAAAAGGTAGGGCCCGATATTTGAATCACTAAATGCATGCACACTGTTCAACACGCCTGAACGCGTGAGGAACGTACCGAGGATTGTGAGGCTGAACGTTGACACGAGCAATGACAAGTTCCATACACGCAACATGCCGCGGCGCTCTTGCACTAAGACCGAATGAATATATGCAGTTCCTGTTAGCCACGGAATGAACGAGGCATTCTCGACAGGGTCCCATGCCCACACGCCGCTCCAGCCCAACACTTCATAACTCCACCACGAACCAAGGATGATGCCAAGCGTCAAGAAACCCCACGAGAACAATGCCCAACGGCGCGTCTCTACGAGCCACCCTTCACCAACGCGACCCGTAATCAATGCACCAATTGCAAAAGCAAACGGCACAGTCATACCGACATACCCGAGATACAAAATGGGCGGGTGAAACACCACAAGAATGTGGTTTTGAAGCAATGGGTTCGGTCCTGGTCCGTCAAGAACACCAGATGCACCAGCAGCAAATGGATTCGCCGGACCCAATGTCAAAATAAAGAAAAAGATGCCGACGAAAAACATGGTGGCAACTGCCCAACCCACCATGGGGTCTGCGATGCGCGTGCGATATTTAAAAACGATGCCAGCGGTTAAGCACGTCAGAATGAGAACCCACAACAAAATGGATCCTTCTAGTGCGCTCCATACGGCTGTGAAGTTGTACAACGCCGGCGTACTTTTCGAACCAACTTTTTGTACGTATGCAAGTGAAAAGTCGCGGGTGATCATCGCCCATTCCATTGCGGCAAAAGCTGAAATGGCAGCCACGCACGACAATGTGGCAAATCGCGGCACAAGGCGAAGAACTTTTTCGTCTTCATTACGCGTGCCTGTGACGGCAGCAATCATTCCGAAGAATGCACCAATCAGCCCAACAAGAAGAGCTGCGCGTCCGAGTGGGCCTGCTAGCCCTTCAACACCGAGCATGCAGCTGCCTCTTTGTTTGCTTGATCAATTCTCTTTGCATTCTTCTGAACGTATTGGTTCGAGTGCTTCACTTCGATGCGGTCACTCTCGAAAACACCATTTACTACACGACCATGCGCAATGATCGGAATGCATTCTTGAAAAACGCCGCCTGGGTCGCCTGAGTATGCAACCTTCAACGTCTTCTTATTGAAATCAAGAGTAAAAGTGGTACCGCCATCTGCGTGTTTCACAGAATTCTGTTCGACAACACCTTGAACGCGCATTCTGCGTTCTCCACTACAACCACTACGCACACCAACTTCATCAACGTTGCAGTAGTAGTCAATTGCGCTGGTGAGGAACTTCGTGACCACAACTCCGCCGCCCAACAGTGCACCAACAACCACCAGCATCGGCAACCAACGCCGCTTGCGGGCTGGAGGTTGAGCTCCCGGTTCAGTAACCGTACGTGGCGTTAGGTCCACGGCATTTCCTCACGTGTTGCATGTTTGGCTAATTCACGTCCACGACGTATCACCCACACGGCATACACAGCAACAGAGACCGCGGTCAGTCCCCAACTTCCAAAAATGAATGATGCATGTTTCATGACAATTACGCTCCCGCTTCATTTCGACGAGCTGCAATTGCGACATCAAGACCTCGATCAGAGAACGCATCTTCCAACATCATTGCGCGCTGACGATGAAGTACTAACCACACGAACAACATTGTGAAAGCAATAAGACCGAGGAATAACGAGAACAGCATCAAACCGTCGAGAGCAACTTTTGCATTGGGATTTGCTACAGACGCTTCTTGATGCAATGAACGCCACAATGTGACGCTGAAATGCACCAGTGGAATTTCCAGAATCGCTAACAACGCAAGAACAGATGAACGGCGCGCGCGCTGACGATGCGTGCCGCCCAATTGCCGAACTGCCAAGTAGCCAACATACGTAATGAACAAAAACGCCGTGCTGGTCAGACGTGCGTCCCACACCCAGTACGTACCCCACGTGAGTCGGCCCCACATACTTCCTGTCACTAATGACACCGCTACAAACAGAACACCAATTTCACCTGATGCTCCGGCAACACGATCCCACGCAAGAGATCTGTTCTTGCCTGATAAATAGACAGCCGAACATAAAGCAGTGAGACCGAATGCGATATACGCGGTCCAAATTGACGGCACATGAACGTACATAATGCGTACGGTGCTTCCTTGCACGACATCTTCGGCAGAAAACCAGAGGCCACACAGCGCAAGCGTTGCGAGCATGAGAATGACAAGGACTCCGAGCCGTCGCGTTGCAGAAGTTCCGGTGCCTGACTGTCCGGCCATGTTCACATCCACTTCTCTAAGTCTGACCGCCCGAAGGCGATGGGGAAAATCGGGACCTATTCGTCGACCAGAGGACCAAAGGCAACGGTTCCGACAGCGCAAAACAGAACCGCAAAGACCAAAAGGAGACCAATCCATGGCCACCCTTCGGACACTGTGGTGCCACCGCTACCAAATGCCGCCTCGGTCGCCCGTGTGGCGCCGATCAGGACAGGTGCTACCACTGGCAACAACAGAAGCGGAAGAAGTGTCTCCCGACCCCGTGCGCCTGCAGCAAGACCTCCGTACAGAGTACCCACGCTTCCGAGCCCAATGGTGGCCACCACCAAGGTGACTATTGCCTCACAGAAACCAGTCAATGTCATTTCAACGCCGTAGAGAACCACAGCAGTTGCCACAAGCATGAGTTCCAAAACAAACAGCTGCACCATTAACGCAATCGCTTTGCCCACAAAAATTGCGCCCATGTCAACCCCTGCAACTCGCAATGCGTCAAGTGCGCCATCGGCAGATTCAACTGTGAATGATCTCTGGATCACAACGAGCATGCTGAACAAGGTTGCTAACCACACAAGACCCGGAGCAACGCGTTGCAAAATTCCGTCGTTATCAAGCGCGAAAGCAAACAACACCATGACAATTGCAGCAAACGGTGCAACTTGATTCACCAAGATGCGACTATTCCA
>CAIYTS010000248.1 GCA_903929185.1 uncultured Acidimicrobiaceae bacterium
CCTGCCCCATCATCAATGAAATTGGTGCGGCCTTCTATTTCATCCCAGAGACCGCAGCAGTTGGCAAAGAACTCAACCTGCGCGGCATGGAGTTTTACGTTCTTGGCCGTGGCGGCCCACTTGGCGACTGTGATGGCGCAGCCCTTGCTGCAGCCTTCGGCTATTTCAAGCCCGCAATGATTGGTGGCATCTGGGAAGACGCAAAAGCAAAGTGTGATCCACGTAAAGCAGGACGAGCACATCTTGAATGTGCAGCTGCACTTGGCCGCGCAAAGTTCACCGGCTTGGCAAATCTCGACGCAATCGTTGCAACACTTGACGCGGTGAACAATGCAGCCGACCCTGACGGCCTCGGCTTGTATGCAGCAATGCGCACAGAGACTCTCGCAACTGATGCTCCAGGTCGTGCAATGCAGTTGTTGGCTCTTATCCGTGAATTCCGCGGAGCTGCCCACCTCATTGCATTGCGTGCAGCAGGGCTGGATACGAAGACCGCTCACCACGTGAAGCGCCCCGACATGGTGCCGCAATTCGGTTACACACCAGAAGATGCACCGACAATTACTGATGCAACGCATGCTCAAATGACCGCTGCAGAAAAACTGACTGACGCACTATGCGCACCTGCGTATGCCGTGTTAAGCGAATCAGAGCGAACCACCCTTGCTAATGGCGTGGCAGCAATGAAGGCAGCCCTTCAGGGCTAACTACTTCAGTTCTTCGGCAAGGTTTTTTGAAATCTTGCCGAAGGCAGAGCCAATCGCTTTCACCTCAGCCGGTGTCAGCTGGTCAATCATTAATCGACGTACTGTCTGAACATGCTCTGGTGCTACTGCGGCCAATGTTGAAACGCCTTTCGCAGTCATCTGCGCAAACGCAACGCGACCATCTTCCGATGACTGCACTCGGCTTACCAACTTCTTTTTCACAACGCCTTCCATACGGCGCGTTAAACCGCCGCGGGTAAGACGCAAAGCATCAGCCAGATCACACATACGCAACTGCTGTTCTGGTGCTTCCGACAACATGGCAAGTAATTGATAGTCACCCATGTCAAGGCCGAATGGTTCTAATTCATGTTCAATAGCGCGCAATAGATCGCCGGTGGTCGTGATAAACGAACGCCACGCCGTCATTTCAGCTGGAGATAGCCAGTTCGTTGCCATACATGGAATATACAGGAATCTCGGAGATAGTTGCGTCCGCAACTATCTTGTGCATATAATTGCGCTCTCAACTATTTTCTACAAACGAAAGTGAGTCAACTATGGACATCGTCCTATTGATTGCCCGAATCCTGTTCGCTGGCATGTTCATCATGAGTGGTATCAACCACCTCACCAAAGCAGACGCCATGACTGGTTATGCCCAATTCAAGAAGGTTCCAGCACCGAAGTTGTCCGTACAGCTCTCCGGTCTCCTGCTTGCCCTTGGTGGACTTTCCATCATCCTGGGTGTCTATGCAGACCTCGGCGCAATTGTCATCGCTGCTCTCCTTGTCATCATGGCAGTGAAGATGCATGACTTCTGGGCTGCAGATGCTGCTTCAAAGCAAACAGAAATGATCGGCTTCTTGAAGAACATCGCAATGGCCGGTGGAGCATTGTTCATCTTTGCAATCGCAGCGCAGGCTGGTTCTTCATACGGTCCAGCACTTACCGAGAGCCTTTTCTCAATCGCTAAGTAACAACTAGCAATACTTGTTCCAAAAGGAGCGGTGTCACTTCGGTGATGCCGCTCCTTTTGCGTTGATGCACCCGCCTCTCGCATAAGGTGGATACTCGTCATGAGTACTTCACTTCGCGCAAGCGACATCACCGTGAGCTTTGGTCCTGCAGTAATGCTGGACCATGTGTCTCTCACGGTTGAACCTGGCGAGCGCTGGGGTGTAGTTGGCCCGAACGGTGTTGGCAAAAGCACACTGCTTCGTACTTTGGCCGGCCTCATTGCGCCTGATTCAGGACAAATAATTGTCACCCCACACGGTGCAATGGTTGGCTACTTATCGCAAGAACCAGAACGTCGAGCTGATGAAACAGTGCGTGCTTACCTTGCGCGCCGCACCGATGTTACTGCCGCGTCTGATGCACTCGACGCAACTACGGCTGCAATGGCAGCTGGCGAAGACGATGCTGGAAATGCGTATTCAGTCGCGCTTGACACCTGGCTTGCCCTAGGTGGCGCAGACCTTGATGCACGCATCGGCAAAGCATGGGATGAACTGGGTCTCAACGTGGCACTTCTTGAACGCCCAATGTCTGTTCTCAGCGGAGGAGAAGCAGCACGTGCTGGCCTTGCAGCCCTCATCCTTTCTCGGTTCGATGTGTATCTACTTGATGAACCAACAAACGACCTCGACCTTGATGGACTCGCACGCTTAGAGAACTTCGTAACTTCTATTTCCGGCAGTGTTGTTCTGGTAAGCCATGACCGCACATTCTTAGAGCGCACCATTACACACGTAGTGGAACTTGACGAGTTCAAACACACCGCTTCCACCTTTGCTGGTGGCTGGACTGCATATCTCACAGAGTGTGAAGTTGCCCGCAAACAAGCATGGACAGATTTTGAAGAGTACGACTCAAAGCGGTCAGATCTTGCAGGCCGTTCACAACGTGAACGTGAATGGGCAACGCAAGGTGTCAGCAAAGCAAAGAAAAAACCAAACGACGGTGACAAGATTCAACGCAACCTCAAGATGAATTCGTCAGAACAACTTGCCGGCAAGGCTGCGCGCACTGACAAGCAGATGGAACGCCTAGTCAAAGTTGAAAAGCCACGCGAGGCATGGCAGTTACGACTTGAAATACCACTCGCCGCCCGCGGTGGTGATGTTGTTGCCCGACTCGCTGGCGCAGAAGTTGATTACGACTCATTTCATCTCGGGCCAATCGAACTTCAAGTGTCATTCGGTGATCGCATTGCAATCGTTGGTCATAATGGCAGTGGCAAGAGCACACTTATCGGTTCACTACTCGGCCGTATTCCTCTAGCAAGTGGTTCGCAATGGATGGGACCCGGTGTTGTTATTGGCGAACTGGAACAAGCGCGTAATCAATTAGCCGGACGTAACGAAGACGGTACTTTCACCGATGCAACATTGTTAGAAGTATTCATGGCTGCAACGGGGCTATTGGTTCCTGAAGCACGCACACTTCTTGCCAAGTTCAACCTTGCAGCAGATCATGTAAACCGCCCAGCTGCTTCCTTGTCCCCTGGCGAACGCACTCGAGGCGTATTGGCACTGCTCATGGCCAATGGCGCCAACTGCTTAGTGCTTGATGAGCCGACCAACCATCTCGACCTTCCCGCTATCGAACAATTGGAACAAGCACTCGAGACCTTCGGTGGCACAGTCCTTCTTGTCACTCACGACAGATCACTTCTTGATTCAGTACGCATCACACGTACGGTCACTCTTGAAGCAGGTCGCATAGTGAGCGACCTCGCAACCTGAACCAGTTAGATAAAGCGGGCCCACTCGTCTACGGGCATGCGCTCTGAACGCAGTGAGTTAATCGGTGCCGATGTATCGGCGTAACCAATTGCAAGAGCACAGAACAGCATTTCGTTTTCTGGCGCACCAACAAACGTAGACACTGCCTTGTGTCGCACTGACCAATATTCCTGCGCACATGTTGCAAGACCATTCTCAACTGCCAACAACATAAATGTCTGCAAGAACATTCCAAGGTCAGACCACTGTGGCGGCCCCATCTGGCGATCGATGAAACAGAACATTGCTGCTGGCGCGCTGAAGAAATCATTGTTGTGGGCAAACTGGCGCAATCTGCCCGGCTTGTCTTCACGTGCAATGCCAAGAGTCGCGTACATCTGCTCACCAATAGTGAAACGGTTTGTGCGATACGGCTCTGAAATGCTCTTTGGGTAGATCTCGTACTCAGGTTCTTCCACTGGTGGTTGTGTAGTCAAGAACTCACGCATGCGTGTCAACGAATCACCATTCACTACATACATACGCCATGGCTGCACGTTTCCGCCACTTGGTGAACGTGAGGCATCAGACAACAATGACCGCAATTGGTCATCTGAGACCGCAGTGGGAAGAAACTGGCGCACCGACAAGCGGGCATTTACTGCATCAACAACATTCATGGCTCTGAACCCTAGTTCCCGCCCACTGTTTGGCACTACTTGTGGCAAGATTCAATCACGACACCATTGCGAGGAACTCTCATGGATACATCACTAAACAAACTGCGGACACTCAACCGCACCGCCGGCCTTTTGCATTTGGCTTCTTTCATTGCAATCATCCTGCTTGCAAATGATGCATCACTTCCCGTGAACGCCACATACATGACAGATGCACCAGGCTCAGGCAAGTTCTCTCTACCGAATCACTTGTTTAACCTAAATATCGGATACATGGTCGCAGCGTTCCTCTTCTTGTCCGCTTTCTTTCACTTCTTCATCACATCGGGTAAGAACTTTGCTCGCTACACAGATGGACTAAGCAAACACATCAATGTGTTTCGATGGGTGGAATACTCGCTGTCGTCTTCAATCATGATCATCGTGATTCTGCAACTCAACGGCGTCACCGAGATCGTCGCTCTGCTCGCAATTTTCGGAGTCAATGTCTCAATGATTCTGTTCGGCTGGTTGCAAGAGAAATACACAACCCCCGGCAATGGCGATCTACTGCCTTTCTGGTTCGGCTGCATCGCTGGCATCATCCCGTGGGTTGCAGTTGTTATCAACCTTCTTCACCCCAAAGGCCCACCAGGCGCATCGGCTCCGGGCTTTGTCTACGGCATCGTCATCTCGTTGTTCATCATGTTTAACTGCTTCGCCATCGTGCAATGGAAGCAATACAAGGCCCAGGGCAAATGGGCCAACTACCTCTATGGCGAGCGCATTTATATCGTTCTCAGCTTCGTCGCTAAGTCCTTGCTGGCATGGCAAGTCTTTGCTGGCGCACTTGCCTCTTAGGTAACAAAACCATCGAAAAATAGTCCTACACTGACTCATATGTCGACACCAGTTCTCACCATGTACAGCACCAGTTGGTGTGGCCCCTGCAAGCGTCTGAAATCAGACCTTGAAAAGTCCGGTATCCCCTTCACGCAGATCGACATCGAGACAGATGAGACCGCTGCTGCATTAATTGAGTCAATCAACAATGGCAATCGCACTGTCCCTACTCTTGTATTTACTGATGGAACGTCAATGACCAACCCATCAGTAGCGCGAGTTAAAGAGCACCTCGGTCTCTAAACCCTTCAGCAATGACTGACGCAAGCGGTGACCGCTCGAAGTTCTTTCCTGCGATTGAAAAGAAACACGGTCAACCTGTTTCGCATTTTCTCAGCGAACTCGGTGAACTCAAAGACGCCAAGTATCCCGAGCAGATTGCATATCTACGAGAAAATCACGGTTTTAGTCAGGCGCATGCAAATGCTGTTGTGATGCATTTTCGGGGTTCCACAACATCGAAACGTTTCTCGACTCCGAAACAGTTCTTCGCCCAACTAGATCCGCAGAAGAAGAAAACTGCTGAACTGATTTTCTCGACCATCATGGAGAAATTCCCCAAACTCGAACTGGTCATTGCTTGGAACCAACCCATGTTGCGCATCGATGGCAAATATGTGTTCGGACTATCCGCTTCCAAGAATCACCTGACTCTGAACCCGTTTAGTTCCGACGTGCTTGAGTCAATGGAATCAAAATTGGCCGGCTACAAGGTCAACAAAACGACGTTCATTGTTCCAGTCGACTGGAAAGTCGATGCCGCTCTCTTGCGCGCAATAGTGAAGGCCCGCATTGCCGAATAGAGCTTTCGACGGCGACTCTTATCCGGCGTCGATCTGCATTTTCATGTGATCTGTCAATTTCTCGAGCAGGCGGACTAGTTCCACTGCTTCTGATTTATCCAAGACAGCGAACAGTTCGACGTACTTCTGATGAACCTTTGGAAGAGACGCATCAAGAAACCGCCGACCTTTAGTCGTAAGTTCCACTACTTTGATTCGTTTATCAGATTCGTCTTCGGTTCGAGTAGCAAAACCATCTTCTTCAAGCCCATCGACGATGCGCGTCACACCCCGCGGAGTGAGATCAATCATCTGAGCAATCTCTCCCATGGTGAGAGCTTTCTCATTACGCAACATCCAGAGAACAAAGAGACGAGATGCTGGAATTCCTAGAGGGGTCTCAACATTGAGCAGAAGCCAATGGGGAAAGAGATGACTGAGTCGACCGACACTGGCTGCAGTAAACGGAGCGGCCGCGGCCCTGGACATCTTTGCCAGATCCGAGGAGGTCGGTTTATCGCCTACTGAATGATTCTTGACCTCATGACCCATAGCTCAAAGATAACAGAACTTCTTACGAATTATTTACCTAGGTAAGTTATTATGGCAGCAGCCCCTCAAGCAAGGAATCGATCCATGAAAATCAAATCAAGCCTCAGCATTGCTGCCGCCCTATCAATAATCCTCCTCAGCGCATGCTCGAGCAGTTCAGGGTCGTCAGACACAACTGCAGCATCCTCAACTACCGATATCGCTGCGTCGTCTACGGATACCACTGACGTTGTAAAGACAGCGTCGTGGAATCCCACAATCAAGATCTCATATACAGATGGCAGTATCAACTTCCAGCCGGATGGCATTCCCAACCATGAACGTGATGCCTACTACGCGGTGCCAAATGCAGGTGTCGTAGTGCCAGATGCCAGTACGGCGAACATCATCAAGGACCCAACCTCGGCACAGACATATTCATTCGATATTCCTTCCGTTCCAGTTTTCTCGTCAACGACTACAAAAACAAGTTTGGGCTCTATCGGAGTGATGATCTCTGGTGCGGTTCTCTACAACCCATACGAAGGCGATGGAACAACTGTTGCGATGGCAAGCAACTTCACAATCACTAATGCAGCCGGAATTACAGCTTCATTTGTCGACAAGTGCGCGGGTCACCCCACTCCCGGCATGAATGGCACCGGCGGTGCGTACCACTACCACGGGTTGCCTAATTGCGTGACGACAAAAGTTGACACAACTACAGGACCATCACACATCATTGGCATTGCACTTGATGGCTACTTCATCTACGGCGCAAATGACATCAATGGTAAAACCGTACCGACGAGCGCCCTCGATGAGTGCAACGGGATTACCAGCCCAACACCTGAATACCCGAAGGGTGTTTACCACTACGTTCTTCCGGGCACGGCTGATGCAACATCATCAATTGGATGCTTCCATGGCAAAGTCGACGCATCACAGATTCAAGCGATGCCAAACATGATGCCCCCGATGCCAGACCTTGCCGCTGCCGCTAAGAAACTTGGCATTACGGAGACTCAACTCAAAGATGCGTTCAACAACAAAATGCCACCAGATTTTTCAGTAGCCGCAAAGACCCTTGGCATCACCGAAAAGGAATTGATGACCGCTCTCGGTTTGTAGTCGAGAGATTGGCTAGAGGCCCTCTTCTGCACGGAAGTGAGCAACAATTGCGTTTGCATGCCCATGACCCATCTCGTGGTCAGTCTTCAACATCGCAACCATCTCGGCGTGTTTCGCACCTTTCATCTTCTTCAGTAAAGATTTCCAATGCGATATTGGCTTTCCATACTTCTTCTCAATTGAAGGAAAGTATGAAGCGGGGCCAGTGACTTTTTCTGCCATCAGATGATTTTAACGAGAGAATTCGCCTGAAGTTAGAATCAAAATATGCGTTACCTATTTGCCGTCATTGCAAACCGAACGGGCGAAGTACTTGCCGACCATGACGAGATGACAGCGATTGATTCCTTCAATGAGAAAATCGAGGCTGCTGGCCAGCGAATAATGGCAGCAGGAATCGCAACGCCTGATCAGGCCGTTGTATTTGACTTCAGAGGTACTCGCGACTCCATTACACACGGACCTGTTGTGGACTCTGACTTGTTTATGGCTGGCTTCTGGATCATTGAGGCCGAGAACGACACCGTTGCGCATGCGCTGGCAGCCGAAGCATCAAAGGCATGCAACCGGCCCATCGAAGTGCGACCATTCCTTCGCTAACTATTTAGCAGTGGAAATCTACGCAGATTCCAAGAAGACTCCGTAACGCTGGTGAGCTGCTTGTGCGGATGTCCCTAACAGTTCCCCAATCTTCTGCCATGAAAGTTCAGCTGCACGTGCCTTTGCAATGGCATCAAGGATTTGTTGTTCGCATCGTGCCCGTGCCACCACTGCTCGCTCGAGAAGATACTCTTCTACAGAAATTTCTTTGGCTTCATCAGTATCGAAATCTTCAAATCGCTGTGCAAGTTTATTTGCATGATCGAGAATGTCTTGAATTGAACGGGGCATACGAATCACCTTAAATATTTTGGTCGAGCCAACATGGCATGAACGATGAATTCAACACCTTCTCCAGTGCTTAAGCCGATTTCCAAGAGACATGTTGACCGGTCAGGTCCAATCAACATTGTCAGGTCGTCTAACTGAAACACCCGAATTGGGTGGTGATAAGCGTGAATCATGTCTTCATTTGCAATGCCGTGCTTGCGAGCACTTTCAAGGATGACCGGATCCACATCCATCAAGTTACCTTGATGGAGAGGTTTTGTCTAGTCACCCAATCAAGCAGACAGGCGCCCAGTTAGGGCCTTACGACTCTCTTAGCGTCAAGTTCTCATCAGTACACTGCCCGACATGTTTGAGCGAATAGACGGCATGCGCACAATTGAGTTCGGAACGCCTGGCCCCTCACGAGAGAAACTGGTCAACCTCATCCTTCATGGCCAGAAGCGTGCAACGGCCGGTCTTCTCATCGGTGACTACGAGTCTGAAGGCGAACCAATTGAACATGTTGGCGAATTGCTAGCAATAGTTGATAACGACGGAAAACACGTTGGCACAATGAAAGTTACTCGCGCGGAAATCCTGCGATTTGCAGATGTCCCCGACGAGTTCGCACTTGCCGAAGCAGAAGGCGACATGAATGCTGCGGATTTTCGTGCAAGCCATATTGCATATTGGACTCGAGTTGGCGAGACAGTTACAGACGACACTCTCATCGTGACGGTCTATTTCGACTTGTTGCCAAACACCTCGCCCGAGTAGTCGCCAGAACTTATAGTTCCAAACCGAACCAGGGCTCTGAGGAAATATCAGATTCGACAATGGTCCTATCTTCGGGATCCGAGAGATGCACATCACGAGCAAGTAAGAGATGAGTTCTGGCTTGATCCGTGTCGCCTAAACACGCATACGAACGAGCCAATGATTCGTGGGCATACGCGCGGTCAAAATCAACGAGGCCAGCCGACTCACACACTGAAAGACAATTACGTGCGTGTTGCAGAGCCACCTCGCCGTTGTTTCGAACTACCCATACTCGTGACAACAACCAACTCGCGCGTGCCTCATTCGCAGGGCCTGTCCCCTCTGCTCTCTGCCAGTGATACGCAGCGGCATAGGCACGACGTGTCATCTCTTCGGTCTCAACATCGGTGATCTCGTTCACCGGCTTACCAAGTATTTCCCACGTTGATTTGTTCGCATCAATTGCAAGAGTTCGATGTGTCGCTGCATCAATAGACATGACCACATTCTTGCATCAGGTTTCGGCAAATCACGTCGTTCACATAGGCTTACGGAATGGCAGTTACCAGTTTGACAACTTTTCTGTGGTTCGACACTGAGGCGCTCGAAGCGGCCCAGTTTTATGTTGACCTATTTCCCAATTCCCGCATGGGTAACGTGAGTTACTACCCCGTCGATGCACAACATCCTGAAGGCTCGGTTCTCACAGTTGAATTCGAACTCTTCGGTCGACCATTTGTGGCACTAAATGGTGGTCCCGCATTCCCACATTCCGAAGCTGTGAGTTTTCAGGTGGCGTGCGATTCGCAAGAAGACGTCGACCGAACATGGAATGCTCTCATTAGCGATGGCGGAAGCGAAGGAAGATGTGCTTGGTGCAAGGACCGCTTTGGCGTGAGTTGGCAAGTGATTCCGACTGCCCTTCCTCGCGCTCTGCAAGGTGCCGACGGCTACGACAGCGCTTATGCCTTTCAAGCGATGATGAAAATGTCAAAGATTGTCATTGCGGATCTAAAACCGAACTGACCAACCAGGCTCGACTTACGCCAATTCTGTGACCATGACAGCACGTGACTTACGAACTTTCGGCATTGGCAATAGCCAGTCGCCTTCAGGATCGCGATAGCCCAATGGCATCAGCACCACAGAGCGCAATCCACGTTCTCTCAATCCGAGAATGGCGTCAACGGCATCCGGGTTAAAGCCCTCGATAGGTGTGCTGTCGACTTCCTGCTCGGCAGCTGCCATCAATGCAAATCCCACTGCGATGTAGGTCTGACGAGCAGCGTGCGCGTAGTTGATCTCTGGATCACGGGGCACATAGTTGGCTTTCAGGTAGTCGAAGTAACCGCGCAACGTCGGTAAATCACCACGAGCTTCTACGGTCAGTTGAACAACCTCGTCAATCCGCTCGGCGGTGTAGTTATCCCATGTCGCAAAAACGAGAAGATGTGACCCGTCAGTGATTTGTGCCTGACCGTTGGCGGCCTCAGCAATCTTCGAGCGAAGTTCGTTATTGGTAATTACAAGTAGTTCAAACGGTTGAAGACCACTTGAAGTCGGAGCCAAGCGAACTGCTTCGATAATGGCTTCAACTTTCTCCTGCGGTACCGGAGTTGATGGGTTCATTTTCTTTGTGGCGTAGCGCCATCCCATGATGTCAGTCAAAGTCTTCATTGCCATTTTCGTGCTCCTTCTCGAGTTTCACCGTTCACGATTTCTGCCGTAAACATGAACTAAGGACCGTACTCTGCGCAACACGGGCTACAACAATTGCAACGCCGAGCGCTCTCCGATAAATGAAGTTTTCTGACGCTGGCAATCACCGAGTACTTGTTCAGGCTTGCTCGCTGCGAATCACCAAACAACCGGGCCGGTTGCTTCGAGAGCACGTCCTTCGGCGCGAACGCCCTTAGGTACAAGATCTGCAGCCATCTCTTGCCACATTGCAGGCAAGCGGTAATGCGCTACACGAGGGAACAAGTGATGCAAAGCATGATGATCATGTCCACGAATCAAGAACGTTGATCCCGGGAACACC
>CAIYTS010000249.1 GCA_903929185.1 uncultured Acidimicrobiaceae bacterium
AAGAGCATTCTTCTGCGTGGCAGCAACAAGTGATGTCACAGCACCCGGTGGACCAACAGGGGTGATACTTACTGCTGTCGATGCTGTGCCGACTCCAACACCATTGGATGCAGCAACAGAAATTGAATACGCAGTGTTGTTAACAAGTCCGGTGATTGTGCAGGTCGTACCCGATGGAACGGAACATGACTTCCCGCCTGGCATTGCAGTAGCTGTGTATGCAGTAATCGCTGAGCCATTACCTGCGGGCACTTCTTCCCAAGTAACAACCGAACTCTTGCTTGTCACTGTGGCCGTGACGCTGCTAGGGGCACATGGCACCGTTGCTGGTGCATCAACTGCCAATAAACGATTCGGGGTCTTGACAGCACCAACACGAGATTTTTCTGTAGCGGTTGGGGTGTAATACGTAATTGCATTGCATGTGGCGGTGGCCTTTAACCAGTTCCATGCATCTACTGATGTAGTGGCAGTTACCGTTGCAGATTGCAGAAATCTTGCTACTGCACCAGTGACATGGGGAGCCGCCATTGATGTCCCCGATAAACCCAAATATGTATCGACAACGGCAGTGGGCCCACATAGTGGAACTGAATCACACCATGGCCAACTGGAAACGATGCTCTGCCCTGGAGCAAAAATATCAACGCATGATCCGTAGTTCGTAAAATATGACTCCGTGTCGTTATATGCCGATGAACCAACAGAGATTGTGCCGTCAGTTCCTGCCGGCGTAATGCCACATGCCGAGCCACCTTCGTTTCCCGATGCAGCGACAATGACAATTCCTTCGGCAAGCAAATTTTTGATCGCCGCATCAATTGATGTTGCTGTGCTGTCAAAACCAATGCTCATATTGATGACTGCTTTTTCACCTGGCTGATGATCAGCCAAAATCCAGTTGAGTCCGCCTAACACCATGGTGGTAGTCCCAGCTCCGCACGAATCAAGCACACGGACGGGAACAATTGACACACCCTTGGAAACACCTGTTGTGATGCCACCAATGATTCCTGCGACATGTGTGCCATGACCATCGTTGTCGATTGTCCCAACATCGCTGTCACTACGAATACCATCAATCGTCGATGGTCGATAGCGGTGAGGAAACGCTGGATTATCCACACAAGGACTTATTCCTGTTGTGGGATTCATGTTGTACGCCGCAATGGAGGCGTTGTAAGAGGAAAGTGCAGCGCCCGTTGGATCAGAGACTCGAGATCGATAGCTCCAGCCAGGTAAAACGCGAGCAGAAAATTCAGGATGAGTTCCGTTGACACCAGAGTCAACTATGTAGGCCTTAACCCCTGCACCATCGGTTGTAAACGTAAACGTATTGTCACGACCTGAGCGTGCATCAAGGCGGTCGATTCCCCACGGGATTACGGCGTTTGGAGAAGGAAACCCTGACGGTCCTGTAGTTTGCGTACCGATTGCATGGGCAATCATCTCTAGTTGTGGCGTGCTACTCGCAGCATGAACAGTTGTAGGTACTGAAAATGCCACTAACGCAGAGCACACCAATGCAAGTGAAGCCGCAATTCGACGCATCAGACGCGAACACCTTGCATCGCAGCTGCATTCACGGTGTTCTCCATCAGACACGCAACAGTCATGATGCCCGTGCCGCCAGGCATGGGTGTGAGAGCTCCAGCGATTCCGGTTACGGACTCTGCATCAACGTCACCGATGATCCCTGCTTCAGTTCGTGAGATACCAACATCTATCACCGTGGCACCAGGCAAAACATGTGCCGACGTAATTGAACGAGCTATTCCGGTTGCAGAAATAATGATGTCTGCTGTTTTACAAATAGCTTCAAGATTCTCTGTACGCGAATGTGCGAGCGTGACGGTGGCATCAATCCCCTTGCGT
>CAIYTS010000250.1 GCA_903929185.1 uncultured Acidimicrobiaceae bacterium
AAGAGCATTCTTCTGCGTGGCAGCAACAAGTGATGTCACAGCACCCGGTGGACCAACAGGGGTGATACTTACTGCTGTCGATGCTGTGCCGACTCCAACACCATTGGATGCAGCAACAGAAATTGAATACGCAGTGTTGTTCATAAGGCCCGTAATAGTGCACGTTGTACCAGACGGAACTGAACATGTTTTTCCACCTGGAGTTGCAGTGGCCGTATAGGCAGTAACTGCTGATCCATTTCCGGCTGCGACTTCGTCCCACGTAACCACTGAACTTCTACTTGTCACAGTTGCAGTGACATTGCCGGGAGCACATGGCACAGCTGCTGGTGCGTCAACTGCCAACAATCGGTTCGGAGTCTTGACAGCACCCGCACGTGACGCTTCTGTTGCGGTAGGTGTGTAATACGTAATGGCGTTGCACGTCGCGTTTGTCTTTAGCCAGTTCCACGCCTCAGTGGGTGTCGTTGCAGTCACTGTTGCTGATTGCAGATATCGAGCAACAGCTCCGGCAACATGAGGTGCCGCCATAGACGTGCCCGATTCACTCACATACGTATTTGAATATGAAAGATATTTGGGCCAACTAGACACAATGGTTTGGCCTGGCGCATAAATATCAACACATGCGCCGAAGTTCGTAAAGGATGGCTCGCCATCGTTATACATCGATGCACCAACTGAAATTGTGCCATCCGTACCTGCCGGCGTTATGCCACACGCTGATTCGCTGTCATTGCCTGATGCAGCGACAACGACAATTCCTTCTGCAAGCAAACTCTTGATTGCCGTGTCGATACTGGTTGCGGTACTTTCAAAACCGATACTCATATTGATCACTGCTTTTTCACCGTCTTTATGATCAGCCAATATCCAGTTCAGTCCGTTCAAGACCATGGTGGTAGTTCCTGCTCCACACGAATCAAGTACGCGCACTGGCACGATGGAAACGCCTTTGGCGACACCGGTGGTGATTCCTCCGATAGTTCCCGCAACGTGTGTGCCATGGCCATCGTTGTCGACAATTCCAACATCTGTTGCGCTGTAGACACCGTCAATTGAAGATGGAACGTACTGATGAACTGTCGAGTTAACCGCACAAGCCGTCATCCCGGTTGCAGGATTTGAAATAGCGGCGTTATACGAGCTAATTGCTGACCGATCTGTGCGATAGCTCCAGCCCGGAAGAACACGTGCAGAAAATTCTGGGTGCGTTGCGTTGACACCTGAGTCAACGATGTACGCCTTCACGCCCGTGCCATCTGTTGTGTATGTGAAGGAGTTGTCACGACCAGTGCGCGCATCAATGCGATCAATGCCCCACGGGATCACAGCGTTTGGTGCAAGAAAGCCAGAGGGCCCTGTTGTTTGCGTACCGATAGCGTGCGCAATCATTTCTGGTTCAGGTGCGGTATTTGACGCATGAACAGTTTCAGGTACTGCTAGCGCTACGAATGCCGAACTCAACAATGCAATGACGGCCGCGATTCGACGCATCAGACCAGGACACCTTGCATCGCAGCGGCATTCACCGTGTTTTCCATGAGACATGCAACGGTCATGATGCCTGTGCCTCCTGGCATGGGAGTCAGTGCACCTGCGATTCCGGTGACTGATGCTGCGTCGACGTCGCCAATAATTCCGGATTCCGTGCGAGAGATACCGACGTCAATCACTGTTGCACCAGGCAAAACATGTGCCGACGTAATTGAACGAGCTATTCCGGTTGCAGAAATAATGATGTCTGCTGTTTTACAAATAGCTTCAAGATTCTCTGTACGCGAATGTGCGAGCGTGACGGTGGCATCAATCCCCTTGCGT
>CAIYTS010000251.1 GCA_903929185.1 uncultured Acidimicrobiaceae bacterium
GCAAACAAGCTGCGACCCTTCACCACGCTTTCACCGTTCAAGGTGGATCCGATGATGCCAAGAAACTGCGCAGTAACCATTGGGTCAAGCACAACGGTTGTGCGCTTGCTTGGTGGCTTTACAGCGCCAAGCAAACCCGTTGCTTTGTTCGCTGCTTCAACACCAGCTTTTGCCAAATCAAACTCAGCAGGGTTCTTACCCAGTGCGTACGCCCAACCCGTTTGTGTTTCACCGGCGTCATCAGCCATCACGCTGACGCTGGCATAACAGCTATTCGAACGTCCACTGCTGCGAATACCCATAGTGGTGGCAAATGCTTCTTCTGTTGCACCATCTGAATAGTTCGAGTCATCAATACGCACGCGTGGGTCTGCGCCTACTGCTGCACGCTCAAGCTCTTTTGCAATTTCAATCTTCTTTGCCGTGTCGAACGCATCAAGAGTGTCGTCCCACAGTTCTTGTTCCACAATGGCAACACCATCTGGTTCAGCAAGTCCTGCCCATTCGTCAACGCCGCCCAAGGTTGCGTTCTCGCGCGCTTCGGCAAGTACTTCGCGCCATGCAGTTTCATCAAGGGTGCCTGCGTGCGATGAACCCGTGCGGCCATCTTTAATAACCCGCACGCTGATGCCCTGGCTTTGTGCCGAAACGAAATGCTCTAGTTCGCCGTTGTACACACGAATGTCTGTTTCGCGTGAACGCGCAACGTTTGCTTCAATCTGTTCACCTGGTTCAGCCATGGCAACAATGGCATCAGCAATTGCTTGCAGATCATCAACGGTGTGGCGGCTCATGCTGCGGTTCCGCCAATAGTGAGTGACTTCACGCGCAAGGTTGGCTGGCCGTCGCCTACCGGCACGCCTTGTCCGTCTTTGCCGCACATTCCGGGGTTACCCATTGCAAAGTCATTGCCCAACATGTCAATGTCTGCCAACACTTGTGGTCCGTTACCAATGAGATTGCTCTCACGCAATGGCTCCGTGATTTGGCCGTTCTCAATGAGATAGGCCTCGGTCATGCCGAACACAAAGTCACCGCTTGCAGTGTTGACTTGTCCGCCGCCCAACTTGGCTACATACACGCCGTATTCCGTTGCGCGCACAATGTCATCTGGTTCATCACTGCCGTTCAACACAAACGTGTTGGTCATGCGCACCATTGGCAAGTGCTCGTAACTTTGACGACGTCCGTTACCACTTGGTGCACGACCTTCTTTATTGGCACGAATGTGATCCCACATGTAATCGGTGAGCACACCATCTTTAATCAGAACATTGCGCTGGCTTTCATGACCTTCGTCATCAATTCCAATTGCACCCCACTCGCGGCTCATGGTGCCGTCATCAACAAGTGTCACAAGTGGTGATGCCACTTGGTCGCCCACGCGGTTTGCATACACACTTGCGCCACGTGCAACAAGGTCTGCTTCTAAACCATGACCACATGCTTCGTGAAACAACACTCCGCCTGATCCGCACTTGATAACTACTTGCAACGCACCACTTGGTGCAGGACGTGCACGTAACTTGGTGACAGCCTGGCGAGCTGCACGCTCTGCCAATTCATTAATGTTTTCTTCTTCGAACAATTCAAACCCAATGGTGTGACCCAACGAGTCGTATCCGGTTTGCATTCCAGCATCACCATTGGCAACGGCGCTCACACGAAAAATTGTGCGCACTTGCTCATCGGTTGCAAAAACACCATCAGAGTTTGCGATCAGAATGCGACGTGTTGCATCGGAATATCCGGCCGACACTTGCACGATGCTTGAATCAATTCCGCGTGCTGCATCATTAGCAATCATCAGCAGTTCAACTTTGCGTGCTTTCGGCACGCTTTGTGGCGCAATGCGCACAGTGTTCACAGGGTGACGCTTTGCGGTTCTTAAAGAAACGGTGTGTGTTCCGCCATCGCCAGTACTTGCAGCAGCAGCTGCTGCACCTGCAGCTGCCATAAGCCCTGCTTCAGACAAATCAGCTGTGTATGCAAAGCCTGTGGTCTCACCATTAATCACGCGAATACCTGCGCCTGAGTCGCGGCCGCTTGAGACTTGCTCAACCAACCCGTCATCAAGGCTTGCTCCCATTGA
>CAIYTS010000252.1 GCA_903929185.1 uncultured Acidimicrobiaceae bacterium
GAAAATGCTTTCAGACGAACTGGCAATCCCGGTTGAGTTTTACGCAGGTACTTCGTATGCCGGAGTAATCGAAGCTGCAATCGCCAAAAAAGTTGACATGGTTGCATGGGGCGGAATGTCCTACATCGTGTCAAAGTTGAACGGTGCAAAGATTGAACCAATCGGCATCTCAAAGTATGTCGATGGAACAACCTCCTACACATCAAAATTGATCGTGCCAACAGGTAGCTCGATTGCAACCATTGCTGGCCTCAAAGGTAAAACAGTCTGCTTCGTGTCGTCAACGTCAACTTCCGGAAACTTGATTCCTACAGAAGGAATTCTTGCTGCTGGACTCAAGATGAGTGATCTGACTCAGTCCTTCAAGGGCTCACATGACAACTCAATTCTTGGACTTGGCGCTGGTCAGTGCGATGCAGCATTTGCCCAGGAAGCATCAGTGGCCGCAATTGGGACTGGAACTTTCTCAGCAATGAAGGCTTCTGACTACAAGACAATTTGGGAATCAGGTCCGATTCCAAACGGTCCATTCACAATCAGCTCATTGCTTCCTGCTTCATTCCGGGCTGCGGTGAAGAACATCATGTACACAAAGATGAATAAGGAATACTTCGTATCGAAGGGCTACAACGGCTGCACAGTGGTTGCAACCTGCATCATCGTGGAAGATAAGAACACTGCATCTTTCGTAAAAGTTGAAGATTCGTTCTATGACACCTTGCGTAAAGTGTGCGAAGCAACTAAGTCAACTGCCTGCAAAGCGTAACAATGTCACCACATTTAGAAGTGGTAGCTAATGAGAGCGTCGCGACAATTACCGTCGCGGCGCTCTCGAAGCGTTTCCCCAATGGAACTCTTGCTGTTGATGACATTTCATTCACAGTTCCACAAGGCCAAGTTGTCGGCTTGCTCGGATTATCTGGCTCCGGTAAATCAACCTTGATGCGCCTCATCAACGGCCTGCATACTCCAACCTCTGGCACAGTTAATGTGCTCGGTGTTGACGTGGGCCAGGCAAAGCCAGCAGACCTCAGAGATCTACGTCGCCAACTGGGCTTCATATTTCAGCAGTTTGGCCTTGTTGGTCGCGCTACGTGCCTTGAGAACGTATTGATTGGTTCCCTTGGTCGGCTGAAAGGCCCCCGTATCGGTATTCGTACGTATCCGAAGGCTCTGCGTGTTATGGCGCTTGAACGACTTGATCGTGTTGGTCTTGGTGCACAGGCGTTTCAACGCGCTGAGACGCTGTCTGGTGGCCAAATGCAACGTGTTGCTATCGCACGTAGTTTGATGCAAGAGCCAAAAGTTCTTCTAGCTGACGAACCGGTTGCATCCCTAGATCCTGAATCATCAAACCAAGTCTTGGATTTGATTTCAACAATCGCTCGTGAAGATGGCATGACAGTGTTATGCAGTCTTCACCAAGTCGAGTTGGCAATTGGTCGGACAGATCGCCTGATTGGACTTCGTGACGGGAAAATCGTTCTCGATCAGATGACAGCGGGGATCAACCCGAACGTTGTTATGGATCTATATCGTCGTCACGGAACGTCGGACGAGGTGCGCGAAGCGTCGTACGCGTGAACACAACCGTAGAGGCGCGGCGAAACACACCTCCGCTGACTCCTCAGTATTTCCTCAAGCTTGCTTCGATCGTTGCAGGGTTCGTTGCAGTGTGGTGGGCCTGGAACAGATTGAATATGTCTGTTCTTTCCTTTTTTGATGACCTTCAGAACGTTGTCAATCTTTTCAAGCGGATGTATCCGCCAAATTTTTCAGACACTGACCGCATCATTTCATTAACGTTTGAAACGTTATGGATAGCGTTGCTCGGTACTTTTGGTGCAGTAATTCTGAGCTACCCGCTAGCTATTGGCGCAGCTGCAAACACCACTAAGCACCCGATTATTCGATTTTTATGTCGCGGCATCATCACACTGTCGCGTGCGGTACCGGAACTAATTCTGGCTGCTGTTTTTGTTGTGGCATATGGTCCGGGACCCTTCGCCGGAATTCTTGCGCTAGCTCTGCACTCAATCGGCATGATTGGGAAACTGTTCTCGGATTCAATCGAAGAAGCAAGTGAAGCGTCCGGGGAGGCTGTGACTTCTGTTGGCGCAACACGTCGCCAACGAATTCGATCTGCAGTGATTCCTCAGGCATTGCCATCTTTCATCGCTACAGCACTCTTTCGCCTTGAAATAAACATTCGTGGTTCAGCAGTGCTCGGCCTCGTAGGTGCTGGCGGAATTGGTCAGCTCATCTCTGAGTCGTTGGAAACCATTCAGTACAAGCCCGCACTCGCAGCTGTGATTGTCGTGTTTTTCGTCATTTTGATCGTGGAACTGGTTTCAACGTCTATTCGTCAATCTCTCATCGGTGAAGCAGCAACCCAGCAACAAAATAAGCAACGTGGCCGGTTGTCATCATTTATAAATCGACGCGATGCGTTACTCAACAAGACTGCGTATGAAAAGCGGTCGATATCGGCCCCATGGACTACCGAGCGAGTTTTCCGAACTACTGCTTTCGTTTCTTTCGCTGTGCTTTTGTTTTTTGCAATTTCAACTGTCAACATTGAATGGAGCAATACCATTCAGAACACTCCCAAGATGGGGACAGTTTTGCGCCAAATGTTTCCCCCAAGTGCAGGCGGAGAATACTCGTTAATGATCAAGGGACTCATTGAATCCTTAGCCATCGCTATCGTTTCAACGTTCCTTGGTGTTTTAGTGGCTCTACCTCTCGGAGTCCTTATGGCGCGCAACATCAATGTGCGTCGATTCATGTCGTTCGGAACTCGTATCGGCGTTCTGGGGCTGCGAGGAATTCCGGAATTGATTATCGCTGTGATCTTCGTCAGCGCAATGGGTCTAGGCCCTGTGCCGGGAACTCTTGCACTCAGTGTGACTGTTGCAGTGTTTGCTTCAAAACTATTCGCAGACAGTCTTGAGGAAGTGCTCCCAGCTCCACGCGAGGCAGTGTCGGCTGTTGGTGCCTCAAAAGTGCAGGAATTCTTCTCAGCAGTAGTTCCACAGTTCATTTCACCGTTCGTTTCCAATTTCTTTTACTTGCTCGACGTCTTCTTTAGATCGTCAACAGTGTTAGGAATTGTCGGCGGTGGCGGCATTGGTTACCTGTTGATTTCGTCAATCCGGGTGTACCAATTCAAACTCACAATGGCAATCGTGATTTCTGTCTATCTCATCGTGCTCATCATCGAATGGCTGGGCCTCGGAATGCGCCGCCTCTTCAAATAGTTAGCCGATTGTTACCGCAGCGAATTAATCATCAGCCCGAGAAGGCCGACTGTCACAAGCTGTGACGACATGATTGCGGTGAACATTTTCCAACTCTGATTGCGAAACCCGCGTTCCATAGTGGCAGTGAGTTCAAGCATTGCGATCTCAACAGAATGTTGCAACTTCATAGTCGACATCTCAAGAGAGTGGCGTGATTGTTCAAGGTCTCGTTTGGTTGCGAATTCTGTCCAAGTGATTGGCGGTAGCTGCTCCATAAGAATGTCAGCCTCCTCCGTGCCAATGACTTCACAAAGGCGAGCGTGTAGGCGCCTCTTGTTTTGTTCTGTTCTGTAAAAGCCAAAGTAGCCCCCTTAGTTGGTATCTGCAAACGATGTGTGCCCCCGGCGCAGGGCTTTGGCAGTGGGTTTCAGAACGCACCCGATTATTTGACGCAGGGGTGTTACCCACGGGTAAGTTAGAGACATGGCTGATTTCTCCCTCTCCCTCAATGAAGACCAACTCCAGATCAAAGACTGGATTCACCAGTTCGCTGTTGACGTAATGCGCCCTAACGCGCACGAATGGGATGAGCGTGAAGAGTTCCCATGGCCAATCGTTCAAGAAGCCGCAAAGAACGGTTTGTACGGTCTTGATTTCCTCATGAGCGCAATGGCAGATCCAACTGCGCTCACCATGCCAGTTGCTATTGAAGAGATGTTCTGGGGCGATGCAGGTCTTGGTATGGCAATCATGGGATCTGGTCTTGCAGCTGCAGGAATTTCTGGCAACGGCACACCAGAGCAAATGATGGAGTGGGTGCCACAGTGTTATGGCACACCTGATGATGTGAAGCTCGGCGCGTTCTGTGTGTCAGAACCAGATGCAGGTTCTGACGTTTCTTCATTGCGCACACGCGCCGTATACGACGAAGCAACTGACGAATGGGTCATCAACGGAACAAAGGCATGGATCACCAACGGTGGAATTGCAAACATTCACGTTGTTGTTGCAGCAGTTGATCCTGAACTTAAAGGTCGC
>CAIYTS010000253.1 GCA_903929185.1 uncultured Acidimicrobiaceae bacterium
CAGCCAACAACACCAGGCCCAGTTCCACCCCACGGCGGCTGCGTGCGAGTGAATTATCCAACGGTGGTGCTGGTTGTACTTGTGGTGGTGGTCGCATCGATGATTGCAATACGAATCAGTGCCAAATACTTGCTTGCCATTGTTGACGATGTGAATGTGCGATTCAACGCAACATCACGCAACACGTCTTCTGGCAAATCTTCACCCGACAATGTTGTCTGGGTATCAATGGTGGGGGAGAACCACAGAACTCCGCCAACACGTCCGCGATACACAGCAACCCTGCTGTCTTTATCGAATCCAATGAAGTACCCACTGCGTGCATACACACCCACAACAGTGATGCCGCTGAGAAGAATGGCAACGAGTGCAGACCAGAACAGCACCACACCCACACGGCTCTTCTTTTTCACCGCTACAGAACCAGCACCGACAAGCCCCGAATCAACCGAGTCAACATTTGGCGATTGCATCGGCGCAGTGTTGTCAGGCGCAGTTGATGCAATTGGCTCACTGATGTCATCAAGCACATCAACCACAATCACCGTGGTGTTATCGCGACCACCATTGGTGTTCGCCACCATCACTAATGCCTCTGCAGTTTCCTGCGGGTCTGTGTGTTGCCCAAGCACCCGTGCTATTTCCACATCAGCAACTTCATCAACTAAACCATCGCTGCACAACACAATGCGGTCACCGGTGCGCACGAAATGCGTAAACACATCAACCATCACCGAACGGTCAATACCCAACGCCCGAGTCACAATGTTGCGTCGTGGGTGCACGCGTGCAGCTTCCGGCGTAATGATGCCTTCGTTCACCAGCTCTTGCACGTAACTATGGTCAACACTTAAACGGCTCAATGCGCCACTGCGCCACAAGTACGCACGTGAGTCACCAACGTTTGCCACCAACACGCGCGGCTCTTCGCCTTCCACAATGCTGAGCGCAGTCACAGTTGTGCCCATGCCGCTTTGTGTGCTGTCGTCCAAACTTGCGGTGTAGATCGCACTGTTTGCTTGTTGCACTAACTCGCGAAAATCTTCCGTGGTATCAATACCCAAACGTGCGCCGGCTTTCAGCGTTGTAACTGCCAACGCACTTGCCACTTCACCTGCATTGTGGCCACCCATGCCGTCTGCGACTACAAACAATGTCTCTTCAGCCAGAAACGAATCTTCGTTCTGCTGTCGCACCATGCCCACATCGGTACTTGCGCCCCATTTCAATTTCATGAACGCATCTCCAACACTGTTGAGCCCACTTGAATTCTGTCGCCTTTTCGCACGGATCGCTCATCGGCAACCCGCTGACCATTCACATAACAGCCATTCGTACTGCCCAAATCCACTACCCACGTGCCTTCTGGGCGTATTTCAATACGCGCATGATGGCTAGATATAAAGGAATCATCATCAATCACAATGTCGTTGTCTTCCAAACGACCAATGGCAAGCACGCTCGACAATGTGTAAGTGGCGCCTCGGTGTTGCTTTGGTTCAATCACCACAAACAACGGCACACCTTTGCCTGCAGACTTCTTCGCACGACTACGTGATGCAGTGCCGCCACCTACGCGAGCAGCTGGCATCACTGGTGTGCGCACTTCGCTCCACACAGCCCACAGCACACGGCCGAAGAACAAATAAATCAGCGCAAGAAGAATCAGCTTCAGGGCGTTGAGTAAGGCATCAGTCATTAACGACTACGAGGCCTCGAAGGTCACCTGGGCGGTTCCGAAGTTGATGACGTCTCCGTGTTGCAGTAATTGTTCGCCACCCACAACAACGCCATTCACTTTGGTGCCGTTCGTACTTCCCAAGTCGCGCACCATTACTTCGCCTGCTGCACATACAAACTCTGCATGCTTGCGGCTGACATTGGTGTCGTTCAACACGATGTCATTTTCCAAATGGCGACCCAACACGTAATGACCTTCGTGCAACTCAATACGTTGCCCACCTGGCAATGTCAGCACTGCTGGCGGTGAATCAGAACTTGACGGTGCAACCCACAGAGCACCAGCGTTTTCTTCGGGCGTCTCTACAACAGTTGCCAAAGTACGTGGGGGGAGTGGCACTGAACCCACAGCCCCAATAGTGGAACTTGGCACGGGCACTTCATCGGGCGTCACGGTGCGACTTTCAATGTCGAACTTGCCTTTGCGCAAATCAGGGTTCGTGCGCAATGCAACACGAGCCTTGCCTTCCACGTGGTAACCCTCTGTTGCGATGTATTCGCGCAATGCCGCGGTCAGTTCTTGCAGAAGCGAGCCTTCTAAGTCGGCAAAGCCTTCACGATCAGCGGCACTCATTTGCACCAAATAGCTATTCGGCACCACTCGGCGGCCTTGGGCATCAAGATCACGCTCGGAATCCACCACCTGCAGGAGGCGCCTGCCAATTTGC
>CAIYTS010000254.1 GCA_903929185.1 uncultured Acidimicrobiaceae bacterium
ATCAATCGACAACCACGTCACTGTTGCTGACGCAAGAATCAGAACCAACAACATCATGGTTGCGCTTGCTGTGCCAGCAACGGTCATGATGCCGCCATCCCAGCGAGACACTGGACCATCGTTCATTGGTTGAACAGTGGGGGGTGCCCACGAATCATTTTGTTTGTTGAGGTTTCCAAGGCCCATGGCCTTGTCGGTCAGTAATGGATTAGCCATAGCCACAACAGTAACCACCGCCAGTATGCGACAGGGGTCGGGTCGGTGTCAGAATCAATCTCATCGAAACGTCTGCGCCCACCTCTTGGACTGTCACAGCACAGAATCTTGCAGAGCACGCCCGTAACCCCATCCATACTGATGCAGGTGCCCAGGCTGCGGGTTTTCCGCGCGCATTGGTTGCTGGCGTCACAACGTATGCGTATCTCACCCACCCAATTGCAGCAGCGTGGGGCGAACACTGGCTCAGTCATGGTGGTGGTGAGTTGCGTCTTCGACGCCCAGTGTTTGACAAAGACTCGGTGAATTGTGTTCCTGTTCCCGATGGCGATGTAGTAGAGATTCAGGCAATTACGTCAGAACCAGATCAACCACGGGCAACGTTTCGCGCAGTTCGTGATGCTGGCCCAGTTCCTGCCATGCGTGCAGGCGACATATTGCCAGTGCATTTCCTTCAATTAGATGGCGTGCACGGCACGGATCGCGGCCTATTGGCAGGCGATGACCTTGCGTTGTACGCACAACACAATCTGGTGCACCCTGCCGTGTGGCCCACTTTGGCTAACGATGTTGTTCATACAGAAATAGCAACTGCAAGCTGGGTGCATACGCGCAGCATTATTCGTCATCATGCGCGCGTTGTTGCAGGATCACATGCAGAAATTCACGGAGCGATTGTCGACAGATTTACCGCTCACGGTGAACGTGTCGTTGTTGATTTTCACATCGTGGTAGATGGCCGTGTTGTGGCATCACTGGAACACGAAGCGATTATTTCTCTGCCGTAAGAAAACTCTTACGTGAGGTCGTGCGCGCTCATCGACTGCCACATGTCAATGTCGGGAGCACCCGTCAAAATGCCTGTGCAGGACTTCGCCATTTCCACCATGGTGGCGCCACCGAAGTGGGCTTGCTGTGTCTCTGGGGAGTCCCATTTTTCAATCAGCAGAATGCGGTTCGGGCGCGTATCAGACACGATCATGTCCACATTGCGACATCCCTGCTCCATACGGGTCATCACGATGTATTTGGACAGGATTGCGACAAGGGCGCCCATATCGGCGGCGTCAAAGGACATCGTCACGATGACCAGCTCTACCTCGCCAGAATCAGCATTTTCGGGGTTATTTTCAGCCATTCCTCATACTCTGCCAGATGTTGCCGAAATGTTCTTGGTCGGGCTGTGGCACCCGACACGCATCTAGATAGCCTGCCCATATTCGACCCGTGTGGTGGTCGATGCAAGATTTAGGCGAGGTATCAGAGTGGCAAAGGATCGTGTCGATCGCGACGAAGAGGATCTCGTCCGGCTGTATCTCACAGACATCGGTCAGTATGCCCTCCTTACTAAGGACGACGAAGTGCGTCTTGCTAAGGCCATCGAAGCCGGCAAAGAAGCTGTTGCCGAAATGGCAAAGATCAAGACCCCTACCGCTACCAAGCGCCGTGAACTACGCAAAGCAATTCGCGAAGGTGAAGTCGCAGAACGAGCATTCGTTCAGTCAAACCTTCGTCTCGTTGTATCTATTGCAAAAAAGTACCAAGCGTCTGGTCTTCCACTTCTTGACCTCATTCAAGAAGGCAACTTGGGCCTCATGCATGCCGTTGAAAAGTTCGACTGGCGTAAAGGTTTCAAGTTCTCTACGTATGCAACTTGGTGGATCCGTCAGGCCATCACTCGCGGTATCGCAAACACCGGCCGCACCATTCGGTTGCCGGTCCATGCTGGCGACACGCTTGCTCGTTTGCAAAAAGCTCGCTCGCGCCTGGAACTGAAGTTTGGCCGCACTGCAACTCTTGCTGAATTGGCAAAAGAAGTAGAAATGCCAGAAGACAAAGTCACCGAAGCATTGCGCTTTGCTGCTGAGCCTCTGTCATTGTCGGAACCACTTCGTGAAGACGGCGATGCTGAACTTGGTGACGTCGTTGAAGACCGCTCTGCTGAATCACCATTCGAAACCGCTGCAACAGCATTGCTGCCTGAAGAAATTCAGCGCCTGCTTGCACCACTCGATGAACGCGAACGTGAAATCTTGCGCTTGCGCTTCGGACTTGGTGGCAGTGGCGAAGGCCGCACACTTGAAGAAGTCGGCGAACACTTCAATCTCACTCGTGAACGTATTCGTCAAATCGAAGCACGTGCCATGAGCAAATTGCGTCACCCGTCATCAGACACCGGTGCTCGCGATCTTCTCTCCGTCTAGTTAGTCGGTCGTATTGCGCACAATGCGCATCACACCGTCAATCGTTGCTACGAAACCAATACCAAGCATCGTTGGTATCAACATGCGCACTAACCATTCTTGGTCAATGCCAGGCACATACGCTGCGCGAACTTGATCTGCACACAACCACACGCACACAACCAAGGTTGCTCCGGCTCCTGCGTTTAATGACACTGCAACGTGCTGAGATGCTTGACCGCGACGCTGTATCACCATAGATATTGCCGCAACTACCGCAGCACCAGTGGAAAACATCAGTAGCAACGGTGTAATTCGCGCACCATCAGGTAATCCGAAATACTGCATCGCACCACCAACAACACCAAGCATCGACATCACGAATACTGACAAGAAAAAAAGTTTCCGTCGACTGGCAGACAACACAACTCCGGCCAGTAACGCAACGAATCCGATTAACCACCACAACA
>CAIYTS010000255.1 GCA_903929185.1 uncultured Acidimicrobiaceae bacterium
GGTAATGCATCGACTACCTCATTGGCAAAGCGACGCCACGACATGGTGACAAGCGCGGTAGGAATTCCGGCAGTGCGAACATCAGCAAGTAATTCACGCGCGCCCGGCCGCCATGGCACTTCACGCTTCAGTTCTGTGACCACGCTGTCCAACAGCAGTTCAACAATTTCATGCGGTGTCAATCGAACGCCACCGTGCTCAATCATGAAACGACCAGAATCAAGTAGGTCAAAACCAACAACTGATCGTGCGAGATCATCACTCCATGAATCGCCGTGTTCTGCCACCACGGCGTATTCGGCAGCGAACCAATACGGCTCTGTATCAACAATGGTGCCGTCCATATCCCACAACACGGCTTGCAACTGATTCAACTCGGGATTCGGCACCTCATTGACTGTACTTCTCGCCATACTGGATAGCCGTGAGCAGCATTGTTGTATCTGAATTGGCATATTCGCCTCCTGGCGCCGACCAACTGTTCTTTGATGTCAGCTTTGGCGTCTCCCCTGGTGAGCACGCAGCAATTGTTGGGCCGAATGGTGTTGGTAAATCAACAATCTTGAAAATACTTACAGGCCAATACGAAGCCGATGATGGCGAATTCAGTATTGGCGGAACGTTTCTTCAGATGACTCAGGACGTTGGTATGAGCAAGCCAGATGACAGTTTGCGTGACATGTTGATTGAAGTTGCACCGATTGCATTGCGCGAAGCTGGAAAGAAACTGTTCGCTGCTGAAAAAGCAATGATGAGTGGCGAAGACGACGGCATGAAATACGCCGAAGCACTCGGTGACTGGGGCGACCTTGGTGGGTATGACCTTGAGACGCAGTGGGCAGCATCTGCACAACGCAGTGTGAAGACACCCGTTGACAACTTTGCAACACGTTTGGTCAGCCAGTTATCTGGTGGAGAACGCAAGCGATTGGTTCTTGACTTGTTACTGACATCGGGTGCTGACGTGTTGTTTCTCGACGAACCAGACAACTACCTTGATATTCCTACACGCGGTTGGTTGGAAGAACAGATTAAGGCGTGCAAGAGCACGATTCTGATGGTGAGCCATGACCGCACATTGTTAGAGCGTGTGGCAACAAAGATTATTGCTGTTGAGGGTTCGGGCGCATGGGTGCATGGCGGTTCATACGTGACGTTCCCCGAAGCACGACAGAAGCGTCAGGAATTATTGGGCGATGACCTGAAGCGTTGGAACGATGAAGAGCGTCGACTGTTTCATCACATGAAGATCATGAAGCAACGTGCCGCGCAAAACTTCAAGAATGCAACAAAAGCAAATGGTGCCGAAACGCGTTGGGAGAAGTTTGTAAAGGCCGGGCCGCCTCCCCCGCCAGTTGCAGACCAACAGATTTATGTTCGATTCCGTGGAGCAGACTCTGCTCGTCGCGTCGTGAAGTTTGAAGCTGTTGCTATTGGTGATTTGTTCATGCCATTTTCTGATGAAGTGCATTTTGGTGAGCGTCTTGGGTTGATTGGCCCGAACGGAACCGGAAAGACCCACTTACTCAATGCGTTGAATGGCAAAGCAGAAGGTCTGATGGGTGACATCACGTTTGGACCGCGCACTTCGGTTGGCATGTTCAACCAAGTGAACGACAGACCAGAGTTTCATGGGCGTGAATGTATAGAGATTGTTCGCGACAAGTTGAGTGACGAACAGAAATCAATGGGAGCACTTGCTCGTTATGGCTTACGCAACAATGCCCGCCAAGAATTCCAAACATTGTCTGGTGGACAAAAAGCTCGGCTTGAAATTTTGGGTCTTGAACTTGCCGGCCACAACGTGTTGCTGCTTGATGAGCCAACTGACAACCTTGACATTGATTCATCTGAGGCTCTCGAGCGTGCCATAGAAGGTTTCGAAGGCACTGTGATTGCAGTAAGCCATGACCGCACATTCCTTGCGAACTTTGAC
>CAIYTS010000256.1 GCA_903929185.1 uncultured Acidimicrobiaceae bacterium
ATTACACCAATGATCCACGCATCTCAAAGGCTTGTGCAACGCGCTCCACTGAAACAATAAATGCCGCTGTGCGCAGGTCCACTGAGTACTGCTTAGAAACTTTGTGAACATTGCCAAATGCCTTTTCCATGCGTACATCTAGCTCGTGGCGGAATTTTTCGATAGGCCAACTAAACTCTTGAATGTTTTGAGTCCATTCAAAGTAAGAGCCCATGACACCGCCCGAGTTAGCCAAAATATCGGGCACAATCACAATGCCTTGGGCCTGAAGCTCGCGGTCCGCTGCAATTGTTAGAGGCTGGTTGGCCCCTTCGATAATGAAATCTGCGTTGATCTTGTCCATATTGCTTTCATTGATAACTCCGCCCAGGGCAGCTGGGATCAAAATATCGCACTTGACCTCAAGGACTTCAGCAGCGCCGATGCGTTCATCTGCTTGCACATCTGTGAGAGACTTCACGTTAAAGATTGATGCGATATCAATTCCCTTTTTATCAACGACACCTCCAGAAACATCGGAGATTGCAATTACCTTCATGCCAAGTTCTTGGCATACAAGGGCGGCATATCGTCCGACGTTTCCGAAGCCCTGAATTGCAACGGTTGCACCTTTGACTTTCACTTCATTCTTTTCCAAAGTTGCAGCTGCAATCTGTGCCACTCCGCGACCTGTTGCTTCTTCGCGTCCTGGTGCTCCAAAAAGTTCAACTGGCTTGCCAGTTACGCATGCAGGTTGAAAGCCTTCTAATCTGTGGAACTCATCCATCAACCATGCCATCGTCTTAGCATCCGTTCCCATATCTGGGGCCGGAATATCGCGATGGTGGCCAAGCACGTGGACTAGGGAACGGGTCCAACGTCGGATGATTTCTTCTTTTTCGATAGGAGATAGTTTGGATGCATCGACCGCTACGCCGCCCTTTGCTCCACCAAATGGAACATCAATCAGCGCAGTTTTCCATGTCATCAACGACGCTAAAGCGCGAACTTCATCAAGATCTACATCTTGGTGAAAACGGATGCCTCCTTTGCGAGGTCCGCGGGCACTTGAATGCTGGACTCGATAACCCGTGAGGACTTCCACATCGTCGCCTCGACGAAGTGGAATAGAAATGACTACTTCTCGTTCACAACTACTCAGTGCAGAGATTACTCCGGGCTTTAATCCTAGGATTTCTCCTGCTTGGGCAACTTTTTCATTAACTTCACTAAATGCAGAAGAACCAGAATGCGTCATGCAGTGACAATAGAAAAGTTGTCGAGCCGAAAGTAGGTCTTTTGGGTTTATTCACTATGAAATCGGGGTGAACGACACGCCCGTTAGGGGGGTATTTCTTCTTCTTGACTCCGTAGTACCAGAAAGCCCCTGTAAGTAGGCGTTAGGCCTTGTAGGCCGAAACGATAGGTGCCAGTTCTGTTGGAGTTGCGCCATGCATGATGACACCGTCACAGCCAAGCGCAAACTGATTGCGAATTGCAGCAACACATTGTTCGGGCGTTCCTGATGCTGATGGTGCAAGCCATTCTTCAGGAATCAGTGGAGCAACACGTTCAAGATCTTCAGTAGTTCCCTTTGCGTCAAGCGCACCGGGGAATGTACGAACAAATTCATCTGCTCTGAAACGCTTCAAGACTTCAGGGTCCCAATTGTTTGTGCGCACCATGAGGTCGCCGTAAGCCTGCAAGTACGTTGCAAGTCGGCCAACTGTTTTCTTAAGCCGCAATGCGGGGTCGATGTGATCGCCAATGGTTGCAAAGCATGACCACACTTTGACAGTTGCAGGGTCTCGGCCTGCTTGTTCGGCTGAGCGCTTCACTGTTTGCACTGCACGTTGTGTTGTTTCGTCTGTGAAGAACGTGTGCAAGATCACGTTGTCGTATGCGCGGCCCGCCATCTCGAGCGTCTGTGGACCAAACACCGTGATGCTGAGAGGAATTTCTAAATCAAATGCGGGGTCAAGCCGAAGCACTGGGTACTTGCCAGTGATGTCTTCGTAATTCATCACTGTCTCGCCGTGCCACAACTGACGCATCAGGTGTGCGAACTTCTCCATTGAATCCGTGGTGGCTAAGGGCATGCCATATGCCTTGAACATTGCATCGATGCCGCGCCCGAGACCAAGACTGAAACGCCCCTGCGACAACAGGTGCAACGTGCTTGCCCATGATGCAGTTACCAGGGGGTGACGCGTGGTGTGGTTTGTGGCCGCGGTGATGATGTTGATGGAGTCCGTCACAGCAACAGCTGCGCCAGTGAGCGCTCCGGCTTCCTTGATGTTGAATCGCTCAGAAATGAATGCGGTGCCAAGTCCCATGGCTTCTGCGTCGGCTAATTCGCCCAGCATGTCGCGCGGCGACTTCGGAGCCCCTGCCAATGTGTAAAAGCCAAGTTCAGGATGGGCAGGAAGTGAAGCCATGTCTGTGACAGTACCTGTATGGCATGCCTCATGGCAGAATCGGGTTACTAATTCTTAGGGGGAATCATGAATCGCATTGAAATTGAAAAGAAACTGAATGAAGACCGGGCATGGTTGTTGGAGACGTACTCGCATCTCACTGAAGACCAGTTGTTCGGCGATCTCACTCCAAGCGAACACGACCCGTCGAATTTCTGGTCAGCTCTTGACCATCTTGCGCACTTGGCATTGATTGAGCGCAACTTTGCAGCAATGATTCGTCGCCACATCAGTGGTCATAAGAATCCCGTCGGATTGGCTTCTGATGATTCCGGTGCTCCACGTACTCGTGATCAGATCATGGCATCTGTTCATGCAATGACAGAAGAGTGGCAGAAACAACATCACGGCAAGTCTCTTCATGAAGTAGTTGCTCTTGGTGCAAGCGCACGTGCAGTTTCGTTAGAACTTCTTAGTGAACTGACTGATGAACAATTGGAAGAAGTTTTACCAGGAGCGCCATGGGCTGACGGAACAGTTGGTGGAGTGATTGGTGCGAATGCTGATCATGGCCGCATGCACTGGAAATGGGCAAAGGACGCTGGCGTTCTCGACCACCACTAACTCAATCAATGGTTGACAAGAACACTCCTGTAGCGCCTGATGTTGTTGGGCTGCTTGAAGGCATAAGTACTACTCGGGCAATTCGTCGGTATCTCGATGAGCCAATTCCCGACGAAGTATTGCGCGACATCATGTTTGCTGCCACCCGTGCACCAAGTGGAAGTAACCGTCAACCATTTCGATTCATTGTTCTTGCTGATTCAGACATCGCCCAACAAGCAAAGACATTGATTGCTACTGGTGCTCAAAAAGTGTGGAACCACAAACGGACGACTGAAGGATACGAAAAAGGCTCAGGCGTGATTGAAGATTCACCGAAAGCTCGAATGGCTCACACCATGCAGCAGTATGTCGACAACTTTGCGAAGGTTCCCGTGTTGGTGCTTGCTGTACTCGTGAGATATCGCGAACAGAACCCAACAGAAGGTTCGTCTGTGTATCCGGCGTGTCAAAACTTATTGTTGGCCGCACGTGGATTGGGATACGGGGGAGTCATCACTGGGTTTCATGGTTTTGTTGAACCAGAGTTGCGCATGCTTTTGGGAATTCCTGATGACACATTGATTGCCGCATCTATTTCGCTTGGTAAGCCAGCAGGGCATCACGGCCCAGTACGGCGCGTACCAATGGCAGGTCTTATCTACGGAGATACGTGGGGTGAATCACCCGAGTGGGCAATTGACCCACCGGGGACTGCATTTACTAAGGGCGGTCCGCCTACGTGATTAGGCGCGAGCAAATTCGCGAATAACGCGACCCGGACGAGCACCTGTGTGGTTTCCTTGTTCAGTAACGATCTGGCCGTTCACAATTGTTGCGGCGTATCCACGTGACTTAATGAACAGTCGTCCTGTTTGACCAGGGAAGTCATTGACGTATGTGGGTTGACCCGATGCGACTGTTTGTGGGTCAAAGATATTGATGTCAGCAAAGTTTCCAACTTCAAGCGTTCCGCGCTTCTTCAAGCCCAACACTTCTGCTGGCATTTTGGTGAGTTTGCGAATTGCTTGCGGCAGCGTAACAACGCCGCGGGTGCGGTACCAGTACTGCAAGTAATGCGTGGTTGCATCTGCATCACAGATCTGCCCGATATGGGCACCAGTGTCTGCAAGGCCTGGGTACACATGATCAAGCGCGAGGAAGTCTTCAAGGTCTGACGTATTGCGGTTAAAGAACCACGTATTGAACAACTCACGGCCATTGCTCTCAATTAAGCGATCGATGACAAGTTCAACCGGATGCACGCCGGCAGCTTCAGCAAGTTGTGCAATCGATACTCCGTTTTGTTCGTTGTAGTTAGGAGTGAATTCAGTTCCTAATGGGTAAATGTGATTCGGGTCGTACCACATGCCCTTTTCTTTTCCTTCTTCTACAAGCTCTGCACGCGTAGCTGCGTTACGCAGTGCAGCAACCCGATCTTCAAGGGTAGGAAGGTCCATCAGTGCGCGCCATTTCTTTCCTTTCACAGGAGAGATTTGTGCAAGTCCACACAGTGATCCACTAGGGCGAGTCATGCCGGCAGACGTAATACGACCAGAGTTCGCGCGGGTGTTGTTGAGGAAATTTCCGAAACCTTCTGCTGATCGCTTGTCACCGTTACCGACACCGCCAGAGAACAGAACATCTCCGCATGCTTCTGACATCGATTGCAACAAATCAAATTCGTGCGCTGCTTTTGTTGCGAAGTCATTCACCGCTTGGAAGATTCCGCCGCCACCTGCATTGAGGCCATCTGCAATGGCGAGGTACTCATCTTTTGGTGCAAGTGTGCCTGGTACGTAACGGCCATCAGGTACCACGTGCAACAAGATGCGCGATGTTGAAAAACCAACTGCGCCACCTGCAACAGATTCAGCAACAATGTCGCTCATGCGCTGTAGTTCTTGTGCCGTTGCTGGTTCGTCGCTGAGTGACCGTTCACCCATGACGTTGTAGCGCACTGCGCAGTGGCCAACCATGCCGACAATGTTGAGAGCAGGATTTAGTTTTTCAACGGAATCTAAGTACTCGGGGTAGGTCTCCCAGTCCCATGCAAGACCATTCAAAATTGCATCGCGTGGAATGTCTTCAACACTTTCCATCATCTCAGCAAGGAATTGTTCGTCACCTTTTGCAACAGGTGCAAAAGTAACGCCGCAGTTACCCATTAATACTGTGGTGACGCCATGCCATGAACTGGATGTCATCAAGGGGTCCCAGCCCACTTGGGCGTCAAGGTGAGTATGAAGGTCGATGAAGCCAGGAGTCACGGCAAGACCCTTTGCGTCAATCTCTCGTGTGGCGATTTCTCCGGTGAGATCGCCAATAAAAGTGACGGTGTCGCCATCGATCGCAATGTCTGCTGTGTAGCCATCGCGGCCAGTGCCATCAACGATCAGTCCGTTACGGATAATAAGGTCATGTGCCACGTGTGCCCCCCCAGGTGTGCGGTTTCTAGAACGATACACACTGCGTTCGGGGTCTGTGTAGGTGGATGTCCTAGTCTTAGCCCCTACCCAAATCAATGGAGGAATCACATGTCAGACATGAGCGTGCAATCACTGTTCTCAGTGAAAGGGAAAGTTGCCCTAGTGACCGGAGGGTCACGCGGAATTGGAGAAATGATTTCTGCTGGACTTTTGGCCAATGGTGCCAAGGTCTACATCTCATCTCGTAAAGCACAAGCGTGCGACGAAGCGGCAAAGCGTCTGATGGACAACTACGGCGGAGAGTGCATTTCTCTTCCTGCCAACGTGGCAGAGATTGAAGGAATTGAAGCCCTTGTTGCTGAAATCACAAAGCGCGAAAAGTATGTTGACATCTTGATTAACAACGCAGGCGTTTCTTGGGGTGCTCCCATCGAAGAGTTCCCTGAAATTGGTTGGGACAAAGTGATGGACACCAATGTGAAGGGCGTCTTTTTCCTTACGCAGAAGTTGCTTCCGTTGTTGCAGGCTCGCGCCACAAAAGACAACACATCACGCATCGTGAACATTGGTTCAATCGATGGCATTGGTACACCAAGTTTTGAGACCTATTCATACGGCCCTTCAAAAGCTGCAGTGCATTCGCTGACAAAAGTTCTTGCTGGTCGCTTGGCATCGCGTCACATCATTGTGAACGCAATTGCACCAGGACCGTTCCCAACATGGATGTTGTCAACGGGTGTTGGCGGTGGCGGAGACGTTGATAACACCGACTGGGACACAGTTGGCCGCATGAACCCAAGTGGTCGCGTTGGTACTCCTGAAGACATCGCTGGCTTGGCGTTGTACCTGTGCTCGCGCGCCGGTGCATTCACCGTTGGTGAAGTCATCACCTGTGACGGTGGCTCACTTCTTAAGTAATTAGTTGACGCGTCGTTCGCGGCCAGCCCAATACGGTTCACGAAGATCCTTCTTCAGGACCTTGCCGCTTGGGTTGCGAGGCAGTACGTCAATCCAAGCCACCTGAGTCGGGCACTTGAACTTCGCAAGGCGTTCGTGTGAGAACGCGATGATGTCTTGTTCTGTTGCTTCGGTACCTGGTGCACGCACAACTACCGCAAGCGCAGTCTCACCCCATTTTTCATGTGGAATTCCGATGACTGCAACATCGGCAATTCCTGGGTGCGACATTAGGACGTTTTCAACTTCAGCTGGATAGACGTTTTCTCCACCGGAAACAATCATGTCTTTCACGCGGTCATGGATATAGACATAACCGTCTGCGTCTATATAGCCAGCGTCGCCGGTCTTGAACCATTTGTCTGACGTGATTGCTTTTGCTGTCTCTTCTGGGTTCTTCCAATAACCGGCCATGACCTGCGCTGAGCGAATCCAGATTTCTCCGACTTCGCCAGTGGCGCAATCAGTATCTGTCTCATTATTTACGATGCGTACTTCAACGCCTGGCCCAGGAGTTCCGCAACTGCGCAAGCGATGTTTGTTCGGGCTATCAAGTGCATGGTCAGCAGGCGAGAGGTTGATGACTCCACCTGTTGTCTCTGTAAGACCATATGCCTGCCAGAACTTGCACTTGAACAATTCAACGCTCTTGGTAAGAACTGCCTCACTAATAGGAGACGCGCCATACACAAGAACCTGAAGGCTTGAAAAATCCTTATCTTCAACTCCGGGAACGCTGTTCATGAATGCCAACACTGCTGGCACGAGGAATGCGTGTGTGATGCGCTTTTCCACAATGAGGTCGAGAACTGCTGCGGGGTTCATTTCACGCACAACAATGGTGGTGCAGCCTTGGATCATGCCGGCCATTGCCCATCCGCCGCCACCAATGTGGAAGAGAGGCATGGCTGCCATGTTGATTGAGTTCTCATTGAGGTCCCAGATGCTCTTAATCATGGGGGCCAATGCACAGAGATTGTCATTATCTAGCAATACGCCTTTGGGCAGTCCAGTTGTTCCACTGGAGTACAACTGAAATGAAATGTCTTTACGAGTTTGAAGTTCGCCAGGATCACCAGTTTTTTGCGACAGCAACCAATCATTCCATTCGGCATATTTCGGATGACCGCCAATAACAAGAATTGTTGTGACCGTGGTGAGCTTGTCTGCAATTGCTTCCATGACAGGAACAAACTCTTGACCAACAACCAATACTTTGGCTTCAGCATTATTAACGATGTATTCCACCTCAGGTGGAGCAAGGCGCCAGTTCACGTCGACACTGACTGCATTCAGTAGTGCAGCTCCGAAAGCTAATTCGAAATGCTCGATGCTGTTCTTTTCAAGAAACACAACTCGATCTTTGCTACCAACACCCGCGGCCTTGAGTCCGTTAGCAACGCGCTGTGCACGTTCATACATTTCGCCCCAGGTATAGGAAACGTTGCCTTCGATCAGGCATGGATGAGAGGAACGGCCTGCGCCATGCACTCTGATGATGTCTGCTAGGGATTCAATTGTTGCGTTAGCCATGACGAGATATTAGGACACCCAAATGGAGTATCTTGAAAACATGACCGCGGGGGCGCAGCAAGATCTACGAATGCGATGGGCTGCCTATGCATCTATTGGGGCCGGGGTGATCCATGGTGTTGCTGTTGGGCTCCATGCTGATCATGCGTCACTTGCAAGGGTGTTTATGGCGCTGACATTTGCTCAAGTGTTCTGGGGGATAGTCGCGATTAACCGGTCGCAATGGTCGGTCGTTCTGGGCGGTTTTGCAATTAATGGCACTGCAACTGTTGGCTGGATTTTGACGCGTACCTCTGGCATTTCCTTTATCAGTGGTCTGGAAATCTCCGAGAAGCCACAACCCGCGGACACGTTGTGCGCATTGCTTGCGGTCACAGCGATTGGCGCATCGTTGTGGGCATGGCGTCAACGCAGTGTTCCAGCAAAGGAAACGTTACATCTCAATGCGGTGTATCTCAGCAGTGCCGTCACTCTTCTGGCACTGTGGTCTGTCACCGGACATGCACATGCGCACATTCAAGACATTGCTCTCACTGATGCAGGCCTTTCTGTGAACGCTGATGGAGTCATTGTGTCTCCGAGCACAGTTCCCCTGAGTGAGTTTTCGACCTCGACAAGCACTGTGCAACCTCCCAACACGGCTGAGGCAATAGCAACAAAGAAAAAGACTCTGGTTACCGCACCAGCTTCGACCGTGGTGCAAACCACTGTCGTTAGTACGACTACATCGATTAGTCATTCACACTCGTTGACAACGGCACAAGCGTTGGCGGCGGCATCAGGGTGGCCGCGTCCGTATGACCCAGCTAGCCCGATTGATTTTTCAGGAATTGGTGGCGTCACCTCTGAACAAGCGGCTCGAGCTACAACGCTTATTCAGTCATCACAGCGTGATCTACCTAAATATGCAAAAACCTCCACAGCAACGGCGGACGGATACGTATCAATTGGTGATGGTCTGACCGGGTTTGAGCATTTCATAAAGTACTCATTGTTGTCAGACGGTCGCGTACTTGACACCACTGCACCAGAGTCACTTGTGTACGAGGTCAAGGGTGGCGTCAAGACCCTTGTCTCGGCAATGTTTATTGCAAATCCTGGTACGCCATTAACAGACACAACATTGGTCAATTACGCAGGTGGATTAATGCAGTGGCATGTGCACACCAATTTGTGTTGGATAACAGTCAATGGTGTTCCTAAAGTTGTTGGCGTTACAAATGCCGCAGGTGCCTGCCTAATCGGAACTCTGCAAACTGGTGGTGCGCCAATGGTGCATGTCTGGATAACGCCGCACGTGTGTGGTCCATTTGCAGCGTTAGAGGGTAATGGTGCTGGCGTGGCCGATGCAAGCGATGCTGAGCGCGTTGACCTCTGCAACAAAGATCACTAGTTATTCCTTCAGGCGACGATCCTGTTTCTTTGCTGAGTCGCGCTTCTTACTGTCGAGTCGCCGTTCAATAGCGCCACGAGAGGGACGCGTTTTCTTGCGTGGTGCAGGGGGAGGGGCGGAGGCTTCATTTAGTTTTTCCACCAGTTGTTCGACGCATAAAACCCTGTTGCGCCATTGACTACGACTTGTCTGACAGGTGATGACGATCTCCTCGTTGAACGAAGCTTCGAAGCGTGCCCGGATTGTTTCAGAACAAGAGATGTCTGTCAGTGCAATTGTCAACATGGCTTTGGTTGAGTTCTTGTTGACGTTCTGTCCGCCAGCACCGGATGACCGAGCAAACGTCCATCGCATTGCGTCAGCTTTTACGCGCACGCCGCGTGCAGCACGAAGGTCTTCATCGGGTGTCACATCTCCATTATGTGTCAGAAACACACTTATGCTGAGTCAATGTTGGAAGACGGTTCGTCAGAAGAGATGATTGCCACGCCACGGCTTGAGCTGCATCACATCTCTGCGAGTGACCTCATATTGCTTTTTGAATCACCTGAGAATGTGTCTATATATAACGAGAAGTCTTACGCCAATCCGCATCGCGTCCTGATGGATGACAGCGGTCCACTGCGGTGGCGCGTTCCACAGGTCACAGCCGAGGCGGCGGTAAATAAGTGGTTTGTGCGATGGATGGTGGAAAAGACAACACGAGAAATCGTCGGAAGTACCTCATTCCATGGACCGCCCGACGAAAAGGGAATGATGGAAATTGGGCTGGGTGTGCATCCTGATTTTCAACGGCGTGGCTTTGCCACTGAAGCTCTCGCCGGAATGTGGTCATGGGTCATAGATCAGCCCGGCGTCGAATTGCTGCGGTACACAGTCGACCCAAACAACGAAGCATCTGTTGCGGTGATTAAGAAGTTTGGCTTCGAACGTGTAGGCCAACAGATAGACCAGGAAGATGGGCCCGAAGATATCTACGAAATGTCAGCCAACGAATTCCGTCGGCGATTCAACTAGCGCCCTGGTGGGCTGTGAATCACCGTTACGGAATGCGTGGTGGTGCCTGCATGTCGGTGTATCGCGAGTTCTCTGTACTCAGGTGAATTCCACCAAGCATTCAATGCGTCTTCTGAATCAAATTCGAGAACCACTGTTCGGCCATCTTCGTAAGCGCCTTCAAGAACTGTGGGGGCATCGTCGTAGGTGAGGAAGCGACCGCCGTGTGAACGCAAGATAGGGAAAAACCCTTTTTCGTAGACCCGGTATTCGTCCGGGTTTGTCACAGTGAAGTGCGCAATAAAACGAACGGTGGAATCAGCAGTCATATGGAGCGGGTGACGGGAATCGAACCCGCATAATCAGCTTGGAAGGCTGAGATTCTAGCCATTGAACTACACCCGCGTATTGGGTCACTAGGTTACTGGAATTACGACCCAAAAACCTCTGCATGGGAGGAGGCTGAGTCTTAACTTGGGCGTTCGCCGTAGTCCTGCCATGGGGCATCACGCTCACGAATTACTTCACGAAAGCCCTTTTCGCTGAAGCCTTCCACCCATTGTTGGGCTTCTTCTGTATGGCGGGTGATGCCATCAAAGAAAGTGCCGAGCAACTGGGATGTACGTAGCCCCATGTTTTCGAATGCTTGGTTGATGAGCAGTTTGTTGAGCGCAAGTTGGTTAGCCGGGATATGACGAAAGCGTCGCGCTTCTTCTTCAATGAAAGCGCCGAGTTCATCTGGTGGGCACACATGCGAAACGAGCCCGATGCGATACGCGGTGTCTGCGTCAATTGCGCGACCAGTGAGAATGAATTGTTTGGCATGTTCTAGCCCAAGGCGATACACCCACATCATGGTTGTCGGCGTTCCGTAGATGCGGCTCGGTGCATAACCAATGTGTGCATCTGATGCCATGTACAGCAAGTCGCAACACATCACAAGATCCGTTGCACCACCAATGGCCCAACCTTTGACTTCACCAAGAACTGGTTTCGGGCATTCCCAAATTTTCATGAAACGCTTCACGTTGTTTCCCATGAACTGCCAGTCACGAACAGGGTCCCAAGCGCCTTCACGTGGCTCTGGTCCTTTAGCTCCGTATGGAGTTGACCATTTACGTTGTTCGTCAGCGTCTGAACCTGACGGGCTTGCGGCTAAGTCATAGCCAGCAGTGAACGTGTCGCCTTCACCACGAAGAACGATTGCACACACATCAGGTGACTTTGTTGCGCGGTCTATTCCGTCGGCGATTCCTTGAATGACTGCATCAGTCAGCGTATTTTTCTTGTGCGGACGATTGATTGAAATGATCGCAATGTCATCGCGTTCCACATAAAGCACAGGATCTGTCATGAAGTGATTCTGACAGATAGATCAATGGTGTTGTGCGGTCAGACCTTTTCAAGGAAGATGAGCGGAATTTCGCGCTCAGTCTTCAATTGGTATCCGCCGTAGTTTGCGTATTTGGCAACAATGATTGGCCACATTTCATCGCGCTCTTCTGAGGTTGCGATGCGGGCACGGCGTTCGTGTTTGGCTTCTGTCTGAGTTTCTATCCATACAGTTGAATTGGCACGCAAGTTCGTGAACCATGCAGGGTGGTGATCGTCGCCGCCTCGCGATGCAACCACCACGTATGTATCGCCCTGTTGAATAGGGGAGGTCAACATGCATTCGCGAGGTTGCCCAGATGTGCGGCCGGTTGTCGTGAGTTTCAGCACGGGCATATTGCCGGCATTCCAACCCTTTTTGCCGCCTGACACGGTGAGGATTGTTTTATGAACAAAGTTCATAGTTTTGAGGGCGAAGTCGCTTGGCACTTTCACAAGAGTACTTCCCATGGCGGTGTGACTTATGTGTCTGGCTTCTGTTGATGTTTAGTTGCCAAGTACAATCGGTTCCCGCATGTTGAAACGTCTCCTCACTTCAGTCCTCGCGAAATATAAGGGTTTGCTGTGGGTAGTCATTGCGTTTCAGGCAATTCAGGCAGTTGCGGGGCTATTCCTGCCCACCTTGAACTCAGACATCATCAATAACGGCATCGTGAAAGAGGACCTGGGGTACATCTGGCGCATCGGCGGAATCATGTTGCTGGTCACGGTCCTTCAAGTGGCCTTCTCTGTTACCGCTGTCTATTTCGGTTCAAAAGTTGCCATGGGGTTCGGGCGTGACGTGCGGCGAAGCCTGTTTCACCAGGTGAACGATTTTTCTGCTCGAGAAGTTGCACAATTCGGAGCGCCCTCACTGATCACGCGAATCACTAACGATGTGCAGCAAGTGCAAATGCTGGTGTTGATGACCTGCACCTTGTTGCTCAGTGCGCCCTTCACCTCAATTGGTGGTGTGTTCCTTGCGATGCATCAAGACCTTGGGTTGTCGCGCATCTTGATGTTTGCCATTCCAATTCTTGCTGTGCTGCTTGGACTCATCATTGGCAGCATGGTGCCATCATTTCGCAAGATGCAAGAGCGAATTGACCGCATCAACGAAATTCTTCGCGAACAGCTCACTGGTATCCGCATTGTCCGCGCTTTTGTACGTGAGCCAGAAGAGAAGAAGCGCTTCAGTGATGCAAACGCAGCAGTCACTGAAGTGGCATTACGCGGTGGTCGCTTACAAGCCTTGATGTTCCCAACGGCAACTCTGATTATCAATATCTCAAGCGTTGCTGTTGTGTGGTTTGGGTCAGATCGAATCAATGACGGCCTGATGAAGCCCGGTGCGATGATTGCGTTTCTGACGTATCTCACACAGATCTTGATGTCAGTAATGATGGCCACATGGATGGCGGCGCTTATCCCACGAGCATCGGTTAGCGCCGAGCGAATTCAAGAAGTACTTGATACTCCAACGTCGGTTGTTGTCTCGGAGAACGCAATCACAGAACTACAACAGACCGCTGTTCTGCAGTTCGAATCCGTTGGTTTTCATTATCCAGGCGCGGAACTTCCTGTTCTTGACAATGTTTCTTTCACTGTGAGGGCAGGCCAAACACTTGCCGTTATCGGAAGTACCGGTTCCGGCAAGACAACATTGGTCAGTCTGATCCCGCGTTTGTTTGACGCGACGAGTGGGGCTGTATTGCTCGACGGTGTTGATGTGCGTGACCTTGCTCCTGAAGCATTGTGGTCACGGGTCGGAATAGTTCCTCAGAAGCCGTACTTGTTCTCAGGCACAGTTGCCAGCAACTTGGGCTACGGCAAAGAAGACGCCACTGAAGAAGAGATGTGGGCCGCATTACGCACTGCACAAGCCGAAGACTTCGTACGCGCAATGCCAGGTGGGCTTGATGCCGTCATCGCACAAGGTGGATCTAACGTATCCGGTGGACAGCGTCAACGCCTAGCTATTGCACGGGCGCTTATTCGTCACCCAGAGATCTATCTGTTTGACGACTCGTTTTCAGCGCTTGACCTAGCCACGGATGCTCGATTGCGCGAGGCGTTGGCCCCGTCAGTTCGCGATGCCGTTGTTGTGATAGTCGCTCAACGTGTTTCCACTATTCGTGATGCAGACCAAATTCTGGTGCTCGAAGATGGTGCCTGCGTTGGTCTCGGTACCCATGATGAATTGTTGGCGTCCTGCCCTACATTCCAAGAAATCGTTGAGTCACAAGCTGCAGTGAACGAGGGTGCGATATGAGCACTGAGAACGAAACAAAAGACGAAAAACCAGCCCAGCACATGCCGGGTTCTGAACTGCGTACATCACGTATGAGCACAGTGGGAATGCCTGTAGAAAAATCGGAGAACTTTTCAGCGACCGCACAGCGTTTAATCCGGTTGATGGCGGATGAAAAGTTCCTCGTGATGCTGATTATGTTTTTGGCAGTTGTCAGCGTTGCTCTGGTGGTACTCGGCCCACGAATCCTTGGTCATGCCACGGACATTTTGTTTAACGGACTCACGAAACGTGACGGCCAAATGGGCGTAAATTTCACGTCGTTGCATCACACGCTGGAACTCGCGCTTGGTTTGTATGTCCTGTCGTTCGTCCTGGCGTATAGCCAGACCTTCATGCTTGCTGGTGTGGTGCAGCGCACCATGTTTACTTTGCGCGCAGACGTTGAGGCAAAAATTCACAAGTTGCCACTGAGCTATATCGACCGTCATTCGCGAGGTGACCTGTTGAGTCGTGTCACTAATGACATTGACAATATTTCCCAGAGTTTGCAGCAGTCATTGAGTCAACTCATTACTTCGTTGCTCACCATTGCTGGCGTGTTGATCATGATGCTTGCCTTATCTCCAATATTGGCCATCATTGCAATCATCACTGTGCCGTTATCAATCACCACGATGAATCGCCTGGCCCGTCGGTCAAAGCAGAAGTTCATTGCCCAGTGGTCACACACCGGAGCGTTGAATGGCTTGATTGAAGAAACGTTTACCGGTCATGCGATTGTGAAGACTTTTGGCCGCCAACGCAGCGTTGAGGACCGTTTCGCAACTACAAACGAGAAGCTCTACGAAGCAGGGTTTGGTGCGCAGTTCATTTCAGGCTCTATTCAGCCAGCCATGATGTTTGTCGGCAACTTGAACTACCTCATGATTGCTGTCGTGGGCGGTATTCGTGTTGCGTCCGGTTCTATGGGGCTTGGTGATGTGCAAGCATTTATTCAGTACTCACGTCAGTTCACTCAACCGCTGACTCAAACCGCATCAATGATGAACGTGTTGCAGTCAGGTGTCGCTTCTGCGGAACGTGTCTTTGAGGTTTTGGACGCCGAAGAGGAAAGTGCCGAAGCTGAGTTGGTTGCTTCTCCGCCAGTTCAGGGACGTGTTGCGTTTGAAAATGTCAGCTTTTCGTACAACCCCGACCGACCGCTGATTGATGACCTGTCGCTTGTGGCTGAACCAGGAACCACTGTTGCCATTGTGGGGCCAACGGGCGCTGGCAAAACCACATTGGTGAACCTCATTATGCGGTTCTATGAACTGAACAGTGGTCGCATCACACTTGATGGCCGAGACATCTCGCTTATGCCGCGTAGTGAATTACGTTCAAACATCGGCATGGTGTTGCAAGATACGTGGCTCTTTGGCGGAACCATTCGCGAGAACATTGCCTATGGAAAGCCGTCAGCGACAGAAGAGCAAATACGTGCTGCAGCAAAGGCCACATATGTGCATCGCTTTGTTCAGTCGTTGCCAATGGGGTACGACACCATTTTGGACAACGAAGGCGGGGCAGTGAGCGCCGGCGAGAAGCAGCTGCTTACCATTGCTCGCGCATTCCTGGCTGACCCAACAATTCTTATTCTCGACGAAGCAACAAGCTCAGTAGACACACGAACTGAAGTACTTATTCAGCGTGCCATGGTGGCATTGCGTAGCCAACGCACAAGCTTTGTCATTGCGCACAGACTGTCCACAATTCGTGACGCAAACGTGATTCTTGTAATGGAAGATGGCCGGATAGTGGAGCAAGGTTCTCATGAAGAACTACTTGCTTCGCGCGGTGCGTACTTCCGTTTGTATCAGTCGCAGTTCTCTGGAGCTGCAACTGACGTTGACTAATTAGTTGACTTTGCTGATGATGTCTTCGCCGTATTGAGCGAGTGTGTCAGCTGTTCCGCGGTAGAACAAGAACGCAGGCACAATGACTCGTTCGACACCAAGAGCCTCAAGTGCGCTGATTTCTTCTAGTGCGTTCGGGCCAATTGCGCCATTGCCACCAGTTGTAATCTCAACGTCCTTTGGATCACGGCCATGTTTGATGGCTGATTCGCGTGTGATGGCAATCAAGCGGGCAAGTTCCTCGTGGCTGCCACCAGCCGGAAAGAAACCATCGCCCAAGCGACCAGCACGCTTTGCGGCGATGTCCGTACTGCCACCGATATGAATGGGAATAGAGCCTTTGACTGGTTGTGGTCGCAAGATGCAGTTGTCGAAGTTGACGAACTCGCCGTGGTACGACGCCTTTTCTTCTGTCCATAGTGCGCGCATCGCAGCGATGTTTTCATCGTTGCGCTTTCCACGTTCATTGAACGGCACGCCGATTGCATCAAACTCTTCCTTCATCCAGCCAACGCCTGTACCAAGAAGCATGCGCCCGTTAGACATGAAGTCAAGAGTTGCCAGTTCCTTTGCAAGCACCACTGGGTTGCGCTGCGGCAAAATGAGAATTCCTGTTGCAAGATTGATTGCTTGTGTTGCCGCAGCGATATACGTCAGCCAGATCAGCGGATCTGGAATAGGGGAATCATCACCGCCGGGCATTTTGCCTGTATCGCTATAAGGGTACGGAGATTGGTAATCAGCAGGGACCACAACGTGTTCCACTGTCCACAATGATTCAAACCCTGCGGCTTCGGCTGCCTGGGCCATGACAACCGCTTTGTCGGGGTTGATGAATGGTCCGGTGTTGGCAAATGCGATGGCAAATTTCATGATGTGATTTCTTTGTAGTGGAAGTGCTTACAGTACCTTGCGGAACAACTTCAGCTTGCGTTCTGTGTACGGCGGGTAAGAGATCTTCGGATCAATCTTTGTGCCGCGCTTCAAAACTGGCTTCATGTGCTGGAAAATGCGTACTCCGGATTTCCCGTGATATCCACCCATTCCGCTTTCGCCAACGCCACCAAAAGGCAAGTGAGGGCTAGTGAGGTGCAACAAGGTTCCGTTTACAGTAACTCCGCCTGCAGTGGTGCGTTCGAGAACTTCATTCACCACTGAACTGTTCTCTGCAAAGACATACAACGCCAATGGGTGATCACGACTTGTGATGAACTCGATTGCTTCGTTCGTATCTTTCACGCTGATGATCGGAAGAAGTGGTCCGAATATTTCTTCTTGCATGATTGGTGCATTCAGGTTGACATTGCCAAGAACAGTCGGGGCAACATAGCGATCAGCAGCGGCTGATTCGCCACCAATAATTGGGGTTCCACCTGTCATCAATGAGACAAGTCGGTCGAAGTGTCGTGGAGAAACAATGCGTCCGTAGCTGTCGCTGGTGTGAGGGTTCTCACCGTAGAAGTCAGTAATTGAAGTGCGTAGTGCATTAACAAATTTGTCTTCAACAGAAGAGTCGACCAAGACATAGTCAGGCGCAACGCATGTTTGGCCGGCATTCAGCCACTTGCCCCATGCAATGCGACGAGCCGCAACTTCGATATTGGCGCTCTTGTCAATGATGACTGGGCTCTTGCCGCCAAGTTCCAATGTGACTGGTGTGAGGTTCACAGCTGCAGCTGCCATAACTACGCGACCGATTTTCCCATTGCCGGTGTAAAAGATGTGGTCAAACTTTTGTGCCAACAACTCGGTGGTCTCTGGTACGCCACCTTCAATCAATGAGACAGCAGTGGTGTCTAGGTACTGCGGCACCAAACGAGCAAGAACACCCGACACAGTTGGAGACACTTCAGATGGTTTCATGATGACTGTGTTGCCCGCTGCAATAGCGCCAGCTGCTGGAACCAACAACAATTGCACTGGGTAGTTCCATGGCGCAATAACGCAGACAACGCCGAGTGGTTCTGGAATAAGAACTGATTTTGCTGGCATGGCAACCAAAGGAGTCGGAACTTTCTCGGTGCTGTTCCACTTGTTGAGATTCTTGAGCATTAACTTGATTTCGCCAGTAACGAAGGCAAGGTCGGTAATGAATCCTTCTGCTGTTGGTTTTCCAAGATCCACTTTGAGTGCCTCAAGCAATTCAGCTTCATTGTCGTCCAGCATCTTGATCATGTTCTGAAGTTGTTGACGACGCCATGCCAATGGACGTGTGATTCGTGAGTTGTATGTATTGCGAAGTTTTGCCACCGTGCCTGAAATTGAGGCGATGTCTGTGTGTGGGTCTAGTTGCATAGTCATATGCCCATTCTTGTACAATTTGTATGTAGTCGGGAAGTGGGAACCATATGAGCGTCACAGTGTTCACGGCGCGATCCGTTGTCACTCTTGATTCGGCAGTGGCTGAGGCCAATGCCGTAGCCGTTCAAGGCGGCAGAGTTCTTCATACGGGCATGCTTGACCAGGTGCTCGCAGACCTCGAAGGCCATGACATCACAATTGATAATCAATTCGCAGAATCAGTGATAGTGCCGGGCTTCATTGAGGCTCATTGCCACATCGTTCGCGAAGGTTCATTGTCTCGCTTCCCATGGGTGGGCTCGTACTCGCGGCGTCAGGTTGACGGCTCAGTTCAACCAGGCTGTCCAACAGTTGAGGCCATCGTTGAACGACTTCACAAAGCACATGGCGAAATGAAAGACCAGTCGGAATCTCTGATTGCAGTTGGGTTCGACGTATCAATGGTGGGTTCGCAAACACTCACTCTTGAGATGCTTGATTCTGTTTCAGAAACTCGTCCCATCTGGGTGATGCAAAGCAATGGACATGTTGGTCATGCAAACTCCGCGATGTTGGCGCGTGCCGGAGTGGACAACACAACTACAGACGAAGGCGTGCATCGCGATGAGAACGGAAACATCACGGGAGAGATTCGCGAGCTAGCGCTCGCAATGTTTCTTGGGGTTCATGTGAATCTAGATGCCGGTGGCGAAAGCGCAATCTGGGACGGCGGTCATCTTGCTCGCCAAGCTGGCTGCACCATGGTGACTGACCTTGCAAACATTGCGACAAAAAAATCCATCGAAGGGTTCGCCAATGTCGTTAATCACCCAGGTTTTCCAACTCGAGTTCGGTATGCGCCGCTTGCAACGTTCATGTCGTTGCGTCTTAGTCCTAACGAGATTTCAAACCTTTTAGTCGACCTTGAACAGTTCAATTCTGAGAAGTTCGCAATGGGCCCGTTGAAGTTCATTGCTGATGGTTCTATTCAGGGCCGTACTGCACGAATGAATTGGCCTGGCTATTGCTGTGGCTCACCAAATGGTTTGTGGCTTGGTGACCCAGAAGACTTGTACAAGTTGATGCTTCCGTTTCACAAGGCTGGCTATCAGTTAGCAATGCACACCAATGGAGACGAAGCCATAGAAGTCGGTGTCGATATCTACCGTCGTCTCCTTGAAGCTCACCCTCGTTTTGATCACCGCCACCGTTTAGAGCATGTACAAATGGCAACAGATGCCATGTTTCGCAAAATCAAGACTCTTGGCATTTGTGTGAACTTGTTTGCAAATCACCTGTATTTCTGGGGTGATACGCATCGTCACGACACTATGGGGCCTGCAAAAGCTCGGCATCTCGACGCTGTTGGTACTGCGGTTCGTATGGACATTCCACACTCCATCCATAGTGATGCACCAGTGACGCCGTTAGCTCCGTTGTTCACCATGTGGTGCGCAGTGAACCGTGTTACCTCAACCGGTCATGTCTTAGGTGAAGCGGAAAGAATCTCAGCGCTTGATGCATTGAAGGCAATGACTATCGGTTCTGCGTATCTGCTTCATTGTGATGACGAATACGGCTCCATCGAAGTGGGCAAGTTTGCAGACTTCGCAGTGCTTGATGCTGACCCGTGTGCAGTTGACCCAATGGAGATCAAAGATATTTCAGTACTCGCCACTGTTGTTGGTGGCGTTGTGCATTCAAACTCTGGGAATTAGCTGCTACGCCTTCAATGTGATTGTGATGCCGCACAACTGAAATGTTTCACCGTCGCGCGAAGAGTCAACACATTTCATAGTTACTTCGGTGAGACCCTCTGGCTGCTCACCACACGGAACAAAACGAACAACTTCATTGATACCGAGTTGCGTCCAATGCGCGCGAGAGAAAATTGCGTCAGGTACTGACACAGTGAATGAATCAATTGCTGACACAACTGTTGATGCACGACGAGATTTCCATTGCGGTCCGCCCCATGCCCATTCACCTGCAATGTCTGGTTGGTCTAGTGACACCAATGTGCCGCCTGTGTCGCGCGGGTGTAAATGACGTCCGCGAATCGCATCGCCAGTGCCTTCCCACACCGTACGAATACCGAGTGACTTCACGTGGTCGATGCGCGCGTCTAGATCATCCACTTCGTATAGAGCCATGTATCCGCCATCACCGCCCAATTTCTCGAGCAGACGACCCGCTGTGGTGCCTTCTTGAATGGGGGAGACCACTTCGAGGAATTGGTCGCCAATACAGAAAAGTGCGTTGTGAAGCCCGAAGAAGCCCACCCCAGGGTCGCGGTAGATCACGTCGACATCAAGGGCCGCAGAGATGTCTGAGATGGCCTGGTCAAGGCTGTGGGCAACGAGGGCTATCTGGCGTAGGCGAATCATGAATGAACCATAGACCGCCCGCAACCCCCAGAAATCATGGGTTGTCCCCACCCTGTGGATATCCACCACTAGTGATGTGACATTCGTTACATTCTTGGTAGGCGGAGTCTGACTCGAAAGAGGCAACTCATGTACACCCTTGGATCACTTATCCTTTTATCCATCCTTCTCGGAGCGGTTATGCCAGTGTTTCACTCGCTCACCCGCACGTTGAAGATTGACGCCATTATCAACCGCATTCCTATTCTGGGCGACCACGTCATGTTGGCAGTCAGTATCGGACTTGTTTGGGCACTCAACATCAGCATTGTGACTGCAATGACCGGCAGCATGCGCGCATCATGGATGACCATCTGTGTTGACGGTTGCATCGTCTACGGCATGATTCCTGTCAAAGACGCGATTGTGTCATTTATCAGCAAGGGACTTACCGGCCTTCGCGCCGCGTAATTCGCCACTAAATATTTCCTCCACTGAAGGGTCACTGCTGCGGCAGTGGCCCTTTTGTGTGTGCGGAATTAACTACGAGGAACTTTGCTCCATGAGATGTCTTTGTCAACGCGTGGCTCGCCAGGAAGGCCAAGCACTTGTTCACCAAGAATGTTGCGCATGATTTCGCTTGTGCCACCTTCAATGGAGTTTGCACGTACACGCAAGAATGAATGACGAGGTCCGCCAAAGGAACCGTCGACTGACAATGTGTCAGGACGACGGAATGTGAAGTCGTAATCGATCATTGCGTCGGCGCCCATGAGTTGCAATGTGAACTCAGTGACCTTCTTGTTGAAATCTGCTGACATGAGTTTGGCAATCGAGCCCTCAGGTCCGGGGTTGCCGGCCTTTGCAGCTTGTGCTCCGCGCATCACTGTGTAGCGAAGAGCTTCGCTTGCACAGAACAGGTGCATCATTGTGTCTTTGTCAGCAGCATTGCGCTGATTCTCAGGCTTTTCTTTCCAAATCTTGAGGGTTTCATCGATTGGGCCACGGCGCTTTGCGCTTCCGCCGCCGCCTCCACCAATTGCGGTGCGCTCGTTCATCAGGGTGGTGAGTGCTGCACGCCATCCTTCGCCTACTTCGCCAACACGATGTGCATCAGGTACGCGCGCGTCGGTCATGTAGACCTCATTGAATTCGGCTTCGCCAGTTATTTGACGAAGTGGACGTACTTCAACACCAGGTGCGTGCATGTCAAGTGCAAAGTAGGTCATGCCTTTGTGTTTCGGTGCATCAGGGTCTGTACGCGTAACGAGCATTCCCCAGTCCGCAAGGTGCGCAAGTGTGTTCCACACTTTTTGTCCGTTGATGATCCATTCGTCTCCGTCGCGAATTGCTTTTGTGCCAAGACCAGCGAAGTCGCTTCCGGCGCCTGGCTCTGAAAACAACTGACACCATTTTTCTTCACCGGTAAACATGGGACGAAGGAAACGCTTCTTCACTTCTTCGCTTCCGTGAGTTGCGATGGTTGGACCAGCGAGCGCAATGAAGAACGTTGCAGGGTCTTGTGGTGCGGCACCAGCTGCACGAAGTCGCTCTTCGACACGACGGTTGAGATCGGGACGCATGTCAAGACCACCGTGGCCAGTTGGGAAATGTACCCAGGCAAGACCTTTGTCAAACCGTGCTCCACGGAATGTGATGTTGTCGACTTTTTTCGGGTCGAACTCTGCAAGAAGGGCATCGAGAGCCGCATCAATGCGGGCAGTGTCTTTATCTGTGGTGGAGGGTGCGCTCATTCATACAGTCTCGCTGTTTATGAAGGGGGAGTGCAAAGTGGGCGTTAGGCGACTGCGGCTCCGAAGATTTTGCCGACGGCCATGGTGATTCCCATGGCAACAAGGCCTCCAACAACGACACGGAGAATCGGTTTTGCGGTGCTGGCTTTGCCGAAACGGGCACTGGTATAGCCAAGGCCTATTAGGGCAAGAGTTACCACGGTTAGCGTCAAGGCCATCCGGGAAGCCGCGCTTCCTACGGCAATAGTGATGAGCGGAATGGCGGCTCCAAGAGTGAAAGCGCCAGCTGACCCAACTGCAGCTTCGAGTGGATTGGCGAGAGTGGCACCAGTGATGCCCAGTTCTTCTGCCAGATGAGTAGCGAGGGCATTGTTTTTTGTGAGTTCCTCTGCAACTTCGCGGGCCATGGCATGAGGGAGTCCTTTGTTTGCATAGATCATGGTGAGCTCATCGAGTTCATGTTCTGGCATGGTTTCCAGTTCCCATTTTTCTTTGGCAATGTCTGCTTGTTCAGAGTCGCGTTGCGAACTAACAGAGACATATTCTCCGAGTGCCATAGAAACTGCACCGGCTACGAGACCAGCCATTCCAGCAGTGAGAATTGCGGTGCGACTCGAGTCGGCAGCCGCTACGCCGAGTACCAAACATGCGGTGGAGATAATGCCATCGTTTGCGCCGAGGACCATTGCTCGTAGTAGTCCGATGCGATGCGATGCGTGCCGTTCAAGATGTGCCATCTCTCTATCATGCCATCTGAGACCTATAGACGGTGATTGAATAGACATGTGCGCGACACTCATCCCACAAAGGTTCACCTAACTGAAGCAGCAGCAACTCTTATTGACGAGCATGGATCACAGGGTTTCACGGTGGAACAACTGCTGGAAACATCGAATATTTCCAAAGGATCCCTGTATCACCATTTTGAAGATTTTCACGATGTGATCATGCAGGCCCAAGTCCTGCGATTTGCGCGATATGTCGAAGAGGATATTGAAGCGTTGACTCGGGTGTTGCTTGCGGCGACGTCTCGTGAAGATATGTTCGATCGACTTGATTTTATATCGCGTGCAACGCATGATCCGGCCCGTTCGGTTCGCCGCGCTGATCGAATTGAAATTCTTGCCGGCGCACGACACTCTGAAAAAATGAAGAATGCACTTGCGCCAACTCAGGCACGGCTCACTGGGGCAATCGCCGACTTAGTGCGTGAAATGAAAGCGAAAGAGTTCGTTAGTGAAGACCTTGACCCGGGTTCCGTTGCAGTGTTTATTCAGGCGTACAGCTTGGGATTGATTGTCAATGACGTGTCAAGTGAATCTATTGATATGGATAAATGGCATGTGATGATCTCGCGCATGACGCGTGGTCTTCTATAGGTTCGTCTACACCAAGCGGTAGATGTCGTAATCGACCACGTTTTGGCCAGGAGCACCAATAGCGATTGCCTGCATCTGTGTGAGCCAGGCATAACGCTCGTCGCCGGTCTCGAAAAGTGGTGCTGTAATGATGCGTGGCTTGCCGTCTGCGTCTGGAGCCATGATGCCCTTGTATGACACATGAATGGCTGCACCATCATCTGTGTTGATGACAATTCGCACGTCAAGTTGTGCAGTGCCATCGGCGCGCATGGTGAGCCAGTCGGCACCAAGATCAACAACGGTTCCGTTGAGTTTTGGACCCTTCACAGTTCCGCCTGTGACGCGCACAATGACGCGTGTGCCGTTAGGGCCATTTGGAACCACGATGGGTGGGTTCAGAGTTGCACTGATGTGAAAAAGGAACTCGGCTGGAAGTGATGTGATGTCGCTCATGGTGCGACTGTAGACGGTTTTTTACAGCGGTCCGTGATTGAGGTGCGGTAGAACAAGTTCTGCAAAGCGTTGTGCCTCTTGCTTATGCGGGTATCCCGAGAAAATGAAGGCTTCAATACCCATGGCTTCGTATCTACGAATCTTTTCAATGACTTGTTGAGGTGTGCCCACAATGGCTGCCCCGCAACCGCTGCGGGCTTTGCCGATACCGGTCCAGAGGTTGGGTTCGACGAAGCCGTCAGTGCCGGCAGATTCCCGCAGTTCGGCTTGACGACGAACGCCGACACTGGAGCTGTCGAGTGAGCGTGAACGAATGGCATCGCCAGTTGCTACGTCGACTGCTGAGATTAAGTGTGCAGCTGCGTCTCGTGCTTCGTCTTCTGTATCGCGAACTATGACATGCACTCGATATCCGAACTTCAATGATCTGTTGTAGGCGCCAGCACGCGAGCGAAGATCTGCGATGGTCTCAGCAATGGCATCTTCAGTATCTGGCCACATGAGGTACACATCTGCAGCAGCGGCTGCGGCGTCACGTGCTTCATCACTTAAACCACCGAAGTAGAACTGTGGAGCTTGTGGTGATTCACGACAGATGCGAGGTGCATCAAGATGAAGCTGAATGAATTCGCCGTCGATATCAAGACGTTCACCATTGAGCAATGTGCGCAGTGAATTCATTGTCTCGATTGTGCGTGCGTATCGGTGAGGGCCATCAAGAGATTCGCCAGGCATTTCTGAGGAAATGATGTTGATGGAAAGCCTGCCGTTAAGAATTTGATTGAGCGTTGCAAGTTGACGCGCCAATTGCGGAACCCATACTTCGCCACACCGAATGGCAGTGAGTAGCTTCATGTTTGTGATGCTTGGTGCCATTGCAGAGGCGAATGCAAGCGTGTCTATACCAAGGTCGTATCCGGAGGGAAGCAGAACGTTGTCAAAGCCGGCGTCATGCACGGTGCGAACAATGTCGGAACAGTGGTTCCAGCTGCTTTGCAGGTTGGTATCGACAACTCCTAATTGTTCGTAGTCGTCATCGCATAACGCGCTGAACCAACTGATTTCGCTCATGGCAAAGGTGATCCGTCACTGGCTTGGATGATTGCGTATACATCGGTACGAGTAAGTGACACTGATGTGGCTAGTGCTAATTCTGAGATACGCGATGGAGTCTGAGTGCCGATGATTGCTACGGGGCGCGATGGGTGCGCGAGCACGAAAGCAATAGCAATTGCTGCCCGTGTGACACCTTCTCGAGCGGATAGTTCATCAAGCACTGTCAGCAATGCGGGCGATACGCCTTGGCCAGTTGCTAATGCACCGCCGGCAAGTGGGCTCCATGCAAGGGGAGTGATGCCGGATTCCATGCACAAGTCGAGAGTGCCGTCGCGCAATGCATCAAGATGTGTTGCCGACAATTGAGGTTGTGTTGTTGCAAGACCGTTATCAACGAAGGCGTTAAGTGCAAGTGTTTGGGCGACTGTGTAGTTCGAGACTCCGAATTCACGAACGAGACCACGGGATTTCAAAGAATTGAACGCTTGAGCAATTTCTTCAGGATGGGTGAAGTGGTCAGGCCGATGTATTTGATACAGGTCGACATGGTCAACACCCATTCGTGACAGGGATGCTTCGCACGCACTGGTGATGTATTCAGCGGATGAGTTGTACGGAACTCCGGGGATGATGCCGCCTTTGGTGGCAAGAACAATTCTGTCGCGCAGACCAGGAATAGAAGTAAAAACTCTTCCCAGTGCTTCTTCGCATGCACCAAAGTGAGTGCCGCCCCAGTCAAGGCCGTACACATCGGCGTTGTCAATCAGAGTCAAGCCTGCATCAACTGCAGCAGAAATGACCGCTGTGTTTTCAGCATCAGATCCGGTGAGGCGCCAGCAACCAATTGAAAGAGGGCCAACGTCTCCCAGTTCTCCAATAGTGCGTGCAGACGAGACGTCAAGAAGTTCACTCATTTTTCTAGTCTCTCAAATCGGGTGACACGGTGAATGCCAAAATGTGAATCTTCATGAGGTGCGGCAATGAGTTCGACTGGATGTGGGAAGCGGGAATCAAATTCAGTCTGCAGTTTTTTCTGAAACTCAACATTGCCCACGACATCCCACGCATTTTGGGTGTCCCACACAAACACAATGGTGACTTCACCGGGCTTACTGCTGTCGAGCCATACCTCTTTTGACAGAAATGGAATATCTGCGAGGCCTTCCATATGTGCTTCGCCAAGAGTCCATACGTCGTGGTCTATGCGAATGAATTCGTCTACAACGGCTGGATCCATTCGGAAAACGAGAACCTCAACTGGGCGTTCTTCACCCGTGATGTACGAGTACTCATTCATTAGATGCGTCCGGCCGGTACGAGAGACAGAAGTTCTGGAGTTATTTCAGAAATATTGCGCACACCGCACAACGACATGGTGCGTGTCATGTCATCAGTCAACATGGAAAGCGCACGTTCGATTCCTGGCTCACCTGCGGCACCGAGCCCGTAGAGGTAACTGCGTCCCATTGTGCAAAGAGAAGCACCAAGTGCAATGGCTTTCACGATGTCGCTGCCACGGCGAATGCCGCCGTCACAAATCAGCGGCAACGTGCCGCCTGTTGCCGCAGCGACTGGCGCAAGAAGATCAAGAGGAACAGGAGCAGAATCAAGTTGACGTCCACCGTGATTAGACAACGCAATGGCGTCGATTCCATGTTTCTGGGCAAGGACTGCATCGGCAACAGACTGCACGCCTTTGAGAATGATGGGGCCGTTCCAATTGGCTCGGAACCATTCAAGATCGTCCCATGACAAACCCGGATCAAATTGTTGAGAAATGAAATACGACAAGTTGACTGCTGTGCCTGCAGAACTGGCATTGGGGTCTGTGATGTTCGAAAAGGTAATTGGCTCATTGCGGATGAAATCCCACGTCCACGCCGGGTGAGTGATGCCATCGATGATGGTGCCTGGCCCCAGCTTTGGAGGAAGAGTAAAGCCGCGGCGCACATCGCGCTCGCGTCGGCCAAGTACTGCAGTATCAACAGTGATCATGATTGCTTCGTACCCGCTTGCTTGCGCGCGAGTCAACATATCTTTTACTAATCCGCGGTCACGCCATACATACACCTGAAACCATTTTGGCCCGGTGCTGACGGCTGCAACTTCTTCGATTGAGCGCGTTGACAATGTAGATAAGCAATAGGGCAGGCCGTGGTGGGCTGCTACACGTGCAACAGAAAGTTCCCCTTGCGAATGCGCGATTCGCGTAAATCCGGTGGGAGAAAAGAGGAGTGGAGATTCAAGTGTTCGGCCAAGAAACGATGTGGTGGTGTCAATGCCTGCAACGTTTCGAAGAACGCGTGGGACGAATTCATATTGCTGGAATGCTGCAGAATTGCGACGCATTGTGATCTCGTCTTCTGCGGCGCCATCGATGTAGTCAAAGATTCCGTGAGGGAGACGACTTTTGGCAATGAGGCGAAGGTCAGCGATATTGGCCGCGCGTTTAAAGCGACGTTTGTGGCGTGACAAGGTAGGTATGGAAAAACTTGCCACTGATCGAAGTGTCTTTATGAGTCCCATGACTGCCTTTCGCTGGTGCTCCAAGGCTACGACACGGAGCCTTCGTCGACGGAAAGTCACTTCACTTTGGCAGGAGTGTGGCTGTTAGGAGAGACTTCAGATGTGCCATTTCCTTCTGACCTAGAGATTGCCCAGGCCGCTTCCACCGCGCCGCTGTCTGACATTGCTGGTCAGTTAGGAATCGATGATGAGTTTCTTGAACCGTACGGACGCCATGTCGCCAAGATTGATCTGTCAGTTCTACACA
>CAIYTS010000257.1 GCA_903929185.1 uncultured Acidimicrobiaceae bacterium
AAACGGGGTGTAATCAGCCAACCCACGATCAGCCAACGTCTTTGAAATCGCTGCGGTCAATGTGGTCTTGCCATGGTCGATATGACCCATGGTTCCGATATTTACGTGTGGCTTATTACGCTCAAACTTTGCTTTGCTCATTTTCTGCTCCTTGCAAGATGTTTCTTTGTTTTTATATTTTCGTAGCGGCGATCAGGATCGAACTGATGACCTTCCGATTATGAGCCGGATGCTCTGACCAACTGAGCTACGCCGCCTTGGCGTAATAGTCGTTCAACCATCTAGCAAGCCAGATGGCGGAGCCCTCTGTCGGAATCGAACCGACGACCTTTTCCTTACCATGGAAACGCTCTACCGACTGAGCTAAGAGGGCGTGCGCGTGGAGAAAGCCCCCACGAGCCGGACTAAAAAGGTTATCGGTGCAAGAGGGCGAACGGCACTAGGTTTTGTGACTGTGCAACAAGTTCTCATTCGCCATGCGACCCCCTCCGACGCCGAGGCGATTCGGGCCATCTATAACTATGAGGTCGAGCACGAAACTGCCACCTTTGACCTAGTTCCACGGACTCTCGAAGATCAATTGGCCTGGCAAGAAGCCCGCGAAGGGGCCTTTTGTGTCTACGTGGCAGAGCTTGCTGGCGAGGTTGTTGGCTTCGGGGCCCTGTCCCCATATAAGGAACGTGCTGCCTACCGCACCTCAGTGGAAGATTCCATCTATATCCGCCGTGACCTCGGCCGCCAGGGAATTGGTCGGATTCTGCTGTCCCATTTATTGAAATCTGCCGCCGATGGTGGATTTCATGCCGTCATGGCCCGAATTACCACTCTTTCTGAGGGATCTATTGCCCTCCATGAAGCCCTTGGATTCCAATTAGTCGGAATTGAGCGCCAAATCGGCCGAAAATTCAATAAATGGCTCGATGTGGCCGTGATGCAGTGCCTTTTGCACGAAAATCCCTAATTTCGGGCCAGACAGCATGAAACCCCGTCGAAATTCGACGGGGTCACATACCCGCCACGACTAGCCAGTCGTGGCCATGGTGGGCCGGGAAGGATTTGAACCTTCGAAGGCAGTGCCGGCAGATTTACAGTCTGCTCCCTTTGGCCGCTCGGGCACCGACCCATATGGAATGGCAAGGATATCGGGCTATGTAGCCTTCTACCCCATGCCTTCTTTTGACATTGTTTCCGACATCGACCGCCAAGAGCTGCGCAACGCAGTGGACCAGGCCCAGCGCGAGATGACCCAGCGCTTTGACTTCAAGGGAACCGACTCATCTATTGACCAAAATGAACTGGTAATCACCATCAAAACTATTTCTGAAGAAAAAGCTCGCGCCGTACGCGTACTGCTGGAAGAAAAATTCGTGAAGCGCGGAATGTCATTGAAGGGCATCGAGTGGGGCAAGTTTGAACAAGCATCGGGCGACACCGTGCGTCAGTTGGTCACAGTCAAAGTCGGTATCTCTTCTGACAAGGCACGCGAGATCAATAAGTTGATCAAAGAAAAAGGTGGCAAGGGAATCTCTAGCCAAACGCAAGGTGAGCAAGTTCGTGTCACCGGGAAAAAACGTGACGACCTTCAAGCAGTGATGGCGTTACTTAAGGGCGAAGACCTTGGCGTGCCTTTGCAGTTCGAAAATTTCCGCGACTAACTTTTTTCGCACACATCGCTCCTAGACACCGATCTAAGGAGTATCTACAATGGAAATAACAGAGTCGCGCCGTCTTGAGATGGAGCAACAATTCCAAAGGAAGTTCGGCATGGACGTTTCAGACACAATCATGGGTCACTTGCCGCCGAACGGTTGGCACAATATTGCCACTACAGCAGACATCCATGGGCTACACACCGAGATTGAACTCTTCCGAGCTGCGACCAAAACTGAATTCAACTTGATTAGGTCAGATATCAAAAAAGACCTTGAACTCTTGGAATACAAAATTGTGACTGCACTACATCAAGAGTTAGCTAAACAAAACAAGTGGATGACAGGGATTCTTGCCACTTTATGTGTTTCGCTAATGGTGTTAGTGCTGCGTTAACTAGTCTTCGCTTGGGGCTTCGGCCGCGCGCTTTTGTAGTTCGTTCACAACGTTTGCATCAGCAAGAGTTGTGGTGTCACCTAGATTGCGACCTTCTGCAACATCTCGCAATAATCGACGCATGATTTTCCCGCTGCGCGTCTTTGGAAGATCCGGTGTGAAATAGATGGTCTTTGGCTTAGCAATTGCACCGATTTCTGATGCAACGTGATTACGCAGAATCTGCTCATCAACTTCCATGCCGCCGACAAGTGTCACGTACGCAATAATCGCTTGTCCTGTTGTTGCATCGTTTGCGCCAACAACTGCGGCTTCTGCCACGCTTGGGTGAGACACCAACGCGCTTTCCACTTCAGTTGTAGAGATGCGGTGACCAGAAACGTTCATCACATCATCAACACGACCAAGTAACCAGAGATAACCATCGTCGTCCAACTTTGCGCCGTCACCTGCGAAGTATCGCCCAGCAAAACGGGACCAATACGCATCTTGGAAGCGCTCTGGATCTTTCCAAATACCGCGCAACATGCCAGGCCATGGTTGGGTAAGTGTCAGATAACCGCCGCCGTGAGTGACCACGTGTCCTTCGTCATCAAGAAGTTCTGCACCAATTCCGGGCAATGGAAACGTGGCAGAACCTGGCTTTGTAGTTGTTGCACCAGGAAGCGGACTGATCATGATGCCGCCAGTTTCCGTTTGCCACCACGTGTCAACGATGGGGCAATTTCCTAGACCAATGTTCTCGTGGTACCACATCCACGCTTCTGGGTTAATGGGTTCGCCAACGCTGCCGAGCAATCGCAGTGACGACAAGTCATGTTTTGCTGGCTCTTCGACGCCCCACTTCATGAATGTACGAATTGCGGTAGGTGCCGTATAGAAAATTGTGACTTTGTATTTCTCGATGATTTCCCACATGCGATCGTTCGCTGGGTAATTGGGAACACCTTCGTACATCACTTGTGTTGCACCGTTACTGAGTGGGCCGTACACGATGTAGCTATGACCGGTAATCCAACCAACGTCTGCTGTGCACCAGAAAATATCTTTTTCAGGGTTCAAGTCGAACACATACTTATGTGTGTACGTCACGTGCGTGAGGTAGCCACCAGTCGTGTGCATGATTCCCTTTGGCTTGCCTGTTGTACCTGAGGTGTACAACAAGAACAGCAACTGTTCAGAATCCATTGGCTCTGGTGGGCACACTGCATCAGCATTTGCCATGAGTTCGTGATACCAATGATCACGGCCAGCTTGCATATCAACGTCATTGCCGCCGCGCTTCACAACAACAACGGCTGTAATTGTTGGAGTAGTCGCCACTGCTTCATCGGCCTGTGGTTTCAACGCGAACACTTCTCCACGGCGATATCCGCCGTCAGCAGTGATGAGAACTTTTGCTTCAGCGTCGTTAATACGATCTGACAAAGCCTGTGATGAGAAACCACCGAATACAACAGAGTGCACTGCACCAATACGTGCACACGCCAACATGGCAACTGCAGCTTCGGGAATCATCGGCAAATAGATGTTGACGCGATCGCCCTTGTTTACTCCGAGACCCTTGAGTACGTTTGCAAACTTCTGCACTTCGTCAAGCATTTGCGAGTATGTGATTGTTCGAGTGTCCCCCGGTTCGCCTTCAAAATGAAAAGCGACCTTGTCGCCCTTGCCTGCAATGACATGACGGTCGAGGCAGTTGTAGGAGACATTGAGTTTCCCGCCGACAAACCATTTGCTGTACGGCAAATTCCATTCACAGATGGTGTCCCAGTTCGTATCCCATGAGACAAGCTCACTGGCCTGACGCGCCCAGAACGCTTCGTAATCTTCATTGGCCTCGTCATAGAGAAAAGTTCCGGCGACAAGTGTGTCTTTCTTGAACGCATCGGACGGCGGAAACTTCCGCTTTTCCCATTGAAGAGCGTCGATTGTGTCGTGGTTGTCATTGTCTGCCATGTGAACTCCCAGCTAGTCCTTATGACACTAGTGAAATGAAGCCTCCAATGCCCATGGCGAACGGCAAGAATGAGCAAGTGACAAAGTCAAACCTCGGGCGGGATACCGCCCAACAATTCGGGCCAACGGAATGGGGCATGACCTCAGCAGTTGCCCTCACATGGGGTGCTTCTTTCCTCTTCATTGCCATTGCCATCGACCATGTGGCGACCGGTGTTGTGCCCATCGCCCGCCTTGGCTTTGGCGCTCTTGCACTTGCCTGCTTCCCCGCTGCCCGTAAACGCATCGATA
>CAIYTS010000258.1 GCA_903929185.1 uncultured Acidimicrobiaceae bacterium
TCGGGCAATGTTGTTCGTTCAATTTCCGATATCAAAAAAGGTGACACCGTTGTCACCGCGCTTGCCGACGGCAGCATCACCAGCACAGTAGAAGGAGTTGCCTAATGGCCGCTAAGAAAACAACTCAAGCCGCACCAGCAGGGTACGCAGAAGCGATGACTGAGATCGAATCGATTTTGTCTCAGCTTGAATCCAATTCAATTGATGTTGATGTCTTAGCTACCAAAGTAGAACGTGCCTCGTTTCTCATTACTTGGTGCAACGAAAGAATCACCGCTGCTCAACTCACTGTTGACACGCTTGTCGCAGACATTGAATTTGAAGAATCAGACTTCGATGAAGAAGACGAAGACGAATGAGAGAAGTCAGCGCAATTATTTCGCGCGTTAATGAAGTCCTCTCAACTGCTGTCGATAATGAAAGACGCACATGGACTCGGATTGACGAAGATCTTGAAACAGTTTTCGACGAAATCGAATCGTTGGTTCTTGGTGGTGGGAAACGCCTTCGGCCACAATTCGCTCATTGGGGTTGGGTAGCTGCAGGCGGTGACCCAGCAGACGGCCAACAATTCCGTATTGGTGCGGCAATTGAGTTGTTGCACGTGTTCGCCCTCTTCCACGATGACGTCATTGATGATGCAGAGACTCGCCGCGGCAACACCACTACTCATCGACGCATGTCGGACATGCACAGTGCCGAACATTTGGCGGGGGAATCGCGTCGATTCGGCGAAGGTGCAGCGATTCTTATAGGCGACATCACGTATGTCATGTCTGACCAATTGATGGACAACATATCTTCGGTCGCTCGTTCTATCTGGCATGACCTCCGGATGGAAATGAATATTGGTCAATATCTCGACACGCTCGGCTCGGCACGTCGCGAACGCCGCATTGAAATTGCTGAACGAATTTGCCGTTACAAGAGCGCCAAGTACACCATCGAACGCCCCCTGCACCTTGGCGCCGTCGCTGCGAATACAGATGCCGGATCAGCACTAATGCCGATGTTTTCTGCATATGGCTTGCCACTCGGCGATGCATTTCAAATGCGTGATGACATGTTGGGCGCATTCGGAGACTCTTCAATCACAGGCAAATCTGTCGGCGGAGATTTTCTGGAAGGGAAACCAACTCCGATGTTGGCCCGTGCGTACGCGCTTGCATCAGCATCGCAACTGAAGATTCTCGACACCATCGGAACACCTGGAATGTCAAGTGAAGACGTATCAGCTGTTCAAGAAGTTGTATCTGCAACTGGCGCGGTTGCCGAAATGGAATCCTTGATTGTTTCTTTGCGTGATGAAGCCGTTGCGTCTTTGGATAAGCAATTGATTCACGGCGATGCCTACGAAGCCCTGCTTGAACTTGCTGACGCTGTTACCCAGCGCGATATTTAAACGACGAAGTCGCTGCGTCATTCCAAACCGAAGTGCGGATGGGCCGTAATTGGAATTCGGTACAGGTTGGAACGCTTGTCACCGTGTTCAAAGTTGCTTACAGTGCTGAGTATGAGTGTCTTTAATACGTACAAGCGATATTCGTACAGGTCGGCAGGAGTGTTGTTTCTTGTTGGAGTTTTGGCTGGTGTCACAGTTGGCGGTGGTGTTGGCGTGATTGCTGCATCGTCCACAAAGACGGTGACGGTGTGTGCAGATAAGAAGTCGAATATGTTGCGCTACGCCAAAAGTGGAACGTGCGTAAAGTCTGAAACAAAAGTGGTATTAAACCAGACTGGTTCAGATGGCAAAACTGGTGATACTGGTGATACTGGTGATACTGGTGCGAAGGGTGACACGGGTGCTGCTGGTGCGAAGGGTGACACGGGTGCTGCTGGTGCGAAGGGTGACACGGGTGCTGCTGGTGCTGCTGGTGCGAAAGGTGCGACTGGTGCGACTGGTGCAAAGGGTGACACGGGTGATACTGGCGCAAAGGGTGATACAGGTGCTGCTGGCACTTCGTCACCGACAGGGTTCACTGCGCGCAGTGTGTGTGGATCAGATGGAACAACGTTATGTGCGGTCGGAGTGCAAGGTCCTGGTGGCGGAACTATTGTGTATGTTGATTCGACGAATGAGATTGCTGGGTATGACTATTTAGAGGTCGCTCCTACTAATGCATCACTCCCTCTTTTTTGGTCAGCCTTTACCACGACTTGTGGCCCAGACGCATCCGCTTTATGTGATAATTCGTATTTATCTGATGCGGGAACTTCTCTTGGGTACATTGCATTAGGCACAGGTCGAGCTGCGACTGCTGCAATTGTTGCTCGCTTTGAGGCGGGTGGCATGGCTAAGACTTCTTATGCAGCTGGTGCTGCCGATATCTATGCAACTGCAACCGCATCTGATTGGTTTTTGCCATCCAAAGACGAACTAAATGAGGTGTGCAAATACGCACGCAACACCGGCCAGGCAGCTGGTCCCAGCACCGTATGTGCTGGTGGGACAATTCGAAATGGTTTTATTGAAGATCTGTTTTGGAGTTCATCTGAGCACCACGGGTCTGGCGCGTTCGCGTGGTATCAGACCTTCGTCACTGGGCGCCAGGGGCCATATATGAAGGATTTGTCTGCAAGCGTGCGTCCAGTACGGGCTTTTTAAACAGCGGCGTAAATATCTAAAGCATCTTGAAGTGTGATGTCGATCATCACGCCAGGTTCTGCACGAATTGCTTCCACCCACGGCGGTGCAACTTTGCATGTAACTGCGATTGGGTCTGCAATTCCTGAACCACTCACAGCAAGTCGTGCAAATGTTGTGGTGTACGTAGGTGGTCGTGCATCACGCGATAACTCAATGAGTGCCCATGGGTCTGGAGTTGTTCCGGTGCGATCGCCACCTGATGTGATCTCGGTATTCGACGTTGCATGAATTGCTCCACCAGCAAGTCCGGGTCCATCAAGCAACACGGCACCGCGCACCAAAGTTGGTCGCGCGCCTGCAATAAGAAACGCAATGTACGCGCCTAGGCCTCTGCCGACGATGGTGGATTCACCAATATGTCGTAGGGCAATATCTGCATCTGCCATAAGGATTTCCGAGGAATAACCGCCACCTGCGGGGACAGATGAATCGCCATGGCCGGTGAAATCAAGTGCCCACACTGGGCCCTTCCAATCAACAGCAAGCGTTGACATTGCGGCTGCGCTCTCGCCGAGTCCGTGTAGAAACAACAATGGACGTCCAGTTCCGGGACGAACTTCATGCAATGCCAGCGTGACTTTGTTGTGTTGCAACATCACTGTATTCATGACAAAAACTCCAACACCAATTTGCTGACTCGTTCAGGTTCTTCAACATGAATGAAGTGGCCGATGCCTTCAAGAACTTCGAGTCTTCCGCTGGAAGGAATCCATGGCAACACATCACGTGGGCGAGCACCCCAACCCATTGGTTCATCAATGGTGCCGAGTAATCCGAGGAACGGCATTGTAAGTGCAGCCATTCGTAATGATGCCCACTCGGGACGCCACGGACCAAAGCCACCAAAGCGCATGGTGGGATCAAGTTTCCAACGCCAACCATCTGCATCTTGTTGTGCGCCGATTGTGACGAGGTATTCGAGCCACTCAATAGAAAGGCGAGGATTCATTTTTCCTCTGCGTTGTGCAAGGTCAACCAATGTTCCCGGCTTGCGTTCTGACGCAGCGGCTTCGTGACGGAAATCAAGCCATGAACCAATTGAATCTGCAAGTAGTCGTGACTGATCATGGTCTGGAACATCTGGCATACGACGCTTGCTTGGCATGCCATCGATATTGACCATTGCAGAAATGCGGTACGGGCATGAATCGGCAAGCTGCATCATGAGTGCGCCACCTTTTGAA
>CAIYTS010000259.1 GCA_903929185.1 uncultured Acidimicrobiaceae bacterium
AAGAGAACTAGCGGTACGGCGTGAGCGCATCGTGAACGAGCGACAAGAGGGAAGTAACTGTGGCCGCGTCATCAGGATCGAGTGTAAGCAAACGGTCAAAGGCAGAAGATTCGAAGTCAATAGCGGGGTGCAACTGGTAGCGCTGGCGGGCAGGAAGTGGCGGTTCAGGGGTCTCAAGGCGGGCTGTTCCGGGGGACTCCCGGTCAATCCAGCATTGGGCGGCAGAGCCAAGTGCCTGGATAGTCCAGCCCGTTTCCAGGCTGACAGACCATGGCCCTGCTGGTTCTGCGGGAAGGCTGATGGAGTCGGGAGCGTGGGTCACGGGCACTTGCATTCGCATGATTGGCCCAGAGTGATCGCGATGATTCACCTCAGCAACCACGGTGTCATGAGCGACAGGCAGCACCATTGGGTCGTCTTGCATTCGAGTTGAAGCGTTGTATTGAGTAGGTGTCACGACTTCCCACACCCACGGACGTCCACCCGTATCAATAACGGGAACGTTCATGCCTACCCAGGCAACATCGAGACCAGGCATGGTGACGCGGCGCCACGTAAGAGATTCAGGATGTTCGGCGAGTGATCGTCTCACTCCATCTACAAACGTATGCACGACTGTTCATGTTGGTGTGAATCGGCCCGTGAATGGTGGATACCCTCGCGAATGCGAGACTTGAGCCATGCCGATCTTTGAGTCAGATGACATTTCCATCAACTACCAGATCTCTGGTGCTGGCCCTCGGGTGTTGTTTTTCAATGGGTCTGGCGCAACATTGCAGTCCACCGAACTTCTGATTCGTTCATTGTCGAAGGAGTGTGAAGTGCTTGCACATGACCAACGCGGTCTTGGGCTCACATCCATTCCTGATGGTCCGTACACCATGGCGCAATACGCAGCAGATGCTGCAGCACTTCTTGATCATGTGGGCTGGAAGTCATGTGCAGTTGTTGGCATCAGTTTTGGCGGAATGGTTGCACAAGAGTTCGCAGTGACATTTCCGATGCGTGTTGAAAGTTTGGCGTTGTTATGCACCTCAACAGGGGGAGCTGGTGGTTCGTCGTATCCACTGCATGAACTAGGTGCGTTATCAGCAGATGAGCGGGCTGAAAAAATGGCGACATTAAGCGACACTCGTTTTACTACTGAATGGTTGGCATCTCACCCCGCTGATGCACAAATGATGAGCATGCGTGCCGACCAAACGACAAAGTCTGCTGATGTGATTCGTGGGGAGAGATTGCAACTTGCTGCTCGTATTGATCATGATGTTGCAGATCGCCTGCATGTAATTCCCTGTCCAACATTTGTTGCAGCAGGAAAATTTGACGGAATTGCACCGCCTGTTAACTCACAGGCCATCGTTGAGCGCATTCCTGATGCCACGATGTCGTTGTATGAAGGCGGGCATATGTTTTTAGCTCAAGATCCGACAGCCATTCGCGAGATTCGTGCGTTTCTTGCAACCGGTGTTCATCCAGGCAGTAAGTAGATCGACATGGCAATGAACGTTCTTCTGATCACCCTTGATCAATTTCGAGGTGACTGTTTATCGATTGCTGGTCACCCAGTTGTACAGACCCCCAATCTTGATCGTCTCTGTCAACAGGGCGTTCGGTTGTCACGGCATTACAGCCAAGCGTCACCGTGTTCTCCTGGTCGTGCATCTTTGTATACCGGCATGTATCAAATGAATCATCGCGTTGTTGCCAACGGAACACCCCTCGATGAAGGGTTCGACAACATTGCACTAGCTGCACGTCGTGCTGGGTACACGCCAACATTGTTCGGATACACCGATCAATCGATCGACCCACGAGAGACGAACAGCGC
>CAIYTS010000260.1 GCA_903929185.1 uncultured Acidimicrobiaceae bacterium
GAAGCACCTCACCGTCTAGAGAAAACTTTGGTTGACTTGGCCGAGGTATGTGGCAATGATCGACTTGTTGTGCTTGCACGTGAACTCACAAAACTTCATGAAGACATGTGGCGCGGCACGCTTGGTGATGCTGTTGTTCATTCACGCACAGTTGAACCCCGTGGAGAATACGCATTAGTGATTGCACCGGTAACTGCAGAATCGGTTGACGTGACAGATGACGACATTCGTAATGAATTGGCTTCGCGTACATCTGCTGGCATCTCAAAGCGCAGCGCAGTTGATGAAGTAACCGCAGCACTTGGTGTCTCACGCAAACGTGTCTACGCAATTTCGGTGGCCATATGAGCACTCCTGACAAGACGGCAGCATTTTTTGATCTTGACCGCACTCTTATTGCAGGTTCGTCCGCGTTTGTCTTTGCACGTGCAGCATACGACGCAGGACTTATTCGCCCGCAGGAATTCATTGGTGATGCAATCGGAGCAGTGAAGTTTCGCCTTTTTGGTTCAAGTGATAATTCCAGTACCAGTGTGCGTGATCGAATTTTGTCTGCTGCTGGCGGTGCCAAACAAACTGATCTATTGGCCCTGAACGAAATAGTTCTTCCTGAACTGTTGGGTCTGATTCGTCCTGAAGCGCGTGCACTTATCGAACAACATCGCAATGCTGGTCGTGAAACATGGATTGTTTCAGCTTCCCCCATTGAAATTGTTGAACCACTTGCCATTGCACTTGAGATGACCGGCGGCATTGGTACTCGTGGTGAAGTCGATAACGGCGTCTACACAGGTCGCCTTGCTGGCCCATTTTGTTACGGCCCTGGAAAAGCAGAAGCAATTGTTGCCATTGCTGCAGAGCGCAATATCAACCTTGCTGATTCATGGTCATATTCAGACTCCATGAGCGACGTGCCCATGATGGAACTTGTTGGCAATGCAGTTGCGGTCAACCCTGATACGCAATTGTCTGCGCTTGCGCGCTCACGTGGTTGGCCAATCGTGGTGTTTGCTCAACGATCAAAGATGCTGGTGCGGCGCACAACAACCATTACTGCGGCACTGATCGGTATGGCAATTACGTACTCACTTGGCGCACGCAGCAAACGTTCTTAATCTGTTCCCAACGGAGCAAGTGCCAACTGACGACTCATTGCAACAACGTTGCCAGCAGAATCCCACATCACGCCATCTTCTTCCCAATACCCACCTTGAGTGAGAGAACTAGTGAACTCACACAAAATCGGGCCAGGTACTGGCACGCCGCGCACATGCACTGTGAATTCAATGGTGGGAACCCACCCCTTCATGCCGAACAAGTTGAACGTAACGGGCGGGAATGCATCAGCTGCAAGCAACAACGAAAGCGTGTCAACGGGACGACCATCTTTGAATGCGAAATATCCGCGTACCCGCGCAATGCCTGATGGTTCGTTGGTTGCAAAGCTGACATCATCGGGATGCAGGCGCATATCAAGACGCGAACCAAGGCCTGGTTTCATGTCGGGGTTTGCGGGACGCACAGGGCAATCTTCGAACGCAACCATGTCTGGCATCACCAATGTGTTCGACTTCGCGCCGATAGATGCATCAACATCGCCGAATGTTCCGATGGAACGAACAACGTCACGACCATCACGAGACATCGAAGCAACAACTGTTGACAGCCGCTTGCCTGCTTTCACCACTTCACATGTGGTTGTTGCAGGTCCTTCGGGAGCCGGCGACAGATAATGCATCGAAATTGATACGGGGTGCGCACGGCCGCTCTCGGCACGCATGGCATTGCCGACTAATGCCAACAAATATCCGCCATTTGCATTGCCGTTGATATCCCATCGATCTTCGACTGGTGTGTCATACACGCCATTGCCAAGTGGGGTGGGGTGTGTGGCGTGATCGAACTCGAAAGACATTCGTACGAGGTTACGAAGTAATTGTCGCAATAAACGAACCGACGACAAGAAGCGTGGTGGCGTAGCCTGTCTAGGTGGCAAAGTACTACCTCACCACCCCTATCTATTACGTCAACGCGCAGCCACACCTTGGTCACGCGTACACGACCATTGTCGCTGACGCATTAGCTAGGTGGCATCGCCTTCTTGGTGATGATGTGCATTTCCTCACCGGAACAGACGAGCACGGTCTCAAGATTCAGCAAGCTGCAGAAGCTGCCGGCACTTCTCCACAGGAATTCACCGATTCCATAGCGCCCCTGTTTCAACAAGCATGGAAGCGCCTGAACATCTCAAATGATGATTTCATTCGCACCACGGAAGCTCGCCACAAAGTTGGCGTACAAAAGTTATTGCAGGCATGTTTTGATGCTGGCGATATCGAACTCGATAAATACAGCGGTTTGTACTGCGTTCCTTGTGAGGCCTATTACACAGAAGATGAACTTGACGGTGAGAACTGCCCTATTCACAAGCGCCCCGTGCAGCATGTTGAAGAAGAGAACTACTTCTTCCGCCTGTCCCGCTTTGAACAACGCCTTATTGATTGGTATTCATTGCACCCAAGCGCAGTAGTGCCAGAACACCGCGTTAATGAAGTACTCGGATTCATCAAACAGGGATTGCAAGATTTTTCTGTCAGTCGTAAAACTCTGACATGGGGTATTCCCCTTCCGTTTGACCCATCGCATGTTGCCTACGTGTGGTTTGACGCACTCGCCAACTACATCACAGCAATTGGTTACGGCTCTGACGATGAAATGTTCAACAAATGGTGGCCAGTTGATCACCACCTGATTGGCAAAGACATCATCCGGTTCCACAATGTGTACTGGCCTGCAATGTTGATGTCAGCTGGCATCGAACCGCCAACCGGCTACGCGGTCGGCGGCTGGTTGCTTGTTGGCGGCGAAAAGATGTCGAAAACGTCAGGCAATGTGGTGAACCCGCTTGACCTCGTTGATGAATTCGGCGTTGATGGTTTTCGTTATTACGTACTGAGCGACACGTCATACGGCAATGACGGCGACTTCACATACGAAGGACTTGTGTCGCGCTACAACTCAGACCTTGCCAACAACCTCGGCAACCTTGCAGCTCGTATTGCATCTGTTGTTGATAAAAAGTGTGCTGGTCTTGGCACTGCACCGAACCCAGACAGCCTGTTAGCCGCAGCCGCCAAAGACGCAGTTGCCGAAACATCTGCATGTTGGCAACTTGTTCAGCCAAGCCGTGCGTTAGAAGCAACATGGTCGCTCATTCGCGCCACCAATGCGCACCTTGAGAATCATGAACCGTGGAAAGCAGAACCAAGCGATCAGTTGAACACGGTGATGGGCGACGCGCTCGAGGCGTTACGCATCGTGACCCTGCTCGCATTTCCTGCAATTCCTGATACTGCTCGTGAAATTTGGCGTCGCATTGGTATGACAACAGACATTGAACAATGCCGCATTCCTGTTGATACTGAATGGGGCTTGTACCGCGCTGGTTCTCCTGTTGAAAAAGGAACACCGCTCTTTCCTCGTCGCACTGTCGCATGAGCGCCACCATCACCGGATGGACAGATACGCACTGTCATATTCACGATGACAAAATGAGCTCAGTGCCCGCAGAAAGTTTGCAACGAGCACGTGATGCTGGCGTTGAGCGCTTCGTAGTGATCGGCACAGATGCTCCGACATGTGAGCAAGCAATCGCAATCGCATCACAACACGCAGACGTGTGGGCAACAGTGGGATTGCACCCTCACGACGCCACACAAGGCACAGATTCAATTCTTCCGTATGTCACGCAACCGCGCGTTGTTGCTGTTGGTGAATGCGGCCTTGATTACTACTACGAGCATTCACCGCGCGACGTTCAGATGCGTGTGTTTGCTGAACAAATTGCTCTAGCGAAACAACACGATCTCACTTTGGTCATTCACACACGTGATGCGTGGGACGACACCTATGCAGTGCTTGACGCAGAAGGAATGCCTCAAAACACCATCATTCATTGCTTTTCTGGTGGCCCAAACGAAGCGCAAGCATGTCTTGATCGCGGCGCATATTTGTCATTCAGCGGAATCGTGACTTTCAAAACTGCAAATGAACTGCGCGAGGCAGCTTTGCTATGTCCGCTCGACAGAATCCTCATTGAAACCGATAGTCCATTCCTTGCCCCTATTCCACACAGAGGCCGGCCAAATGAGCCAGCCCACGTTGGACTTGTTGGTACCGCCATTGCAGATCTACGCGGGCTCGACGTGGCTGAATTTGCATCAATTACCTCCGCGAATGCTCTCGCAGCATTTCCTCGCATACATTCGTAGGCACATGGAAATTTCTGCCGTCGACAAGAACCGCATGACGGTAGCAATGGTTGTCTCTGCCATTTTCCTTGCCGTGGCATTTATGGCATCGGGAAGTTCTGGCAACGAAACAATGACCACCGTGGCTGAAGCCACAACAACTACATATGACCTGGGCCTCGGGCTTGACTCAAACGTTGATGCTCCGGCCAACCTTGATGGCCCCGTTAGCGCAGACCCAAACGGGCAAGGGCAAATTGCATACCCCGCTGACAACTCTGGTCGGATGGTGCGCGGCAATGCCACCTACAAACGCCTGCCAGATTCAGTAAAGATAGGTTGCTCCACCACCCTTGTCCCCCTTGGCGCAACTATCACTGTGTTGAATTTGAACAATGGCCGCAAAGCCACATGCGTCAACATCAACATCGGCCCTATGTCTGGTTCGTTTGACATCACACTGAATACAGCAGTGTTTGAGGCAATTGCTGAACTTGTTGATGCACCACTTCCGGTGGAGTTGACCTGGTGACGCTCTCTCGTTCTGATGCTTCAAGCCAATTAGATGGCGCTGGCTTACGTGCGAAGCGTGCTCTAGGGCAGAACTTTGTTGTTGATGCAAATACTGTGCGACGCATTGCACGTCTTGCCGATGTTGAAAACCATCCACATGTTTTAGAAATCGGCGCTGGCCTTGGATCTCTCACTCTTGCTCTTGCTGAGATCGCTACTGGTGTAACAGCAATCGAAGTTGACGAAGCACTGTTGCCGCTTCTCAACGAAAACGTGGGTGAACTAGCCAATGTCACGGTTGTACACGCCGATGCAATGCAACTTGATTGGCCTGCACTTCTTGGTGATCACACCGACTGGGTGTTAGTTGCAAATCTGCCGTACAACGTGGCAACCCCACTTATTGCTGACGTTCTTGACTTTGTTCCGCAAGTGTCGCGCATGCTCGTGATGGTGCAAAAAGAAGTTGCAGACCGATTTGCTGCAACACCTTCCACTAGTGCGTATGGTGCGCTCAGTGTGAAAGTCGCGTTCCATGCAACGGCGCGTGTTGTTGGTCAAGTACCTGCTTCTGTGTTCTTGCCACGACCCAACGTTGAGTCTTCGTTAGTAGAAATCACACGACGCACTACTCCGCTCGACGCATCTGTCGACAAAGCAAAACTGTTTGCACTCGTGCGAATGGGCTTTGCAAAGCGTCGCAAGATGCTGCGTGGTTCATTAGCTGGCAGTGTGGAGCCACAGCACTTTGAGGCAGCAAACATTGCCCCAACTGCACGTGCAGAGGAACTTTCCGTTCACGACTGGTTGCGACTTGCACACATTCTGGAAGACAGTCACAAGTGACCAAAATCATCGCGCCCGCCAAACTCACATTGTCTCTCGTGATTACTGGTGTTCGAAGCGATGGCTTTCATCTCATCGAAGCCGAAATGGTGTCACTCGACATTGCCGATGTCATTGACATCACTGATGCCCCAACGACCACGATCACTGTGTCTGGCCCGTTTGCATCTGGCGTTCCTACAGACGATTCAAACCTTGTGGCGCGTGCACTTGTCCTTGCGGGCCGCACAGCTCACGTTCACATTGAGAAAAACATTCCTCATGGTGGTGGTCTCGGCGGTGGCTCTACCGATGCAGCTGCCGTATTGAAGTGGGCACAATGGACTGACGTGCCGGCTGCAGCTCAGCTCGGTGCAGACATTCCGTTCTGCCTTGTCGGTGGTCGGGCTTTTGTCACAGGTATCGGAGAAATTATTTCGCCAATGCCTCATGAAGACAAGAACGTCACCCTGTTTCTTCCACCGATTTCCGTATCGACACCTGCTGTGTACCGCGAATGGGATGCCATGGGCGGACCAAAAGGGCCACAGGGAAACGATCTTGAACCGGCGGCGGTCAGTGCATTTCCTGAATTAGGAAAATGGCGCGAACGGGTTGAATCGGCCATTGGATCAACACTTTCCTTGGCGGGTTCTGGCAGCACCTGGTTTGCGCACGGCCATGTACACCAAGGGTTAGATCAGATACCTGATGTTCAGGTGGTCTACGCATCGACCCGCCCCTAGGGGACAGAGAAGTAACGGACTTCTAAATAGAAATGTTTATTTGCGACGCTGGTGGCGTGTGCGACGAAGCATTTTTTTGTGCTTCTTCTTGCGCATGCGCTTGCGGCGCTTCTTGATCAGCGAACTCATAAGGCATATGAACCTATCGGGACAATGACGAAAACAAAAATCCCGATACCGTATTGCGCACGGTCCGGGGTCGTTCAAAGGCAGGACAACGGGTTTTGATCCCGTGAATAGGGGTTCGAGTCCTCTCCCCGGAACAAATGACTAGCAGTCGAGCCACGAAGTGACAGCCGCTCCTATGCCTTCGGGCGGGGTCTGCGCAATCATCCTTGCCGCAGGTGAAGGCTCACGCATGAAGTCAGACCGTCCAAAGCCTCTTCATGAAGTGTGCGGCAAATCAATGGTGATGCACGTAGTGCATTCACTTGAATCAATTCCGCTTGTTGCAACAGTTGTTGTCGTCGGACATCGCGCACCGGAAGTCACTGCGCACGTGAAGCAGAATGCCCCTGATTGGGCACGCATTCAATTCGCAACGCAACATGAGCAGAACGGCACAGGCGATGCAGCAGCAGCTGGCCTATCTGGACTGTCGTCTGACATCAGCTCAAACACTTCAGCCGTATTGGTGATGCCAGGCGACACGCCATTGTTGACATCACACACCATCAATCGCCTGATTACTGAACACACAGCATCAAAAAATGTGGCAACTGTTCTGACTGCCGTTCTCGATGACCCAACTGGTTACGGCCGTATCGTGCGTGATTCCAATGAAAACGTTGTCGGCATTGTTGAACACAGAGATGCATCGCCAGAGGAACTAACTATTCGTGAGATCAACACGGGCATTTACCTTTTTGATTTCGACTTGTTTGGTCCGGCACTCAAAGGAATCGGCACCAATAACAGCCAAGCCGAGTACTACCTCACCGACGTAGTGGCGGTACTGGCATCGGCTGGCCACTCAGTCGGATCTGTGATTGCACCCGCTTCAGAGACCGCCGGAGTCAATGACCCTCAGCAATTGGCAGACGCCGAGCGCGAAATGCTCCGTCGAAACGGGACCCTCTGATTCATTCAGCATGCGAAGGTGCCCGAGTGGCCTGCGTGTTCTACGATTGGCTCATATGAACGCGCGGTCGATGGAAAAAGTCACTACGAAGCGATTGTCGCTGTTTACGGGTCGAACCCACCCAACGCTCGCGCAAGAAGTCGCAGAACACCTTGGCATCACACTTGGCGATGCAAACGTTGTGCAGTTTGCAAACGGAGAACTTCGTCCGCGTTTCAGCGACAGTATTCGCGGTGGCGATGTCTTCATCATGCAGTCACACTTCGGAACTGACGCCGGCTCCATCAACGACTCCATCATGGAACAACTCATCATGATTGACGCCGCACAACGCGCATCTGCAAAGCGCATCACTGCAGTGTGCCCGTTCTACGGATACGCGCGCCAAGATCGCAAAGCAGAAGGTCGTGAACCAATCACTGCTCGTCTCATTGCTGACTTGTTTAAAGCAGCGGGCGCATCGCGCATGGTGTCGCTCGACCTTCACAGCGGTCAGATTCAAGGTTTCTTTTCCGGTCCCGTTGACCACCTCACAGCTCTTCCCGTGCTCGAGCGTTATGTGCGTGAACATGCACCACAAGATCTCGTCATCGTGTCGCCCGATGCTGGTCGTGTAAAAGTTGCCGAGCGTTTTGCGCAGCACTTGTCAGACCTCAATGCTGACGTTGCATTTATTAACAAGCGCCGACCAAAGGGCACCACAAACGTTGCTATTGCAAAAGAAGTTATTGGTGACGTTGATGGCCGCCTCTGCATCCTCACCGACGACATGATCGATACCGGCGGCACCATCGTGTCGGCTGCTGAATTGTTGCTCGAGCGTGGCGCAAAAGAAGTGTGGGCAATGGCCACTCACGGTGTCTTGTCAGACCCAGCAGTTGAGCGCCTGTCAAAGTCCCCCATCTCGCGCGTTGTTCTCACCAACACGCTTCCGCTGCCAGCCAACAAGATGTTCGACAAGGTCGAAGTCCTCTCGGTCGCAAAAATCATTGCCGACGCCCTTGCCGCTGTCTTTGACGAGACCAGCGTGTCAGAACTCTTCGACGGCGAAAACCAGTCCTAGCCCGCCCGAACGGGGCGAAATACCCTCAGAAGCGGTTCGGCCCCTGTGGCAGTAGCCGGTTCAGGTCATAGACTTCTAAGCCGTGTCGAATACAGCAACTCTCTCAGCCGAAGCCGGTCGTGTAACCGGAAGCCCAGCATCGCGTCGTTTGCGCGCCGCCGATCGCATTCCTGGCATCCTCTATGGCCATGGCATGACTCCCGTCATCTTGTCGGTTGCTCGTCGTGACCTTCGTGTTGCATTGTCAGGTCCTGCTGGCCAGAACACAATCTTGACTCTCTCTGTTGACGGTTCGTCATACAACGCAGTTGTAAAAGAGATGCAGCGTCACCCAGTGCGCCGCAATGTCAGCCACGTCGACTTCGTACAGATCAACCTGTCAGAAGAAATCGTCATGCACGTTCCTGTTCACCTCGCCGGTGTTGCAAAGCAAGTTGTTGCTGCTGGCGGACTTGTTGACGCTGCAGTTGACTCCATCGAAGTTCGCACAACTCCTGCAAACATTCCAAACGAAATCGTTATCGACATCACAGACCTCACACCTGAATCCGTCATTCACTTGGCTGACATCAAGTTGCCTGCAGGCGTAGTCGCAGTTGGCGATCCAGACATGCTTATTGCAACAGTTCTGATGTCACGCGGTTCAACTGCTGATGCAGCAGCGGCAGCAGTCGCTGGCGATGCAGCAGCTGGTGAAGCAGCCGCCGAAACCAGCAACTAAGCCGCGACTCTCGGGTCGTTTCTTACTGTCACATCATGTTGCGCCGATCGGCTCCCCGACAAGGCGACATGGAACGCACGCTTATTGTCGGTCTTGGCAATCCTGGTAAGAAATATGCACGTACTCGGCACAACGTTGGCACCGATGCAATTGAAGTTCTTGCAAAGCGCCTCGGCGTCTCACTCAAACTCGGTCGTGACCGAGCACAGATTGCAGAAACTCGCATCAACGGCCATGCAGTTGTCATTGCAATTCCCACCACATACATGAACGACTCTGGTGAGGCCGTTGGTCCACTGGCACGTCGATACAAAATTGAAGACCCAGCAAACATCATTGTTGTCCATGATGAACTTGATCTTGAGCCAGGCATTCTTCGCCTCAAAGTTGGCGGCGGACTAGCCGGACACAACGGGCTGAAATCAATTTCCGCACACCTTCATACCGATGATTACGTGCGTGTGCGCATCGGTGTTGGTAAACCATTATCGAAAGATGTCGGAGCCGACCATGTGTTGTCATCGATTCCAGCAGCAGAGCGTCGCATTCTTGACGTTGCTGTTGAAGTCGCGGTTGACGCGATTGAGAGCATCATTTCCGGTGGAATCGCAGCAGCAATGCAGGACTTCAACGGACGGTGAGCACTTCTTCATCCACTCCGCATCCACTTGGCACACTCGCAACACAGGTAGCGAACGAGCCAGGCATCGATGCAATCGCAGGTCAGCGAGATGCAGTTCTTGCAGTACCCGAAGTTGCTCGAGCAACTGTTCTTGCAGCACTCATTAACAACACCACCCGTCGCCCCATCGTCATTGCAACTCCGACAGGCACAATGGCGCAGTCA
>CAIYTS010000261.1 GCA_903929185.1 uncultured Acidimicrobiaceae bacterium
GCTCACGGCATCACTGCTGATCCGTACCGCACGATTTCGTTTGCTGTGCGTTGGCATGGCCCTCGACCTGCTGTGTTGTGGGAAATCACAGGCGCAGCTGGTTTGTTGATTACAGGTGGCGCAGCTGACCCGTCGTGGCACACCACAGATGCTTCCGGTGAGGCTCTTTTGGCTGCACCTGTCTCTGCCAATGTGTGATTGCCTCGTCGCACTTTCTGCGAATACTGCAAACCGACACACACTGTTCGCGAAAAACTCAGATCGGCCACCGTCTGAAGCGCAAATCATGCGATGGAATCCGTCTCGGCGCGATTCAGGAACCACTCGCACGACGTACATCGACGTTGAGGCATGTGCAGGCGACACGATTGCGTGTGCAGTATCGATGCCAGATTGGTGTTGGGGTGCAGAGCATGGCGTTAACGAAGCTGGTGTAGCTATCGGCAACGAGACGATCTACACCACTCTCGACCCGCGTGGTGCGCCTGATGCGCTAATCGGTATGGATGTGGTGCGACTCGCCTTAGAACGCGCGACAAGCGCTCTGAACGCTGTTCAGGTGATGTCTGAACTCATTACGCGGTACGGGCAAGGCGGAAGTGGGCACGATACGCGTAATGGCGAACGTGCTCGTCCGTATTGGTCGAGCTTTCTGATTGCCGATGCACACGACGCGTGGGTGATGGAAACAAGCGGCACAGAGATCGCTACACACCAAGTCACAGCTACATGGGCGATTTCGAACCGCACCACAATCCCTGCATTTGACGCGCGGCATCGCCACCCCCAGCAACCAGTTGAACTGTTGGTCGACCCGCGACTCAATGCGTCTCGCGCGTTGTTGGCCGCAGGTTCGCTAACAGTTGAGGGCGTGCAGGAACTTTTGCAGTCACATGTTGGCGGGCGAGACGGATGGACCGTGTGTATGCACGCTGAAGTCAATGGTGAATGTGTTGAAGCCACCACCGCGTCGATGATTGTTGAACTCTCTGACAACCCAACTGTGTGGTGGGCGCAAGGTTCACCGTGTGTGACGCCGTATCAGTCGGCGCGATTTAATGAATTAACGAATCAGTTGTTGTCAACTACGCGGTAATCGGCATTCCGATTCTGTCCTCGATGTGTTGGTCGGGACGAATGAGAAGCACTCCGTCTGCCGGCATGCCGAGCGTGTTGCCCCACCAGTTATCGGGGTCATCAAAATCAACGCCGACTTGTAGCGATTGTGATGGTTTATGTGATGGTCCTGTAATCGTGACATAGGAATCGAGAGGTACAAGGTCAAGAGATGAGATGGTCTTGCCGTCGCGGATGAGCCAGCCATGAGGAAGGCGATTACCAGGTTCAGATGACGGAGTAAATGTTCTGATGATGTCGTCTGTCAATGGAGGCAGTGGAGTTGTGGTGTTGTCCAGCATGTATCGATAGCCAATTTGAAGACCGAACATATCGAAATGAACTGCTTGGTTATTGATTGCTGCAGTTAATGCAGAACGACCGTCAGGAGATTGTAAGACTTGTTCAAAATTCCTCACGGACATAGCTGGGTCTGGATCAACGCCGAGAGCAGTAAAGACTTCAAACATTTTCATTGCGTTGTCAAGGCTGGCTTGAGCATTGCGCTCAGCAATTGGCCGTCGTTCTGTGCCATATGTATCGATCAATGCTTCATCAGTTTCGCCATTGAGGACAGCACTGAGTTTCCATGCAAGGTTGTGAACATCTTGGACACCTGTGTTGAGTCCCATTCCACCGGTTGGAGGGAATCGATGCCCAGCGTCTCCGGCAACTAAGACTCGACCTTTGCGATAGGTATCTGCCAGTTGCGATGTCATTGTCCATGTTGATTTGCGCAAGACCATAATTGGTACATCGGATTCCACGAGTGCATTACGAACCAATGCTTCACACTCTGCATCCGTCGCTGGTTGTTCACGTGGTCCATCTTCTGAATGCATGTAGACCCATTCATTGTTTCCGCCGTGTGAGACAAGCGTGCCGCCCGATGTTGGGTCGCAAATCCAGAAGATAATTCCAGGATGATCGCCAACGAGTGAAGAGAGATCAGCAGTGAAATGGATCATCAGGAAGGTCTGCAGTTCGCCTGGGCCCTCCATGATGATGTTGTTGGTAGTTCGTACTGCGCTCGATGCTCCATCGCATGCGAGAAGCCACTTACTGCGAATTGAGAATTGAGATCCGTGGGCAGATAATTCCGATGTGACCTGGTCAATGTCCTGTGTGCAGGATTGCCATGTGGTGTTTTGCTCGACCGAGACGCCGCGTTGTGTGAGTTCGCCAATTAATTTTGGCTCTAAACGATGTTGTGACAGATTGCGTAGTGGTGTTGGCGTGTATTGCAAAACTGCGTCAGTTTGTTGCTCGTACGGAAGAGATCCCAGAATTTCGCCGCCAAGTTTGGGGACCCAGTGAACAGATCCGGCTTCTTTTGGATCGTGGGCATCACTCAGAATCGAATCGACATCAAGACCGATCTGGCGCCATACTTCGAATGTTCGCGCATTGACAACGTGTGCAGCCGGAGCGCGCTGAGTATCGCTGCGCCTCTCAACGATGCGAACAGAATGACCCAACTCCGTCAACAACAGCGCTGCTGTAAGTCCGACGGGCCCAGCGCCAACGATGAGTACATCAATATCTGATGCGCTCATCAGAACAACCCGTGGTAAGAGCCACCATCAAGCTGAATGCTTTGACCTGAGATGAACCCGGCTTGAGCGCTACATAAAAACGCGCATGTGTCACCGACTTCTTCCGGGCGACCCAATCGCTTGGCCGCAATTGTTTGTGCCATTTCTTCGTAGGCCTCTTCAATGGTGATGTTTTTGAATTGAGCTGCAAGTTTTGCCATACCGAGTTGACGACCAGTGTTAATTCGTTCAGGAAGAATGTTGTTGATGGTGACATTGGACGAAGCAACATCTCGTGAAATGCCCTTCACTACGGACATCAGACCAGTTCGGGCGGCAGAGGAAAGCCCCATAGGGGACAGTGGAGTTTTCACCATTGCAGACGTGATGTTGACGATGCGACCAAACTGTCGTTCAACCATCCCGTCAAGGACGTCACGAATCAAAAGAAGTGGAGCCAACATGTTGTTATCGACAGCTGCGATCCATTCGTCGCGCCCCCAATCGCTAAAACGGCCTGGAGGGGGGCCTCCGTTGTTGGTAATCACGATGTCTGGTTGTGGACATGCCGCTAGCAATGCTGCTCGCGTTGTATCAAGGCCGATGTCGCCAACAACTGTGGTGACAACAACTGAAGTTGACGCGCGTAGCGAATCAGCGGCAGCTGCGAGCCTGTCTGCGTCGCGACCGTTGAGGGTGACGTGAACGCCTTCTTGTGCGAGTGATTGTGCGCATGCAAAACCAAGCCCGGCACTTGATGCCGCAACGATGGCATGTCGGCCACTAATTCCAAAGTCCATTAGAAGTCCAAATCGTCTGGTGGGTTCGGCCCCCACTGATTAATGCCGTCAAAGACAGAAGATGCTGCAGGAGCGACATCTGCGGTCAATAGATCTGTGTCGGTGAAGTGTTCGATTGTAAAACCAAGAGGGTCTTTCCAATAATCAAATACTTGGCCGCCAAGAATGTGACGACCCACTCCCCAGTAGTGGCGAGCACCTGAGGCAAACAGTGGTTCGCGGCCGCCCATGAGGTCGTCGAAGTCTTCAACTTCCCATGCGCAATGTCCGAGACGAACTTCTCCGGTTTCTAAAACAAGCAAGCTGTGATGGTCAGCTGGAGAATCGCCAACATCGCATCGCATAAAACGACCCATTGGTGATTCGGGAGATTCGAAGTACATGTCGTCAGATGTGATGAGGCCCAACGTGTTGGCGTACCAACCAGCAAGAGTGGCTAGCGATGTCGTCTTGATTGCTGAATGTCCGAATCGGCGCACCTGTGATGGTCCGGGTGCGACGCGTTGCAACACATCAACGCGTGGTCGATCAGCGCCCACATTGAGTGGCGCATGAGCGCGAAGGGGAAGCGGTGCGACTTGGTCCATGTTGGCAAACACGTCAATTGTTCGACCATCGGGATCAGTGAGGTGCACGACATCGCCACCACCAGGTTCTGTTGATTTCTCGACAGTCGTACCCATGGCTTGCGCTAACACTTCGAGATCTGTAGACGATGCAAAGAATCCGAATCCGAGAAATGCTGCAGGCCCGCGATGAGTGACGTGGACATGGTGATTGCTGCCGGTGCCACGCATGTACAACGCATCTTCAGTGCGTTCTGACGTCACCATTCCGAACGTATGAAGAAATGTCTCCATCTCGTCGAGGTCGGGGGCTTGATAGCGGGGAAATGCAATATCGCGAACTTTGATGATGGGTGAAGGCATTGGGGGATGGTACGCAAAAATTACTTTGATGTCAAACTAAATGTGGCTACGATGTGTCAATGGGCATTGAACACTTGATTTCCGACACCATGGCCACATGGCGTCATGAACGGCCAGACATTGATTTCACGGCTATGTCGATTGCGCTCAAATTGAACGCGGTCCATCGGGCTGCATCGAATGAGATGCAAATTCAACTAGAAACTCTTGGTCTCACCCTTGGTGAGTTTGATGTGTTGGCAATTTTGCGCCGTCATGGCAAGGGGGCCGTGTTGACGCCTAGCGAAATTGCAGCAGTCGCCATTATTTCCCAAAGTGGTTTAACGCATCGTCTTGCGCGGTTAGAAAAGATGGGTTGCATCACTCGTCAACATGATCCAAATGATCGTCGCAGTGCGTTAATTCGACTCACTGCACACGGAAGCAAGATTGCTGACAAGGGAATTGAAATTGCCGTTGCTGTGCAAACTGAAGATTGCATGATTGTGTCAGAGCCTGAACGGCTTGCGTTTGAGGCGGTTCTTGATCAGTTACTGCAACGCATTGATGCAAAGACTCTGATCTAGATCTTTTCGCTAACGGTCGGTGAATAGTTCGAACTTGTCGCCGACTGCTATGTCACCACATGTGGTGACCATTGCATAGAGACGGCATTGATCGCCGCGTTCGTGGCTCATGCGCTTGAAGTCTTTGTTCAGAAACCAATCGTTGTTCTGCTTGCATGGAATTGCATACGCCGTGA
>CAIYTS010000262.1 GCA_903929185.1 uncultured Acidimicrobiaceae bacterium
GCGATATTGATGATGTCAACGTTTCCGGTGCGCTCACCATTGCCGAACAAGGTGCCTTCCACGCGGTCTGCGCCGGCCATGATGCCAAATTCTGCAGCTGCAGTGGCGGTGCCACGGTCATTATGTGGGTGCAATGAAATCACGACTGTCTCGCGACGTGGAATATTGCGAATAAACCATTCAATAACATCGCCGTACACGTTCGCTGTGTAGCACTCAACAGTTGCGGGCAAGTTCAACACCAGTGGGTTCTCTTTTGTCGGCTTCAGTACATCCATAACAGCGGTACAGATTTCAATTGCGTATTCAGGTTCTGTCAACGTGAAGCTCTCAGGTGAATATTCGTATCGCACATTGGTGCCAGCCAACATTGGTTCGAATTCCTGGCACAGTTTTGCAGCGTCAACAGCAATCTGGGTGATGCCAGCTTTGTCTAATCCGAACACAACATCACGCTGTAATGGGTTAGTTGAGTTATAGAAATGAACAATTGCGTTCTTGGCACCCTTCAGGCATTCGTATGTGCGTTCGATCAACTCTGCGCGACATTGCACTAACACTTGAATGGTGACATCGTCGGGGATGAGGTCTTCTTCAATAATTTGACGAACGAAATCAAAGTCAGGCTGGCTCGCTGCAGGGAATCCGACTTCAATTTCTTTGAAGCCCATGTTGACAAGAGTTTTGAACATGCGCATTTTGCGCTCGGGGTCCATAGGGTCAATGAGGGCCTGGTTGCCGTCGCGTAAGTCAACACTGCACCACAACGGCGCCTTTGTGATGGTGGTGTTTGGCCATGTGCGGTCAGTAAGGACAACCGGAATGAACGGCGTGTACTTGGCAAAGGCCATTTGTTTTGGTGTCACATTTTGTGGAGGCATTGTGGGTTCCTTGGATAGAGGTGGAGGAGAGAACTGTTCGGGACAAAGAAAAAACCCCCTGACCAGAGGCAGGAGGTTTCGACAGCAACGATATGCGGCTGCTGCCGTTACATAAGGAGGAGCAGGTTCGTGCAAGTCATTACGGCAAAGGTTAGCCCGATGTCGGGGCGTGCGCTACCCCCAAAGGGGCCATGTAATGGTTGCTCAACCCGAAGGGGAGCTACGAGTCTGAGAAAAGACTGAGTTAGGAGCCGAGATCAGCAGAGACGGTGTCGTCGTTGATGATGTCGTTCAGCTGTTTGCTGAACTCCGGTTCGGCTGGCACGAGCAGTGACTGCCAGTCATATGAATATCCTTTACGTCCATGCGTTTGCATGCCGTTTGGTTGTGCGTCCATGAGAACTCCTCCCGTGAGGGTTGGGGGTTCGCCCGTGGCGGGTGGCGCACGCCGTTGTCAGTGACCCGGTTCGTACGACTTTGCTCGGTGCTATCCGTTAGTGGTTGGTCCTTTCTGTACGAGTATTTCTCGCATCAGGAATGGAAAAACTAACGCATATGGGGCTTTCTCACACCGTTATTGCCAGAAAAATAAAGATTCTTTATGGGCAATTTCGTTGTACTGGCGAGTAACCGCCTCAATTGGGCATATCGCGAGTACTGTGACCGCAACATGTCGACATCCCCCACGACCCAACCCCGTATCTCAACCCCCACAGGCTTTGCCGCACTCGGCGTGCCAGACAATGTGGACCAGGGTTTAGCGGCAGCCGGTTTCTCCGCTCCCTTTGCCATCCAAACCGAAGCCATCCCCGTAGCAATGCGCGGGCTTGATGTGTGCGGCCGTGCCCGAACAGGTTCAGGTAAGACACTCGCGTTTGGTGTTCCGATGTTGGCGCGTGCTGATAAGTATGCGCGCGTACGTGCACCGCGTGGTCTTGTGTTGGTTCCTACTCGCGAACTTGCGTTGCAAGTTGCCGAAGTGTTGCAACCGATCGGCAAAGAGTGCGACCGAGTCATCTTGCCTGTCTACGGTGGCGCTTCACGCGACGACCAAATTGATGCATTAGAAAACGGCGTCGACATGATTGTTGCAACGCCATTGCGTTTGATTGACCTCATGAAGGCCGGCGAACTTGTCCTTGACGATATTCAAGTGGTCACTCTTGATGAAGCTGACCGTATGGCAGACGATGGGTTTACGCCACAAGTTGAATGGATCTTGCGCCACGTCACTGGTGAACATCAAACAATGTTGTTCTCGGCAACGCTTGATGGACAAGTAGGCAACCTTGTGAAGCGATACATGAAGTCGCCTGAAGAAGTGTCGATTGACTCGCCAACTGACACCGTGGGCACAATGCACCATCTGTTCCTTGGTGTTCACAAACTTGATAAAGACAAAGTTGTTGCCAATATCGCGACGTCTGCAGGAAAGACTGTTGTCTTCTGTGACACGAAGCGTTTATGTGACCGCGTGACGGAACATCTGCAAGACCTCGGTATCAAC
>CAIYTS010000263.1 GCA_903929185.1 uncultured Acidimicrobiaceae bacterium
ACTTTGAGATTCTTGGTGTCACCAAGTCGAATCTTGGTCTTACCCAGATTGCTCAATTGAATGACTTGACCACTATCCAACTGCACGAACACGTCACCAGTAGTCACGCCTGCAAGTGCACGCAGTGCATCCAAATCGGTATCGCTAAACACCAACTCATTGGCGTTTGCATCAATCACCAATGTAGAGACTCCGTTATCCGCAGTAGTAATCGTCGTTACGTCTACTGGTACTTCTTGTGCTGGTGTATTGCCGTTACCCACACTTGGTATACCAAACGCATTTGGCGATGCATCTTCAGACGTATCCATCTCCCAGTTAAATACAAAGTCACCAAAGTTGCTGTCGTAGCAACTCATGATTGCAATCGCATATTCAGTACCTTCAACAACGTTGAGGTGTGCATTCCAGTCATCATCAAAAGTGAACGGCACCCGCTGCATCGTTTGGCGCGTATACGTTGCTGATCCTGCATACCCAAAGGATGTTCCGGTCATTGAAGTAGTGAGAGCTCCAGTTTGTGGTGCCGTCCAAATCAACCATGATGTCGCTTCGCCTTCCCATGCGCAGTCAGTGTGCACTGGCTCATCAATTTCACGCGTCGCGCCAAGGGTTGTGCCTGAAGCAGAACCCTTCGCTCCCTCTATGCGCTGTGCGTCAGTGATGTTGTCGTGTGCTGGCGCTGCAATCGCTTGTGGCTCAATGTAGGCCTCGGCATACACTTCGCTGCCGTCGGCACAAATACCGGTGGCTAGCACATGATATCTACGTGACTGCGAAGGCCTAAACGGTTGGTGGAATGCCGAACTACTAGACAACGTTGTTTCGAGATAGGCGCGCCAAATCGATTCCTCAGAAAAACACTCTGCGAAGTCTGACGAAAACCAAATAGCATCACCAATCTTTGGGTTCTCCGGACTAAACGCAAGCCTCAGCGGTTGAATTTCGCACGATGTCCAACATTGTGTAAATGATCCTCGCTCGGTGCTGCCATCGGTAAATTCAGCGAGATACGTCATGTCAATCCAGCCTTCAGGTAGGCCGTCTTCAATATTTATCTGGTTGTCTTCCACCATATTCAGCGGAATCGGACCAAGGCCTACCAGGCTGAATGAGTGAAGGGAATCTGAGCAATTGTCCACGCGAACCCATTGCGGATCGATAGAAGTGAGGAACATACCTTCACAGGTACCCGACTCGCCGCCACCCGTGACCGTGAAGTTCATGGTCTCAACGTTGGCTTGCCATCCTTCATAGAAGGGCTCATCTGTTTGAGAAGGTACATTGACGCCAAACGCCGCGAAAATCACATAGTCGCCAGCTTCTAATTCGCACTCCGTTTCCATCATCGACGAACATGGCGCTGAGCTAGTCAATGGTTCACCCCTAAGCACCGCATCCCATCCAGATATTGGAACCACTGCCCAAGTTATTGAACTGTCGCACTTCCCCGAAGGGTTCGAGGTCGAAACTTGCACAATGTTTTGTGTGGTTGGTGATTCAACATCGGTCTCAATAGTTGGCACATCTCCAGGGCAACCGGGCTCAAAAGGACCACTCGCCACCGTCGTGTCACTTACAATCGTTGTGTCACTTGCAATCGTTGTGTCCGAAGGTTCGCCCGACTCACCAGGTACATCTGGCGTTACCGCACCTGGCACTGAAAACTCAACTACCGCCCCATCGTTGTCTCCAACGGTGTGCGTAACAGTGTCGAGCAACACAGTGTCACCCAGCATTGCTTTAACTGTGTACTGATTTGAAGATCCGTGTTCAAGAACATTGAATGGTCCAAATGTATTTGTCGAAACATTTGTAGTGAAATGTTGTCCATCCTCAAGGGTCACAGCAACTGTGATACTCACTGAACATGCAATGTCCACCGTGGCTGCATTCAATGTGGCAGTGCAAATACCGGAGGCATTCTCGGAAGGTTCACTTCCCGATGGTGACGAGGTATCCGATGATGGCGCAGAGTCGGTTGATTCACAGAGAGACATTGCTTCTGCGTCTTGCATTGCGGTCTGCAGAAGTTGTTGCTCTTCTGTGAGTTCTGGTGCATCACCGCCGTTTGCGGCGTCAAATGCGGCACCTGCGGCACTTTCCGCATCAGAAAATGCAGTGTTCGCGGCATCCAATGCCGACTGTGCAGCGTTCACAGCATCTGTTGCGGACTCCAATGCCGCTAACGCGGCCTCCCTCTCAGACGTCATGCTGGTGAGAGTCAACAATTCATCGGCCAGCGCCGACTTCAGAGCTTGGTTTTCTAAATCTGCATTGGAAGCAACCATTGCTGCTGCAACCCGCTGACCAGCAGCCTGGTAATTGGCGTTCACCGTATTGAAAGCACGTTCTTTGGCTATTCGTTCAGCGTCTGCGGCATCAAGAGTTGCCTGTTTGCTTGCCCTGTCTGAGCCAGCTGCCGTTACTGCCGCATCAGCACTGATATACCCGTCTCGATCGGCTGAACCGGATGCGGCATTGTCAAACGCTGCTTGTGCTTCTGCCACTGCGGCATCTTTTTCAGCCTGATCGGCGTAACACAACGCCACGTTTCGCTGACGACCGGATGATGAACTTCCACCCCCGCATGCTGCAAAGAGAAGTACTGACACTGCACCAAGTGCAGCAATGCGGAAATGAAGTTTCATAACGTCCTTTTATTTAAGTAATTAGTTCTGTGTTACTGATTTTTTACGTCGCTCATTCAGCACTGCTGCGATACCGAGCAATGCAACCAACAGCACGAGCACATACGGCAACTTGGACGATGAGCCCGATGATGTATTGATCACACCAGTTGTGGTCTTCGAATCCAATGCCTGCTGTACTTCACCCGGGATCACTTTCAGACCGTCCGTGAGTTCAACTTGCTGCGTTCCATCAGCCGATTTTGCGACTGCAGTGATTTCTTTAGCCTTGTCACCTACAGGAATAACGGCCTTCTTCTGGCCCTTCTTCACGGTGACAGTATTGTCACCAACAGTGATGTCGATTGTCCCATCGGTAATGCCAGCGTTTGTGAACAGCGTGTCAATACATGTGCTGTTACACACCATTGAGCTCACACCTTCTGCAATCGCGGCGCTTGTTGTGCCCGACCCATCAGACTTCAACCCACTAACTGGCAGTGCTACTGGTGCTGGCAAGTCCGTCGGCATCTCGTTATTGGTTGTTGGCGCCAATACCACTTCAGGCGTAGATGCAGAAGTCTTGCTAGCAAAGCCGTATCGCAACTCGTAATCAGTAGCACAATCCTCGCAACCATCATCGAAAATGTCGTAGGTAGTTGCAATGAGTCGATAATTGCCTTCAGGCAGGAATCGCTCGATCAAACTCGCATACCAGTTGTCATCTGTCACGCCGTCATCGTCACTGTATGTAACTGTTTTGTTATTCTCATCAACCAAGATCAGATATGGGTCGACACAGTTGTTGTTGCAATCTCCCGATTGCCACGAGTTTCCCTCAGCCTTAAACCACAGACCACCAGCAGGAACTGCGATATCAAATGACTGCACGGCACTGACATTGACAGTGGTCATTGACTTGAAGGAAAAGTCTTTTGACATACCAATCTCAACGCTTGAACCGATCGTGATCGTCCCCGAGTCGTCGTCGTCGGCATATGCGTAAAACACATAATCGCCAGCTTCAAGAGTCTGCTGGATGATGTTGACGGCGCAATTTGTCGGCGAACCGTACATCACAGTGTTTTCAATAATTTCGTCATCGTCGTTATCCCACGCTTCTTGCGTATACAAATACGACTCTGGAGTAACAAAACCATCGTTGTCTGTCCAGAGGTCATCTGGCGAGCACGACTGATTCGAACTAGCAGTAAACGTAACCTCTGTAGTTTCGGTCAGCGTAAATTGATAGGAACGCTCACTTGAACTAAACGAAGTTGAGTATTGCGTTGCAGGCAACGGTGTCTCTGGCCACACATACGGAACGAGCTCAATTGAAGAATTGACGGTAACTACTGCACTTCCATCATCTTCACCGTCGTAATCATCATTTTCCACCCAGATGAAATAGCTTCCGGCCTCTAACTCGCCGTCAAAAAATGCAGCACTACAGTTTCCCGGGCCATCAAGACTGCTGTCGTCGCTGTACGCAAGGTTGTCGTTGTATTTCGACCACGGTGCCGAACCGCCAAAGATCTCCAGCTCTGGATCGTTATCGGGTGAGCTGCAGTCATCTTGAAAACTATTCGCTGTAATAATGACATTCTGTGTTTCGCTCAACGTGAAGTTGTACTGACGGAAATAGCCAGTGAAATCACGCGAAAACTCGAGATTCGAATAGTCGCCAGGCTCTTGTTCACAGCTTTCATTTACCACATCATCCGGCAGATCGACCTGAATTACGGCATCACCCTCATATGTAATTGTGGCTATGAGTTCTTGGTTTATGAAAACCACGAAAGAGTAGTCTTCCCAAGTTGGATAGCCGTATTGGTTGGACTTATCTTCACTTTGTGTAGAGCACTCGATGGAGCTAGCTATCCCACCTCCATTTGCCGAAAAAGAGATATTGATTGGAGCATTACACACCCATTCAATACCGTTTTGGGCGAGCGTGAATGTGCAGTCTTCATTTCCAGGCACGGTGGTATCGGATGATTCTTGTGCTGCAATTTCGTAAGAGATCTGTACAAAAATCGGGTTCTCCTCTGAGAGCGCGCTTATGTCAACCTCGCCGCCTTTGATCTCATCACCTCCATCGTCATAGACCCCCCAATGAACACTGTTTCCATCGGACGATCTGCCGGAGATCCCAAATCCATTTGGGCAATCACTGCTCGATTGCGGATTGTCGAGGGTTCCGCTCACCGTTCCAGTGCATTCGATGGTCTGTGTCTCGCTAGGTGTTGTGGTATCCGACGATTCTTGTCCTGCAATTTCGTACGAGATTTCTATGACTATCGGGTTGTCAGCAGAGAGCGCGCTTATGTCAACTTCGCCACGAGCGAGTTCTGCATCGTTCACATCATTGAGCACCCACACACCTTCGTCACTGATGAGTACATAACCTGGATCACAGTCATGAGTAACTCCTTCAACTGTCAACGTGGCCGTGCAAGTAGCTTGCACAGGATCTGCTGACGCATCACCTGAAGAATCGGCACAAACTTCCATGGCTTTTGCGGCATCCAAGTCCAACTGAGCTTGCTCCACCGCAGTAGGCAACACTGCTTCTCCATCAACAGGTGCCTCACCATCAACAGGTGCCTCACCATCAACAGGCGCCTCACCATCAACAGGCGCCTCACCATCAACAGGCGCCTCACCATCAGATGATGGGTCTTGCTGCGTTTGTGAAGTTGATGTCGATGATGCAATAGTCGTCGATGTAGAAGTTGACGTCGATGATGCAATAGTCGTCGATGTAGAAGTTGTCGTTGTAGTTTCATCAACAGATGGTGCCATCACAGCTGGACGGCGATATCCACCACCACTTGCACCCTCATCCGCTTGTACGGTTTCCGCATCTGCCTTCGCCTGGGTGAGTGCAGCCTCTGCTGCAGCCACTGCATCATCCTTTGCAGTTTGATCGGCGTAACACAAGGCCACGTTGCGTGTACGACCCGATGACGAACTACCACCACCGCATGCGGCTAAGAGCAGTGTCGCTCCGGCAATGACGGCAAGTGTTCGAGTGAGACCTTTGATGTTGCGATTCATGGATGAACCTTCCCTTGCCTAGTAATTGACTAAATCTGAATTCACTTACTCTAAATCTATATTCAGTCCCAGTCAACTAACCCTCGATGAACCTTTGGCTAACTCACCTGATCTGCATTATTCGCTGACCCTCGAGTGTTCTAAGGTTCTTGGCATGCCGACGTTGGAAGATGATCTTTCCCTCGCCCTTCGGGTGGCGGCAATCGCTGATGGGGTAAGCCTTTCAGGGTTTACGAGTCGCCAATTTGGGGTATCGCGTAAGGCTGATAACAGCGAGGTCACTGAAATTGACCGTGCCACCGAGCAGGCCATTGTTGAGGTCTTTACAACTGAGCGACCTAGCTACGGCATTTTTGGCGAGGAATATGGAGTTTCTGGGCCAGCCGATGCGGAGTATCAGTGGGTCATCGACCCGATCGATGGCACCACCAACTTTGTGCGCGGCGTACCGGTGTGGGCAACGCTCATTGCCTTGGTACACAACGGCGTGCCCGTGTTGGGCGTGGTCTCTGCGCCATCAATGGGGTTTCGTTGGTGGGCATCTGCTGGCAGCGGTGCCTTCTTCTCAAATGCTGGTCGCGATGCCACTCATATATATGTATCGAAAACACAGACCATCGCCGAGGCTCACGTGAGCACGACACCCAATGCCGGCTGGCAAGCAGTTGGCGGAATCCCCAAGTTGGTGCAACTACAAACCGATGCATTACGTGCTCGTGGCTTCGGAGATTTTTGGCAGCACATGCTCGTTGCCCAGGGTGCAATAGATGTTGCAGTTGATGTAATCGGCCTGCAGCCATACGACAACGCAGCCATCTACCCCATCGTGCAAGAAGCAGGTGGCACTATCACTAATCGTTTTGGTGTAGCCGATTGGCGAGCAGACTCATCGGTGAGCAGTAACGGAATTTTGCATTCCGAAACAATCACTCGCTTGCAATAGGTTGATGTCGATGATCCAACACAATCAGTGGGCGCATTTGTGGCAACTCGATAAGTCGATTGCCTACCTCAACCACGGCAGTTACGGCAGTGTGCCGGTGCGCGTGCAAGAAGTGCAGAATGCATTTCAGGATCGTGCAAGTGCGAACCCAAACAGATGGTTTAGATCCGAGATGCCCGACTTGATGATCGAAGCACGACACATCGTCGCCTATTGGTTTGGTGTTGCACCAGAGCACTTTGCGTTTGTGCCCAATGCATCGCAGGGCGTGATCACCGCAGTGCAGGCTTTGGTCGATGATGCCACTGCACAAAAACAACAGGCACATTTGATTACAACATCGCTCGGATATGGAGGCGTGCTGCACGGCATGCAACACATTGCCGCGCGCAGCAATGCAACATACAGCGTTGCCGAGTTGGTGTACCCCACCGATGTAAGCGCCGAAATTATTTCGTCGCGTATTCGTGCGATCCTGCCAGCCAACAATGCGCCAACAATTGTTGTGCTCGATCACATCACCTCCGAGACCGGCGTATTGTTGCCCGTTACCGAAATCATTGCTTCGCTTCGCGCTACTCACCCGCACATTCGCTTTGTGATTGATGCTGCACACTCGGCTGGCATGCTCGAGCAGCCGCTGCCCGTTGGGTTCGATGTCTGGGTGGGCAACCTGCACAAGTGGTTGTGTGCTCCACGCCCAGCCGGTGCACTTATTTGTGGGTCAAACGAAGTTGCAGCATTAATGAATCCACTCGCACCCTCATGGGGTTTTGATGAAGGTTTTCCATCATCATTCGAGTGGCAAGGCACCAGTGATTACTCGGCGTATCTCTGTGTTCCTGCCGCCATTACATTTCAAGAACAGTGGAGTTGGACAGAGCGCAATACCCACAACTGCGGCGTTGCCGACGGTGCTGCTGCATTACTGAGAGCAGCATGGGGAGTTGAAAATCACTTGGCTAGCGCCATCGAAGCACCATGGATGCGCATGATTCAATTGCCTACAACCGCGCCTCTCAGCAAATCAGAGATTAATTCTTTGATCGAGCGTTGTGGCCTTGAGCTCAACGCCGAGTGTTCATTTATGACCGTGCGAGGCAACAACTATGTGCGCATCTCTGCGCACATGTATAACGAAGTTGATCAATACGAAGCGCTTGTAGGAATTACTCGGCTACTGCCGTAGCACTCGCCTTTCTCAGTACTACGGCTGCCTAGTCAAGCGGCAGGTGCCATCTGCCCACAGAAATGGAAGCGCTGGTGTACAAGATGAAGGCGACATAGTCGTGGTCGTTGAACCCATGTACGTCGTTGTCGGAGTCGTTGGACCAGCCGAGTACACCGTTGTCGGAGTCGTTGGACCAGCCGAAGTTGTCCCAGCAGTTGGCGGTGCCACGTACGCCGTTGTCTGAGTTATCGGACCACCCGACGCTGCCCCACCAGTTGGCGGTGCCACGTACACCGTTGTCTGAGTTATCGGACCACCCGACACTGCTCCACCAGTTGGCGGTGGCACATACGCCGTCGTCGGAGACACGGGACCACCCGACACGGGACCACCAGTTGGCGGTGGCACGTACATCGTTGACTGAGTTATCGGACCACCCGACATTGGTGTTGTGTACCCAGCATTTGGTGAACACGAAAGCGTTATTGGTCCATTGACGTATTGCCATGTGCCACTGATGCCGTATTCACTGCAAGGTTGACCGGGGATGTTTTGTGTCGTTGTTCGTGCATTAGCCGAACCAATTCGTGGTGAACAGATCGTTGTACCTGATCCACCAAAAGCAGTCCATGTTCCATCCACTCCACCAACAGAACAGTTGTCTCCTACCGTGTTTCGTGTTTGTGCGTTTGGTGCAGCAAGTTGCAGCACAGGTGCGGTACAAGAAGTTGCGGGGGCTTGAATAATCCAATCCGGTGGATATCCAGGCACATCACACGCTCGTGAGCCTTCTAGTCGTGATGCCACGACACCAGACATAGGCATGAATACTGGGCCTGCAACATACATTGGGTTCGACAAATCACGATCCCCAGGAGGCGGCAATCCCCCTCTGACATTCACCACATCCAACCCTGGAGGCAACATCGCGGTCACGCCATTTAGGAAAAGAGGTTGTTCAGCAAATCTGACCGTCTCAACGCCTCTACCTGACACGTTGTAAATCTGAGTCCGATCGTCAGCACCTCTCGTAGTGTAAATAAACCCTGCTCCACCACTCGAACCATCAGGCGCAATCGCTCTCGCACCAATCTGTGGTCTTTGAGCATCAGCAACCAGGGCAAGCTTTTGACCACTCGCCGATTCAGTTGCAATATTCAACCGTGATGCACCAATATCAACGACCGTGTTATTACCAGCAACAGCAGCCACCAAGTTTTCACTCGCAACTGTGACCGTCATTTTCGGATCATTCACCGACACACTCGCACTCGACACTTTCACTTCAGCATCAGAAGACTCTTCTGAAACCAACTGCACAACTGCTGTTCCCTGAGACACGAAAGCACTGGTTGGGCTAGGAAAGTTCATCTTCATATTGGTGCCTTCAACAAACACCACAAACTCCAACGCTTCATTCCCGCTACCAGCAGCACCTGCAGAACCTTTAATAGGACGCGAGCTAATACCAGGTATCAATGTTGCGTTACTTGGCGAATAGGTTCCGCGGTCCGTAGTGATTGACCATTGCGTGTCAGTGGACTTAATCACGATCATTGAGTTCTTAACTTTGGTTTCCGTGACGCAAAACGGACATAAGGAATTCGAACGTGCATCCAACGACGTCAAATCAATTTCGCCAGCTTCACCAGTCCATGCTTTGGGATCATTGGCTGGATCGCTACCCGAAAATGAAAACTTCCAAGTCTTTGCTTTCAAATCAATCTCTACATAACGATCTTTACCAGGCCAATTCGAATCATATAAATGGACTACCGCGTTATCAGGATCAGTGAAATCAATTGCGTACGGCAACACCGCATGACCACCAGTATCCGAATACAACCCCATCGAATACTTCAACGCCCCAGTCTTCAGCGAAGCACCCAACTCATCAACAATCTGACGCAACGACTTCTTTTGCCAACTAAGAGTCTCATCTTGAGTTTCTTTCAAAAACTGTGTTGCAAACATCTGAAGAATCTGATGGGTTGCATCACCCTCATTTTTCAATTCAACAGTTTGAGGCACTGCAGCTTTATTAAATCTTTTTGATGCTTCAACAACCAAACCTTCACAATGACCAGACGCACGAGCCTGATTCACCATTCGAGCCCAAGCAGCAGCTTCAGCGATCGGTTCACACGGATCAACCACGCCATCAACACACGCGCCCTCACCAAACATCGCCACCAAATCAGCACTACCAAATTCCTCGGGAGAACTCGTGGCAGTAAAATTCGCAAACGAATAACCATCTGGCATAGGTCTCATTGTCGTCGCAACAGCCTCCGCCAATAACGGAGCACTACTCGAATCACCAGAATTATCAGAGCCGCCGCCACCACCACACGACGTCAACAACAAAACAGCAGCAATGCCAAACACCACGGAACGAGTAAAACGTGACTTTCGAACCACTTCCATCTCCAGTTTTTGATTTATACATCAACACTTGCAAAGGATTTACGTAATAAATAACGGGCCCACAACATTGCTGTTGTGGGCCCGTTAGTAAACGAACTTAATTAACTGAACTTATTTTGTTTTTGTTGCTTTCTTACGGCGCATGTAACCAATTGCTACCAAGATCAAGAGCGCGATCAACACATAAATGTAAATCGACTTTGATGATCCGGAAGTTGAGGTTGCTGCTTCGGTTAAGGCTGTCGGACTAGTGGCATAAATTCCCTCTACACGGTCAAAATTAGTTGACACATCCAATACTGATGTGCCATCCGATGATGTAACAACTGCGTCTATAGTGCCGGTTTCGCCATCAATTGGGAATCGCAAGCTCGTTGAACCAAAAGATGCTGAAACTCCGTTAATGGTTACTGTGCCGCTATCGAGTTCTGCAGCAGCGAACAATGCAGAAATGCAATTTCCGTCGCAATCCATTGAAACAACATCAGTTGGCACCAAAACAGGCGTCTCTGCGAGCAATTCAACGGCTGAAAGTGGTATCTCAATAATTACAAACTCAGCAATTGGAGTAACTGTTGTCGCAGTTGCATCAGTCGTATCTGTTGTAATTGTGCTGTCTGTAGGTACATCAGTTGTGAGTGATGCAATTGTGGTGTCTGTAGGTGCAGCAGTCGTAGCAGTCGTAGCAGTCGTAGCAGTCGTAGCAGTCGTAGCAGTCGTAGCAGTGGGAATTGGACCAGTTATTGTTGAAGAGCTAGTCGAGCTAGTCGTGCCACTACTTAGATCTGTCACATTTACTTCCACAGATGTCCTCGGACCCATAATGCAGGTAATTCCGACGTTGTGGCACCCAAAATTACTTGCCCAAAGTGTGAACACTCCAGGCGTCTCCGAATTTGGTAGCTGGTCAAATTCGTACGAGGTTCTATCTCCATTGATAACAGTTGCCCAAGGGAAGGACATCACATAATACTTGTCCAATTCAATGTTGCTCGCTTCTGGGGCTGTCCAGGTGAGGACAACACGTCCATCAGCGTTAACCGCAGCAGTCAAATTCTGCAGTTCATTGAAGTATGGTTCCGCATCGCTATCCGAAGATGCATTTTCGGTCTCGCATAGTGGCTGATCTTGGGCATCAGCCAGTGCTTGCTCAAGCATCGGGATGTTTGGTCCTGAATCAACGACAGTTGTGTCCGACGATGGAACAGTTGTGTCTGACGACGGAACAGTTGTGTCCGTAGTTTCGTCTGTTGCAGGAACCGTCGTATCTGTTGGGTCAATAGTGGTTCCAGACATTGAGCGCACTGCTGGCCTGCGATATCCACCGCTAGCGCCAGCGGTATCATTTTCCCTTGCCGCATCAAGTTCGGCTTGAGCAGCTTCAATGGCTGCATCTTTTTTCTCTTGGCTGTCGAAGCACAAAGTAGTGTTCTTTGACTTTGCACCACTTGAAGAATCGCTACTGCCGCAAGACGCGGCAATAAACATGACAGCGACTCCTAAAGCCACTGCCTTCATGGTTGTAAATTTTCTTGACTTCATCGGTGCCTCCAGGCATCACTGCAATTCATGACTTTCACAAATCGACTTTGTAATTAGTGCTAATAATCACTTCGACACAACCTACTCAACCAAAAAATGGAAATAGATTCCAAAAGTCATGCTTTCAATAAACGAGGGTTAACCCGTTGCCATCAGGTCATCACACTCTTTGAGGATTTTTATCCTCAGGTGTTTGCTAAGAGTTTGCTTTTCGAAGTTGCAGCAACATTCGTGCTGCAATAACGATCAAGAGCACTGCAAACAAGAAGTTTGAAATCGCATCATCCATTCGCGTTGCGAGCCAGCTTCCACCGATCGCCGAGAATATTCCAGTAACACTGACGATTCCGGCTGCCGACAAATCGGTATTCTTGTTTCTAAAATTCTGCAGCGTTCCAGTAAAAGCAGTGGGGATCACGACAGCGAGCGATGTTCCTTTGGCAAGCGCGGGTGACACGTGAAATAACACGACCAGTATTGGAACAGTCATCAGCCCACCACCAATGCCGAGCATTCCGGCAATTGCACCGACGATGACTCCGATAAATACGAGCCAAGCAGCGGTCGGTGCGTTAATCACCATGGTGCCCGAGGAATCGATCTTGAAAAACATGCGCACACCTGCGATCACAAGTACCGCAATAAACGAAATGGTCAATGTTCGTTTCGACAACGTTGCCAACAAGCGTGCGCCAATGAGTGAGCCACAAACCGACCCAAGCGCCAGCCACAACACAATGTGCCAATCAACTTCGCCGTGGCTCCAGTACGTCACGAAACTTGCACACGAAATGAGAAATACTCCCCCGAGTGACGTGCCATGAGCAAGGCGCTGATCCATCTTGAATGCAAACATGAGGCCGGGCACGATGATGATTCCCCCACCAAGACCAAATAAGCCAGACAGCAGACCGGCACCAATGCCGAAGCCCATCAAGATGAGGGCGCGCTTCTTCTCTATTTTCACTTGTCTAGTTTGCTAGATAGACCGTCGCGCAACAGCATTGCAATGGTGAGTACTGCGCTGGAATGCACCTTGGCCTGCGTCGAGTCGAGAGTTTTCCCCAACTCGACGACAAACGCCATGCCATCTTTTACGCTGTGGCGCTGCCACGTGGCGGCTACGCCCGTATATCTCCCGCCCGTAATCCGCTTGATCGGAATGCCTGTGAGTCTCGAATACGCCGATCGCATCGTGCCCTCGAGCCCGGTCCCCGGCGAGATGATGTTGAGATCTTGGTGATACCAAATGCCGAGTGTTGGCTTGATTTCACGCATGAATGCAACGATGGCTTTGGTCTCTGGCTCTGATGCTTTACTTTTCCCAGCAAATTGCCAATACCCCGGCTTGCCCATCTTGGCCCAGTTATAGGGGAAGTTGCGATTGAGATCCACCCGATTGGCATTGCCTCGCTGATCGAGTGCAGTGCCATCTGGGTTCATGGTCGGAATAATCCACAGATCAATTCCGTTCGGCACCACCGTTTCTTGCAGTGCATCGGTGATTAATAAACCTGCTGCTTCATTGCCATGAATTACTCCAACCACCACGACAACGACTCCACCTTTGGTTCCGAGCCGCACAGCTTCTATTGGCGTGCCGAGCACACTTGTGCCGATTACACGTCTTTCAAGAA
>CAIYTS010000264.1 GCA_903929185.1 uncultured Acidimicrobiaceae bacterium
GGGTACTTCTCCCGAAGAAACTCACCGCTGCGCTTGGCTTGAAGTTCACCTTCAGGGTCAAGGGGCAAATTCATTCGACCCTGCAGCAACGCTTTGGCATTGGCTGCCGTTTGACCGTGACGTAACAAGATCAGCACGGCATTACTTCTTTTCCAATACAAGTCGACCCGTGCGAAAAAAAGCGTGACGAGCATCAGGATCCGACAAATTGTTCGTGCGCCAGACCCACATCAACATGGCAGCACCTGCAATTTCAAGGAGTACATCAAGAGCAATGCGATCGAAACTTGGGATTGATGCTCCACCAAAATTGAAGCCGGCAAATGGCCACCAAAAAACCTTTGTGTTATTGAACGCCCCATCAAATACCAAGTGCATAAACATTCCGATGGGAATCGCCAACGACATCCGTCGAGCAGCTGTTCCTCGTCGCGCGAATGTCATGACAAGCCCAAGTGCAATCACACTTCCCAGAACCGAATGAAAAACCCATGCTCCCCCGGTCAACACATCGATGAGATCTGGCAACAGTGCGCCAAGAGCTAGAACTCTGTAATCAAATCTGTCATCACGAAACACGAACAAGACTGAAATAATTGCAGTGCCGATAAACCAAAGAAACATCAACACCACATTAGGTACTGGCTACCCCTATGGAACGGTCTTAATGGATGCCGGAATGCCTTTTGCGCAGTTATAGACGTAATAGCGAGCAGGATCCACGCCAATCACGGGCGTCAGTGGATTCACGTCAGTCGGTGCAATTGTTGTGCCTGGGTCAACAATCTTGACTACAGCCCCTCGGTACACCGTTGTCGGCGGCGCAACGGGAACTCCAACAACTCCTGGCACCGTTGTTGTGACTACTGGTGCCGCAGGCAATGTTGATGTCGTAACAGTGGGTACAACTGTGGTGATCGTGCCCGTCGAAGCCTTCGGTAATTTGCCTGATACCAATTCTGCGATGCAATCAACACCCGGTAAATAGAGTCGCAACGGATTACGCGTGGGTGCGGGTGGTGCATCCCAGTTCAGTACAGGCAGATCTTTGTGCGCGGCATCCATATACGCCTTCCAAATTTTTACGGGGTACGCATTGCCTGTCACTCGTGCCACGCCATCGGCTTTGAATTCAGGAATGTTGACCATCGGCGTGTATCCCTTTGGATCACCCACCCACACTGCGGTCGCGAGTTGTTTCGTAAAGCCAACAAACCAAGCATTTGTATTTTCGTCTTGTGTACCCGTCTTGCCGCCAGCAGGACGATTGCCTTCTAGCGGATCACGTCGTGCAGTTCCCTTAATCAGCGTTTGCTTCAAGATGTCGACTTCAGCATCGGCGATCTCTTTCGTGATCACTTGCGATGGTGCCATGGTGTGTTGATACAACAAGCCGCTCGGACCTTCAATCTTTTCAATGAAGTACGGCTCATTATGAATTCCGCCGTTAGCGATTGTTTGCGCTCCTGATGCCATATCGAGCGCACTTAACTCATTGGCGCCGGTTGAAAAACTTGCGTAGGGCTGAATGGTGTATACATCGCGGGAGAGATAACTCGACGAAGCAAGACGATACGTCATGTTGACGAGTCGGTTGAGGCCGACAATCTGGGCCAGTCGTGCATATGCGCAGTTGATTGATAACCATGTCTGTTCAGCCAACGGCGACACAGGATGACTGACACCCTTTGTAATAACGAAAGGTTCTGACGGAAGTCCAGGATTAGGAAACGTGCACGGCAATGTTCCGTCAATGAGGTCACTGGCCTGAGCGCCAGCTTCTAACGCCGCAGTGAGTACGAACATCTTGATACTTGAGCCCGTTTGACGTCGACGTAGTGCAAGATTCACTTCGTTACGGCCAGGAGAAAATCCGGGGCCACCCACAACTGCTCGCATCGCACCAGTGGCCGTATCTAAAGACATCATCGAGGACTGAATGCCGGTCTTATTGGCTGGCAATTTTTCTTTTGCAGCCTTTTCTGCTTTGGCTTGCATCGCTGGATCGATTGTTGTGTACACAGTTATTCCGCCTCGGAATAGTGCGTTGTATCGCTCGGGATATGTGGCGCCAAGAATCGTTGACTTGTTCAACAAATAGTCACGCACCATCTCAGTGAAATACGTGCGGCTTGTTGGTCTCTCTGGAGCACTGGTCACTGACTCTGGTGGTTGCCACGTTTCGAGAGTTGTATCGCGTTGAGCAGTGGTCATGAGTCCAACATCAATGAACCGGGCAAGTACTTGCTCAAATCTGCGGCGCGACTGTTCTGGACGTCGAATGGGGTCAAATGTGGATGGTGCGCGCACAAGACCAGCCAAGAAACCTGCCTCAGTCAAAGTGAGTTCAGACACCTTCTTTTGAAAGTACACATCGGCAGCAGCCTGAATGCCGTACGCATTATTTCCGAAGAAGACTGTGTTGAGATATCGCTCAACTATTTGCGCTTTTGAGACCTTCTTTTCAAGCATCACTGCATAACGCGCTTGCAGAATTTTGTATCGACCATCACGCGGCAGCCCAGCAAGGAACTCATTCTTCACAACCTGTTGGGTAATGGTGGATGCACCCTGTCTGCCACTTGAATACTGGAAGTTGGCCAACGTCGCACGAACGAGCGCACGAAGATTCACGCCCTTGTGTCGATAGAAACCAGAATCTTCCACTGCCAAAACAGCAGCAACAACAATGTCTGGCACCGAAGCGATGTCTAGCGGTTGACTGTTCTCTAATTCAAAGACTCCAATTTGTTTATCAGCCACTCCCATGATGCGCGTGCGAGTTGATAGTCCACTAAAGGTGGGAAGGACCACAGGAGTCTCTTGGTGTGCATTCAGAGCTCGCCATACTTGTGGTGCCGCGCCGACAATGGCGCCCGTCAGCAACATCGATGACGCCACGAGAGCAACGCCAAAGCGCACGGACCAATTCACAGGGGACTTCACAACACAAAACACCGTACTTGTCTACGGTTGATGCATCGTGTCACCCATCTCGGTAGCGTTATTACATGTCACAATTTCCCCATCGCGGTTTCAGATTCGGTGTTCAAGTCTCAAAAGAGACATCAGCAAAAGGGTGGGCTGAACTTGCCCGCCGAACAGAAGCTGCCGGCTACGAAGTGCTCACCATGCCCGATCACTTCACGGACCAGTTAGCGCCGATTCCAGCACTGATGGCTGCTGCAAGCGCCACAACCACACTTCGTGTCGGTGCATTGGTATTTGACAATGACTACAAGCACCCCGTTGTCCTTGCAAAAGAACTTGCAACAATTGATCTCCTCTCTGAAGGACGCCTTGAGATCGGACTCGGCGCTGGTTGGATGATCAGCGATTACGAAGAAGCCGGAATGCCGTACGACTCGCCCAAGGTTCGCATTGATCGATTCATCGAAGGTGTCGCAGTCATTCGTGGCGCAATGGCCGAAGGTGCCTTTTCATTCTCTGGCGATCACTACACCATTGCTAATTACAACGGCCAGCCAAAGCCCGTTCAGGGGCGTCCACCACTTCTCATTGGCGGTGGCGGCAAGCGCGTGTTGTCATATGCGGCTCGTGAAGCAGACATCATTGGCATCAACGGCACCATGACTGCTGGAGTCGTAGGACCAGAAGCACTTTCAACCATGACTGCGGAATCTGTAGACGAAAAAGTAGCCATTGTCGCTGCCGCTGGCGCACATCGACTCAATGATATTGAAATGAATATTCGTACGTTCTTTGTAAAAGTAACAAACGATCGTGCTGCAACTGTTGAAGGCATCTCATCCATGTTCGGCGTGTCAAAAGAGATGATCGACGCATCCCCATTTGCTCTTATCGGTTCAGTTGAGGAGTGCATCGAGCAATTGCTCGAGCGTCGCGAACGCTGGGGCTTTAGTTACACCATTGTTGGCGCTGAAAACATTGACGAGTGCGCTCCGATTGTTGCTGCACTTCGCGGCAAATAGATCAGAACAAACCGACAATTCGGCCATCTGGGCCAATGTCGATATGTAGAGCAGCAGGATCAGCTCCTAAACCGGGCATCGTACGCATGTTGCCCACAATTGGGTAGATAAATCCGGCTCCGACTGAAGCACGTACTTCACGCACCACCAGAGTGTGGCCTGTTGGGGCACCTTTCAATGTGGGGTCACCACTAATACTGAGGTGAGTCTTGGCGATACACACTGGCAAGTTACTGAAACCATTCGCGTCGTATCGCGCAAGTTGTTCATTCGCTAGATCCGAATACTCAACAGCGGCTGCCCCATAGATTTTTGTAGCAACAGCTGAAATCTTTTCTTTCAATGATGCAGATTCTTCGTAAAGAAAGTGAAAGTTGTTTGGCTCTTCGCATGCAGCAACAACCGCATTCGCCAAATCAACTGCACCCGCGCCACCATCAGAGAAGTGTGTACATACCGCAACACGGGCACCCATTGATTCGGCTATTTCACGAATGACATCATGTTCGCTTGCAAAATCAGTAGGAAATGCATTGATTGCCACAACTGGCGAAACTCCGTGTGCCAGAACATTCTCAATTTGCTTTGCCAAGTTTGCAGCCCCCGCACGCACATCATCGGGATTCTCCTGAAGCATTTCTGGTGGCAGCGGCTTACCCGCTACTACTTTGTACAAACCAGAGTGAGCCTTCAGTGCACGAACAGTTGCGACCAATACTGCGGCATCTGGTTTCATTCCTGAAACACGGCACTTGATATTGAAAAATCGCTCAGCGCCCATGTCGGCTCCAAAACCAGCTTCAGTAATGAGATAGTCACACATGTGAATGCCCATCTTGTCTGCAATGACAGATGAGTTGCCCGTCGCGATATTGCCAAATGGACCCGTGTGAATGAGTGCAGGTGTGTTCTCAAGGGTTTGCATCAGGTTTGGTTTGATGGCGTCACGCAAAATGACGGCCATCGCACCAGCGCATCCAATCTGTTCAGCAGTTACTGCAACATCGTTTGCTGTATACCCAACAACAATTCGTCCCAAACGAGCACGAAGATCTTCCATCGAAGTTGCAAGCGCCAATAATGCCATCACTTCAGATGCCGCAGTGATATCAAAGCCGGACGTCCGTTCGATTCCGTCTTCTTTTGAACCTTGTCCAATCGTCACATTGCGTAACGCGCGATCGTTCACATCAAGTACGCGCTTCCAGGTGATTTTGTCAAGAGAGAGTCCGAGCGCATTGCCTTGATGCAAATGGTTATCAACCATCGCTGCGAGCAAATTGTGCGCGGCCGTAACAGCATGGAAATCACCAGTGAGATGCAGATTCAAAATCTCCATCGGAATCACTTGGCTATA
>CAIYTS010000265.1 GCA_903929185.1 uncultured Acidimicrobiaceae bacterium
CGAGTGACCTTTGTTGCCGGGCAACCAAAGTTCATATCAATGTGGTCTGCAATGTCTTGTTCGCACAATGCACGCACTGCCTTGCCTACAAAGTCTGGGTCGCTTCCGTAAATCTGCAGACTACGGAAATCTTCATCAGGGCCGAACGCAACCATCTTCTTGGTTCGCTCATTGCCATGAACAAGTGCAACTGCCATCACCATTTCACTGACATAAATAAGATCAGGGCCAAACGTGCGGCATTGTGCGCGGAATGGAATATTCGTAACCCCCGCCATTGGTGCAAGCACCACAGGAATAGGAAACTCACGACCACGAAGAACAAGTGGTAAACGAGTCATCGTGGCACCGCATCAAGTTTGAGATTCGGGTACGCACCACACGACAAGCTGGTCGGGCCGTCAGACGCGAGTCTGTGCCACGCAGCAGCTGCAATCATTGCGGCATTATCAGTACACATGTCACGACTTGGCAATGCCACCGTGAAACCCGCAGCAGCACCACGAGCTGTCATTTCAGAGCGCAACAATGAGTTGGCAGATACTCCCCCGCCCAACACGATTCCCTTTGCTCCAACTTTTTGAGCCGCACGAATGGTTTTTGCGCACAGCACGTCAACAACAGCAGCTTGAAAAGAAGCTGCGACATCAACATTTGATACGTCAGGGTTCTTCTTCACGTAGTTAATGACGGAAGTCTTCAAACCACTAAATGACACATCAAGACCGTCGTGCATCATGGCACGTGGGAACTCAACAGCATGTGGGTTTCCGCTTGGCGCAAGTTTGTCAATCGCCGGACCACCCGGATACCCGAGTTGTAAATACCGCGCGACTTTGTCGTACGCCTCACCCGCTGCATCGTCAATCGTGCGTCCCATGATGACGTAATCACCATGGCCACGCATTTCAATAATCATGGTGTGGCCACCAGAGACCAACAGAACCACTAGTGGAAACTGCAATGTGGGGTCATCGAGAAGTCCGGCATACAGATGAGCTTCTAAATGATTCACGCCAACGAACGGTTTGTCCCACACAAGCGCAAGAGACTTTGCGGCTGAAACTCCAACAAGTAGCGCACCAATAAGACCCGGGCCCGCTGTGGCAGCAACAACATCAATGCGCGAAGGCAAGATGCTCGCTTCAGTTATTGCAGCATTCACTACGGGGATCAGTGCTTCCAAATGCGCGCGGCTTGCAACTTCAGGCACAACGCCGCCGAAGCGAGCATGAATCTCAATCTGGCTAGAAACGATGGACGACAAGATGTCGTTGCCGCCCATCACTACTGAGGCAGCCGTTTCATCACAACTTGTTTCAATTGCCAAAACAACTGTTGATTCATTCACTACATGTGAGTTCATGGTCGTCTCGATTCAATCAGACGAATTCGCTCTAGAAACTCAGGCGTTTCAATGCCGTGTGCCCACATGATGATGGCGTCATCTTTATTTTCGTAATACTTCTTGCGAATCCCTGCTGGCACGAAACCAAAACGCCGATACAGCTGCTGGGCCGCAGTATTTGTGTGGCGCACTTCAAGAGTCATAGCCAAACATCCACGGTCGCGCGCAAGAATCACAAGGTCAAGCATGATTTCCGTGGCGACACCACGACCTTGCCAATCGGGGTCTACTGCGACATTGGTTACGTGAGCATCATCGCCACTAAACATCAGGCCGCCGTAGCCGACTAAAACGTCACCGACATATGCAACGAGGTAGTACCTGGCACCTTC
>CAIYTS010000266.1 GCA_903929185.1 uncultured Acidimicrobiaceae bacterium
ATAAAGGTCTGACTCCCTATGAAACGTCTTTTCATCACTGCGACATTGGTTGGTTCGCTCCTCGTGAGCACGTCGCATGTCAGCGCAGCATCACCACCGGATATCGGTATGCCTGATCAATCTGCACTTGATGTGCTGTCTCCGACAAATGCAACATGGGCCAACATGACAGGCGGAGTCGCTGCACGACCATACGTCACTGCACTATCGGTCATTAATGGCGGAGTATCAACGCCACTTATTACAAACGGCACGACAACTGCTGAGACCAATGTGCCGATGGGTCGAATTGCAGTTGCTATTTCGCCATCTAACTTGTGTCGCACTGGTCAAACACCTTCTCCTGGTGTCTGTTATGCCACGCCCAATCGCATTGGTCTTACAGTGGGATTTCAAATTCAACCAGGCCAACTGGGATACGACTTCAGCCGTGCTAACAACTTGACCACGCCGGTCACCGCCGACACGGAATTTGATATCACGCTCAACATGAACACACTCGGACGCACACTTCGTTGGAGCTGGGCAAGTGGCGTGCCGACGTATTGGAACACTGCCAATTTAGGTACTGATGCGGCGACAGTTCATATTCGAATCAAGCCAACGCTGACGCCTGTTGTGCTGCAAGGAACCCAACAACTCGGATGTTCACAAGTTCCAGTGGTGGCTTGTTCATATACGCAAAACACTCATGAGACATTGTCAGCAAGTATGACCCTGAGTCTCGACAACACGCTCGATGAGGTGTTTACTGGCGCGCTCTTTAGTAGTACTCGTTCATATATGGGTTCACTGATGGTGCAGCCGGGAGAAACACCGCAAATGACATACGGCGTGTCAGCACCACAAACGTGGAGCGACGGAACGCCTAACTCTGCGTCTCTGAGCGCCGTACTAACTGATGCTTCTCTTTTGAACTTCTATGGCGCTACGCCTGACGTTGTTGCTAGTGCAGAATTTCAGACCGGAGCTCTGAATCTTGCTCGTACTGATGGTGGCACGCAAGGTGCAATTACGTGGACGCGGTGGACAGCAGGAGTGCAGGGGGTCGACGGGTGGTTGATCACGATCCCTGATATTCGATTTGTCAGTGCCGTGTCGTCTTCGGGTGTTAGTTCATTCGGTTCTGCTGTTGCGCCTGCAACCTTCAAAGTGAAGGCAAAGACATCGCCCAAAGTGTCAATGGCTCGAGTTGGTTCGCGCGCATTGATTACTTTGCGAGTGACTGCAGCTGCATGTGCGAAATCGCAATGTCGAATTGTTATCAGTTCAATTTCTTCAAAAGTCAGTGCAACGGCGACAAAAGTCGGCGCCATTGCCGTGAGTCGAAAATCCAAGGCGGTTTCAGGGACAGTCTCTGCGAAATCTGCCAAGGGTCAACGTTTGTCGGCGATGCTCCAGTCGAAAAAGGCAGGACAATGGGTCTATGTCTCGTCGGCAGTCACCCATTCCTAGGACGCATCGAACCTCGGTAGCCTTCGTGTAGTGACCGGAGTACAACCAACTTCATATGTAGTGCACACGTTTGGGTGCCAGATGAACGCGCACGACTCCGAACGTATTTCAGGTCTGCTTGAAGCCGACGGTATGGAACGTGTCGAAACAGACGATGAAGCCGATGTCGTTGTTCTGAACACGTGCTGTATACGTGAGAACGCTGACAACAAACTGTACGGAACTCTTGGTCATTTGCGTAAGTGGAAAGCAGCCAAAGAAGGTCGCCGAATTGTGATTGGCGGATGCCTGTCGCAAAAAGACAAAGACGTTGTCGCTGAGAAAGCCCCATGGGTTGATGTGGTGATGGGCACGCACAACGTGCATCGCACCACTGAACTTTTAAATCATGCCATCGAGCACGGTCCAATTACGGAAATTCTTGATGAAGCAGTGCTCGACGATTACACGTTGTTTCCGAGCGCGCTTCCTGTTCGTCGCGAGACCACGTACAACGCATGGGTCACCATTCAAATCGGGTGCGATAACTCGTGCGCCTATTGCATCGTTCCGGCAGTGCGTGGCCGTGAGATCAGTCGACCATTTGCTGACGTCATCGGCGAAGTAGCGCAGTTGGCTTCAACTGGTGTCACTGAAGTCACTTTGCTTGGTCAGAACGTCAACAGTTACGGACGTGACATCACGTTGGCTGAACGTCAAGCGGGTTCTGATGCCCGAGTGCAGCCATTGTTTGCAGACTTGTTGCGCGCAGCAGGGGATGTTGAAGGCATTCGCCGGGTTCGGTATGTCAGTCCGCATCCGAAAGATATGCGCGTTGATGTTCTGGAAGCCATGGCAAATACGCCAGCAGTATGTGAGCACTTGCATTACCCATTGCAGTCAGGTTCTGATCGCGTTCTGTCTCTGATGCATCGCGGATACACGGCCGACCGTTACATGGAGCGTCTTGCTGACGCACGCCGACTCATTCCTGACTTATCAGTGACAACCGACATCATTGTGGGATTCCCTGGAGAAACAGAAGCAGATTTTCAGTGCACCTTAGAGATTGCCGCAGAGGCGATGTTTGACAACACGTTTGAATATATTTTTTCACCGCGTGAAGGCACACAGGCTGCTGACATGACTGAACATTTCATCGACCCGGCAATCGTGTCTGATCGATTTGATCGCCTGAAGATCGTGGTTGAACATTCAGCTCTCATTAAGCATGAAGCACGCATTGGACGTATCGAAGAAGTTGTCGTGCAGGGTCCAAGTCGCCGTAACCCCAATGTGTATTCAGGACGTACTCGTCAATACAAACTGGTGCACTTCAGTTCAGATGTTGCACTTCGTCCAGGTACCTACGCCACAGTCGAAATCACGAAGGCTGCGCCACATTTCCTCACTGGCTTCTTAGTGGAAGTCCTACAAATGGCTACTCACAAAATCCGCATACCTGTGGTGTCGGTATAACTGCATGACCATTCGTAAGTCAGTTGTTGTGCTTGGGTCAACAGCAAGTGGGAAAAGCGATGCGGCGATGACTGCAGCTGCACTACAACCAAAAGGTTCAGTGCACGTGATCGCCGCAGATTCCATGCAGGTGTACAAGCGAATGGATATCGGCACTGCAAAGCCATCGCTTGCTGACCAGGCTTTGATTACGCATCATTGTCTTGATGTCGCTGAACCAAGCGACCGACACACTGTGGCTCGTTATATAGAAAACGTGGCGGCTGCTCGTGTAGCAATCTCCAATGCTGATGCATCTGAATTGATTGTCGGTGGAACTGGTTTGTATGTCACTGCCATTGTTGACGGGCTAGATATGCCCGGTGAATTTCCAGAGATTCGAGCCGAGTTAGAAGCGAACGAAGATACTGAGGCGATGTTTGCACAGTTGTTCGCGCTCGACCCTGAAGCAACCACAAAGATGGATCCAAATAACCGTCGTCGCCTTATTCGCGCACTTGAAGTGTGTTTGGGTAGTGGTGAGAAGTTCAGTTCGTTCGGCGAAGGAATCGGTTCGTACAGTCCCACATCAACAACGCTGATTGGGTTGCGTTGGGATCGCGACGTTCTTCGGGCACGTATCGCACAGCGGGTGAACATCATGATGGAGCGGGGGCTGGTTGAAGAAGTTCGTTCCCTTTTGGCTGAACCAAATGGACTGGCGTTCACTGCTCGCCAAGCGCTCGGGTACAAGGAGATTATCGAGCACCTCGAAGGCCGCTGGTCGCTAGATGAAGCCGTATCGGCCACCATTTTGCGCACCCAACAGTTTGCTATTCGCCAAGACCGCTGGTTTCGCCGTGACCCACGAATCCAATGGATCGATGTGCGTGAAGACCCCATTGAAGAAGTCACCCCTGTGGTGGCAGCTGCATTGGAATAGTGTCTGTGCCAATGCACGTTTCGCTTTCCAAACACCATGGCCTCGGCAATGACTTTCTTGTGTACGACATGGCACAGGGCGATCAGTCGAATTGGCCAGAGCTAGCACAGCAGTGGTGTGAGCGCTCAACGGGTGTTGGTGCTGACGGATTGTTGTTGCTAACGATTGTCGACAACACAACACTTGGTATGCGTTTATATAACGCTGACGGAAGCATCGCTGAGATGAGCGGCAATGGAATTCGTTGTTTGGTGCAAGCTGCGCATTTCACATTGAAGGGTGTTGCCGGAACTGTGTATGACGTGTCAACTGATGCTGGATCTCGCGAAGCAGTGGTCACAAGTGAATGGGACAACGACACCATTCACATCAGTGTTGATATGGGATATGTGGAAGATCTTGAAGAACCACTCAATTGGGAATCGCTGCAGTGCGATCCGATGCGACCAGTGCGCCACGTATCGCTCGGTAACCCACATTCGGTAGTTGGCGTTGAAGAAGTGGGTGACGTTGACTTGGCGAATCTTGGCTCGCTCGTGCCACATATCAACCTGGAAATTATTGAGCCAGGACCAGAGACAAATGCAATCACGATGCGAGTTCACGAACGCGGCGCTGGCATCACACGTGCGTGCGGAACTGGAGCGTGCGCAGCAGCAGATGCAGCATTGGCGTGGGGATTAGTTCCGAAGTCTGTCGAGCATGTCATTGTGCACATGGACGGGGGAGACGCGCGAGTGCGCATTTCCGATGACCGTCGCGCCACGCTGATTGGGCCTGCGGTGTTCATTGCCAGCGTTTCGGTTCATGCATGAGTAATCCGTACCAGGAGGCGCTCGGCGCTACTCTGATCGAGCGCACATTTCGCGAACGCATTGTGTTGGTCGGCGTAACAATGGGCGGACAAACAGATGACGAGACCGAAGAAGGCCTTGACGA
>CAIYTS010000267.1 GCA_903929185.1 uncultured Acidimicrobiaceae bacterium
AAATATCTCAATGATGACGAGCATGTAATTTTGGACTTGCATCCTCACTGGTGGACATTTGTAGAGCCGTCAATTTCGCTCATCACTCTGTTGATTGTTTGGTTCAAGAGTTACGACATTTCTGATGAGCAGTCATCAAAGGCAATGCGATTGCTTGAGACTGTCTGTGTGCGCGCAGTACAGGTCGCCGTGTTCATTGCTGTGATACGGCTGTTGTTGCGTGCTTTGAAGTGGAGCAGGACTCACTTTGTGCTGACCAACCAGCGTGTTGTTTTTCGTTCAGGAGTGATAGCCCGAACAGGTATCGAGATTCCGTTGTACCGAGTAAATAACATCAATTTTCATCAATCGATCTTTGAGCGAATGATCGGAGCTGGCGACTTGTTGATTGAGTCTGGCGGAGAAGACGGAATGGAAGTGTTCGACAACATTCGCGATCCTGAGCAAGTGCAAAGTTTTATTCAGCGAGCCATGCACAACGCTAGTTAACTAGTTTTGCACCGCCAACAGGCTTGACAAGCGTTGCGCCATCAAGATTGTTCATGTTTGCAGTTGAGTCTGCAACGATCACGATGCAACCGCCAAAACCACCACCTGTCATTCGTGCACCGAATACTCCCGCCGTCTGCTGCGCATTACGGACGGCCTCGTCCATTTGGTTTGTTGAAACTTCAAAATTGTCGCGCAAACTTTGGTGGCTTTCGTTCATCAACTGACCAAACGTTGTCATGTCTTGAAGTGCTAGCGCCACGGTCGCTCTTCGAACACGCTCATTTTCACTCACAACGTGAAGTGCACGCCGTTGCAACACCTCGTCAGCAATGTTGCGCACGCTACCTACTTCGGCTAATCGCAATGGACCAATGTGTTGTTCTGCCTGAGCGCATTGGGTGACGCGATCCGAATACGCGCTTGAAGCAAGTTGCCGATGCGCAATGAACTGAACATAGATGTTCACATCATTTGGAATTTCAATTGGGCTGACTTGCAACGAGTGACAATCAATTAATAGGGCACTTCCGGCAACACCAGAAGCACAAGTAAGTTGATCCATGATTCCGCAGGGAACTCCGGTTGCCAAGTGCTCTGCAATTCGACAGAGTTGCGCCAGTTCGAGCGAGGTAAGAGCAGGAAGATCGTTGACTGCACACAACATGAGGGCGGTGCTGAGTTCGAGAGCGGCGCTCGAAGACAAGCCGCCGCCGAGTGGAAGCGTTGTTGACACCGACCCAGAAAAACCACGCTCAACATTCAGGAGAGCGGCAACCCCTGTGACGTATCGACCCCATGCGGGCATGGTCGAAGTCGGATCAACCACGGGCAGTGCGCAGTGCAGTTCAATTGGTTGATCCGCGCTTGTGAGTTGTATCGCTGCATCAAGTGGCTGTGCGGCGATTGTTGTGTATCGGTCGATTGCCATTGGCAGGACCATTCCACCGGTGTAGTCGGTGTGATCTCCAATCAAGTTGACACGTCCCGGCGAGCGAGCAACGACCTCGGCAGACATATTCATAGATATAAACATATATGTGTACGTGTAAATGTCATTATTCCCCAAAGTTGTGAGAACAGCATGTTTGGGCAAGAATGACACGGTGCCAAAAACAACTGTTCATTCATCTGATAATCGATTAATCGAAATCGAATACGCCACATTCGGTTCACCCAGCAATCCAGCCATTTTGATGATTATGGGATACACCGCTCAGATGATTGTGTGGCCTCAAGCTTTTTGTCAGATACTTGCCGACGCTGGTTATTTCGTAATTATTTTTGACAATCGCGATTGCGGATTATCCACGCATTTAGATGGAGTGGTCGTCGATACGGGTCCGATCATCATGGCGGCGATGACCGATCAGCCGATTCCACCAATTCCTTATTCACTATCGGACATGGCGACCGATGCGGTTGGTGTACTTGACCACTTGGGCATTGAGCGAGCACATGTGCTCGGAATGTCGCTTGGCGGAATGATCGCCCAGGTTGTGGCGTATGAGCATCGGGACCGAACCATGACGCTCACTTCAATTTCGTCGCAGCCAGGTGACCCCGATGTTGGTCAGCCATCGATGGATGCTGCGATGGTCATTTTTGCAGACCCTCTGCCAACGACAAGCCGCGAGGATTACATTGCATCCTCGACCCAATGGCAAGTATGGCAGTCGAAGAAATATCGCAGTGACGAACTTTCCTATGCTGCGGCAGCAGCAAGTTATGACCGTGCGTTTTATCCAGAAGGTGCACCTCGTCAACTTGCAGCCGTGTATGGATCGGGCAGACGTCATGAGCAGGTGGCAACAATTTCATGTCCAACGCTGGTCATTCACGGCACTGATGATCAACTGATAGTGCAAAGTGGTAGCGAGCGCACTGCAGAGTTGATCCAAGGATCA
>CAIYTS010000268.1 GCA_903929185.1 uncultured Acidimicrobiaceae bacterium
GCAGAGATGTTGGGTGACCATGGTCTGCGTGAAAAAGTTGGCTACTGGGAAACAAGCCAGCACATCATCGGAATCGTTGCAGACCCACGTCATTCAAGTGCTCACGGAACTGTGGTCGACAAGTTCACAGAGAATATCGACATCATGCCCACGCTATGTGAAGTGATGGATATTGCAATTCCTGCTCAATGCGATGGATTGCCGTTGACGCATTTTGTGAATGGCACAGAATCACCATGGTGGCGTGATGCAGCACACTGGGAATATGACTGGCGATTTGCACTGATTCCTGCAGATCGGTATGTGTGGCCATGGCGCCGGCGTCTTGAACAACTCAATCTTGCTGTGCGACGTAGTGACACCCACGCGTATGTTCAATTTGGCGATGGCGACTTTCTGTGTTTCGACCTTGAAGCGGACAATACGTGGCGCACATTGACTACTGAGGCAGAAGTGATTTCTGAAAATGCACGCGCCATGCTGACGTGGCGCATGGAACACGCCAACAGAAATCTGACCGGATTTCTCGTTGAAAACGGTGGTGTTGGCCGGTGGCCAACAAATGTTGAGTGGCGTACTGAGTCTTAATCAGACCAGCGGTCATATTTGACCATCTGACTCAATGGTGCACGACGTAGTGGACCATGTTTCCCCATTGGGTAACCGAGAGGAACCATTGCGTACACACCCCACGGCTCTGGTATCTCGAGCAGTTCACGAACTTTCACTTCGCTTGCCGAAATCAACGTGGTGAGTACTCCACCAAGTCCTTCTGCGCGAGCAGCGAGCAAAAGGTTTTGGACAGCGGGGTACAAGGATGCTCCGCCAACGACGGGTGTGCGACCGAGGTTTCCATCAGTGACGAATACTTCACGAGGATCATGAATGAACATGACGACAACAGGAACATCGGCAAGTGATTCAGCAAGATGTGTGCCGACTGCAAGACCAGTGCGCGTTGCTTCCACAATGTTCTCTGGCATTCCTTCAACACGCTTCATGTTCATTTCCACGTATTTGGCCCATTCGGCTGCGTAGATATCTCCGAGTTTTTGTTTCAACGCGCGATCACGTACTGCAATGATGCGCCATGGTTGTCTGTTGCCACCACTTGGTGCCCAGATAGCAGCTTGAAGAACTCGCTCAAGAGTTGCATCGTCAACAGGCTTGTCGCTGATGCGCCGAATTGACCGGGTTGTAGAAAGAATGGAATACAGATTGTCAGCGTCGCTCATATGAGCAATCTAATCGTTGTAGTGGAGGGGTTTTAGCGTTGGGCCGCGCTGGCAGGCCATGGTGACATCTCTAGACCAACTCCTTGGTACACACCATGGAGCAATGCTGCATAGTCCACTGAGATATGTGCGCGAGCAAGACGAACAAGCTCATCACGAAATAGAACACCGTGAGAGTCTGCCCCCACGATGACGTGTGCCACTTCGTGTAGCGCCGTTGCGGCTGTGGTGACTTTGCCGCGAAAACAAATTGTGTTCGATTCAACATCGGCCGAAGCCAGTGATGATCGAGTTGCTCGTCCAACGACAATCTGAGGCGTATCAATATCTTCGCGAGTACATACATGTTGCAACCATTCATCAATGTGACGTGATGTGAAATTGCGTGAGCCGAGTTCATTATCGACAATGTCTTCACAGGCATATGTGAGTGCTTGTTCAGGTGAGCACTTCTGGTAGTCGTTGGCGCGGGCAACGGCGACCTGAACAAATGTGTTGAGTGCGTTCACAACAATTCGCCGCGCACGCCAGCAGTAAAAGATCGGCCAGAACCGCCGAAACCACTACCAGCGTTTTTGCCGTTGATGTATGCACCAGACGACGTATCGCTGTATGAATACCCACCACGAAGAGGTGGGCCATTGACACGCAATTCATGTTGGGCGCGTTTCATGCGATCAGCCAGTACTAGCCCCGACCCAGGAGTCTCAGATACGAAGTCTTTGCGCGCAATAGAAAGTGATTCTTCGATTCCGAGCTGGAACCCTTTCCACCATGCAACCCGCCATGACCTGTCGCCACGTGGCAAGAGGCGAGCACCCATTGCATCGGCTGCTGCAAACAAGGTACGTGTTGCGAAAATATCGGCAGCGCGTCCGTATAACACGATGACGCATTGGTCTCCTTCGTCATCGGCGCGATAACCAGCACACGAATGCAGCAGTGCGATGGTGTACAAAATATTTTGGCGACGGACTCGATACAACCCACCGACGCGAATACGTTCGACCACTACCGCGGTGTCTTCTTCCGTGCGAGACGAGGAGATGTCAGAATGCGACAGCCCATGTTTTTGCATCAACTTTGATGCCATGGCGAGGGCAGATTCAGCTTCCGCTTGTGGAGTATTGGGATGTTGCGCCAGATTCAACATGGCATTAATGCGGTCGCGCTGGTCGCTCATTGCGGAAACTCTACGTGCGGGGTGGTTAGTGGTTGAGGACGCTGGAAAGGAATGCACGAGTGCGTTCTTCAACAGGAGCTGAAATCACTTGGGAAGGCGGGCCTTGTTCCACGATGACACCCGCGTCCATAAATACGACTCGGTCAGCGACGCCTTTGGCAAAGCCCATTTCGTGGGTAACTACCAACATGGTCATTCCGTCATGTGCGAGTGATTGCATTACTTGTAACACTTCGCCTACCAATTCAGGGTCGAGTGCGCTTGTTGCCTCGTCAAACAAGATGACGTCAGGGTTCATGGCAAGTGCGCGAGCAATTGCAACACGCTGCTGTTGTCCACCGGAGAGTTGTGCAGGATAGGAATCGTCTTTTTCAACGAGACCAACACGAGCAAGTAGGCCGTGTGCGATTGTTGCGGCTTCATCTGCGCTGCGCTTCAATACTTTGCGCTGAGCGACACAGACATTTTCCAGCGCAGTCATGTGAGGGAACAAATTGAATTGCTGAAACACCATTCCGATATGCGCGCGTGCTTCATCAAGATCACAATCGACGTCTGTCAGTTCACGGCCGAGAACCACGACGGTTCCTGCAGTGGGAGTTTCCAACATGTTGACGCAACGCAATAATGTGCTTTTCCCGGAACCAGATGGACCAATGATGCACACCACTTCGCCGCGTTGCACTTGCAAGTCAATTCCGCGCAACACGTGGTTATCACCAAATGATTTGTTGAGGTTGGTGATGTTTACTACAACGTCGGTGTTCATCGGCTTGCTGCCTTTGCACGTCGTTCCATCCACGCCACAAGTTGAGTAAGGGGGATGGTCATAGCTAAGTACACAAGTCCGGCAACGATGAGGGGAGTTGCATTCGCTGTGTGATTCACGCCGTCGCGACCAAAACGAGCCAGGTCGCGAGTTCCTTCGGTAACACCAAGAACTGAGATGAGCGATGTGTCCTTAATAAGCAGAACGAATTCATTTGTGAGTGGCGGCACGATGATGCGCAA
>CAIYTS010000269.1 GCA_903929185.1 uncultured Acidimicrobiaceae bacterium
CAACGGCAAATTCATTTGTTGTGAGTTTTGTTGAGGCATCAAACTCGTCAGAAGAAATCTCGCCGTGTTCGTACAGCGTGTTCACAACAGCTGATGACACTTCCAAAGTGAACCAACCCATCGGGCGAGTATTGGCAGATCGGCCAACTGGTTGATGCTCTGCAGCGACCAAACCAAGATGGGCGGCCTTAATGCGCAGCCCAGCGTCATTAGAAATGATTTGCGTCGGTGCTTTCAGTGATTGTCCGAGTGCTGCGCCAATGATGCGATTGTCGGGAATCTCAGGGTTGAGCCCGTTCTCGATGAGAAGATGTCGTTGAATGCCATTGACTTCGATGTGGACAGTCGCCCCACCTGGTTCTTGATTCAACGGGACAGGCAGGTGAATGGAGCCACCAGCTCTGCGACGTAGATCTTCAATAGTGCGCAATGCAGTTCGTGCTGAACGACCTACATCATCCGCGCGACTCTTCAAGCCATCAAGTTCTTCCACCACAGTGAGAGGAATAACGACATCGCAACCAGGGAAAGAATGAAGGCAACCGGGGTCTGCAATGAGGACTGAAGTATCAAGAACGATACGAGTACGCACGCCAATGGGGTACTTCGAAGTGCTCGTCATGCCGTCATCTGGTGACGCCATGTCGGCACCGATCTGCTCCGCAACATGATCGATGTCTCATCTTGGCACCATCAATTCGACCAAGTGGTGGATGCTGGGGGGCTTTAAACAAAATGTTCATGTCGTTGTAACTATTGGGCTCTTCGTTTGGGCGTGAATTATAAATTTGTGTTCTTCAGAGCTATGACTTGATGATTTTTGTCTTATTTTAGAAATTTTTTTAAATTTTTTTTCAGTGTCTGATTTCTCATAATTTGAACAGCGTGATGAATATGAATCGCGCTGGTGATCAGCTCAATTTCAGATAACACATCGAATCGCATCGATAGTGAAACGTGAAAAATCATAAAAAATCACAGCTCTACAATTGTGTCGCGAACCCCGCAAAACCTTGCCCCATAAGGATTAGCGGAGAATCAAATTGTGGTATTTCCGTCCGATCCACATGTGGACACTCACGGAACGACAGTGACTAACGCGCGTCCGCTCAGTGCAAATTCGTCAGTGATTGCAAGTGAAAAGTGAGTACGCACACTCAACTCAAAAACAGCAAAAAACTAGATAGTTGCATTTGCAACAATTCGAATGCTTGCAATTTGTGATGGGAACGGGTCAAATTGTTTGACAACTCCGATTCCGGGGAGGAATACACAATGACAAAAGCAGAACTCATCGAAGAGGTATCAAAGGCAGCAGAGTGCTCGAAGGCAGACGCCGAGCGCACCCTTGCCGCATTCTTTGACCTAATTGTTGCTTCTACTAAGAAGGGCGAAAAAGTGGCATGGCCGGGCTTCGGCTCGTTCAGCACCACCGATCGCAAGGAGAGGACTGGCCGTAACCCACAAACGGGTGCAGCAGTAACAGTCCCCGCCTCAACCGCGATGAAATTCACAGCGAGCTCTACATTAAAAGCTCAGCTGAACCCAAACCGTAAGTAACCACTTACACAACGAGAGGAAACTCAAGTGGCAGCAAAGAAAAAAGCAGCAGCTAAAAAAGCTCCTGCACGCAAGAAGAAAGCAGCAGCTAAAAAGGCTCCTGCTAAGCGCAAGAAAGCAGCCAAGAAGGCTGCTCCTGCAAAGCGCAAAAAAGCAGCAGCTAAAAGAGCTCCTGCTAAGCGCAAGAAGGCTGCAAAGAAGGCCTAAGCCTTCTTTACAACTTCAAATCAGTAGAACCCTCGGGTTCGGAGTGTCGGAATGGGGGGCGAAAGCCCTCCATTTCACTTTCTCCGGACAAGTTCTCTCGGTTGCATTTCGGGCACACTTGTGGAATGCCTAGCAACACTGACCATGTACTGACAGATCTCATTGCTGAGGTAGCAGCACTCGATGCTCATGTAGTTGGAATGACTGAATCTGATTGGTCAGTTCTAACGCCAGCCCCTGGCTGGGATGTGAAAGATCAGATCATTCACTTAGGTCTCATTGATCGTCGAGCCATGTGGTCAATGGTTGAGCCAGAACGTTTCGATAGCGACATGGCGTCGATGATGACCTCAGGTGGCTTGGACGCAATTCATAATGCAGAACGTGAAAAGACCCCGCAACAGTTGATTGAGTGGTGGCGCGAAGGCGCAGCAGATTTGGCTCGCGCTGCGCAATCAATCGATCTGGCTGCGCGGTGCAAATGGTACGGGCCATCGATGTCTGGCACCTCTATGTTGACTGCGCGCTTAATGGAGACATGGGCGCACGGACAAGACATCGTTGATGCGTTGAAGTGGAACCGCGTGTCGACAGATCGTCTGAAGCACATTGCCCATATCGGCGTGCGCGCAATGCCGTTTGCATTTGCGTCACACAAATTGCCTACTCCTGAAGGAAACGTATTTGTCTCGCTCACAAGTCCGAGTGGTGACACGTGGACATGGGGAGATGAGTCAGCAGATTCTTCCGTCACAGGATCAGCATTGGGGTTTTGTTTAGCCGTGACACAGCGTCGTCACATTGATGACTGCGGGTTAACAACAAAGGGAGAGCCAGCATCGACATGGATGCCAATCGCTCAGAGTTTTGCAGGGCCGCCAGGTGTCGGCCGAGTTGCTGGTCAGTTCTCTTAGAGCCTGTTCATGAGGTGAAAGATTTCAGCCGCTGCAAATCCGTGTGGAGCGCCGAGATCACTCATGCGCTGACGCATCCGTGCGCGAAACACTGCCATACCGTCTTCGTCTGTCGCTTTCATCGTTGATTCAAATTGGCTTTCATGGCGCTCAAGTGCGGTGAGTTTCACAGGAACCCATGGCGAAATATCTTCCACGTGATTTGGCTCGTCTGCTTCCCATAGCAACAATGCATCAGGACGATGATGAGCGACGCCGTGATCAGTGAAGTGATGCTTCAAGAAATGTGGGTCGCGCGCAGCAACAATGGCGTCACACACATTGAGGCCAGTATTGCGATGATCCGGGTGGAGGCGATAGCGCTTCCACGGGTCATGTGACAAGACAACGGTTGGCTTTAACGTGCGAATTGCAAGTGCGATGCGATCGATTGCTTCTTTGGAATGTTCAAGTTCTCCATCGATATAGCCAAGGAATGACACAGTTCCTGATGTACCAAGTGCGGATGCAGCATTGCGTTGTTCAACCTGACGTGACTGCACGAGAGCTGCTGTGTCGGCATCAGGGTTCCATGTGCCTTTTGATCCGTCTGTGCATACAAGGTGGTGAACCACTGCGCCTTCTGCAGACCATTTAGCAATTGTGCCTCCACAACCAAATTCAATATCGTCAGGATGTGCACCAATTGCGAGAACAATCTTTGGAGTAGCGAAATTTGACGTAAAAGTAGTTGCGGTTACTGGTGGTTGGCCTGGATCGTTTGCGCTCATGGTTGTTCCGTTTCTCTGCGTGCTAGTTCACTTAAATCGTCTGCTGTGTCGAGGTCAAGTGCCAAAGCGTTATCAATGATGATTTCATATTCAAGTCCTGCATCTATTGCGAGACGAATGTGATTGTCGCAACTGCCTGGGCCGTACGCCGTAGTAAACGAACTGCTGGTGGGGAAACTAAGAACATTGGTGCCATCGCGATGACGGTCGGGAACCAGACTTACTTTTCCTTCGCGGGCAATGTGCTCAAATCCGATAGCCAAAGGAAGATCAGCATGAGCAACAATGACGTGATCTGCGCCATCAGCTTCGGCTGCAGCGCGTCCTGTTGTGACTGCAATATCAAGCCCAGGTGTCTGGCAATCAACGACGTGTGCACCAAGAGCAGTTGCCCACGATGCAACACCTTCGTCTGAACACACCACATAGGTAGGTAGGGGCAATGCGGCTCGCACGACAGTCTCAGCACATGACTGGGCGAGAGCGGAACGTTGCGACGCGGTCAAAGTGTCGGCAAGTCGTCCCTTGGCCATGGTGAAGGACTTCACGGGGATCACAACGGCGAGATGCACCCAGTCAGCCTACGAACCCTGTTGGCCTTGTGACCTACGCTAGAGACATGACAGAGATTCGTATGGCGGTAGTGGGTGCCGGTTCCTGGGGAACCACTGTCGCCTCATTGGCTGCTGCGAACACTCCCACGGTTCTGTGGGCCCGCCGTGAGTCCGTTGTCGACAGCATCAATACGAATCATGTCAACCCTGATTACATCAGTGGGGTTGCGCTGTCGCCTGGTCTGCGGGCTACTTCGTCTTTGAGTGAGGCTGTCAGTACAGCTGACGTTGTCGTGATGGCAGTGCCGTCTCAGGGTTTTCGCCAAGTTCTTGCCGAAGCAAAAGCACACATTCGTCCGTGGGTGCCAATTGTCAGTTTGGCAAAAGGTCTTGAAGCTGGGTCGATGTTGCGCATGTCGCAAGTGGCTAATGAAGTGATGCCAGGTCACCCTGTTGCGGTGTTGACAGGCCCGAACCTTGCCTCTGAAATCTCTGTTGGTCAACCAGCTGCCAGTGTTGTCGCAATTGATGATGCAGTTATTGCAACGGCGCTTCAAGAATTGTTTTCAACGCCAACATTTCGTGTGTACACAAACCCAGACGTTGTGGGATGTGAAATTGCTGGCGTTGTAAAAAACGTGATCGCGATTGCAGCCGGTATGGCAAAAGGAATGGGCTTCGGTGACAACACTCGAGCATCGTTGATTACACGCGGTCTTGCTGAAATGACACGTCTTGCTGTTGCGCTTGGCGGTGATCCCGTATCGCTTGCAGGTCTTGCCGGCATGGGTGACCTCATTGCTACCTGTTCATCGCAGAGCAGTCGTAATACGTCGGTCGGAATTCGTCTTGGTGCCGGCGAGGCACTGGCAGACATCCTTGGTTCCACCACCATGGTTGCTGAAGGTGTGCGTAGTTCGGCAATTGTTCTTGAACTTGCGCAGCAATACGGAGTCGATATGCCAATTACCGAACAAGTAGTTGCCGTGTGTCACAACGGATTGTCCGCATCTGAAGGTTTACTTGCATTGATGTCTCGTCGTTCACGTCCAGAAGCCCAACTATGAGCCGCGTTATTGGTAACCGCGGCAGCACATGGCGTGGCGCAGTTTCTGAACACGGAACTCTGACCTCTGCTGATGGCGGCCGCGAACTTGCATGGCATGTTGCCGGTGATGATCGGTGGTATTCACCAGCATCTGAACCAACACTTCGACAGAAGTGGTACGCAGGGTTTCCCGTCTGTGAAACACGAATTCGTGTTGGTAATGGCGACATTGTGCAACGCATGTATTGCGTGGCTGACCGTGGCGGAATGACAGTCATTGAGTTCGAAAATGAGTCAACTCTTCCTGTTGCAATTGCTGTTACTCGTTCTGATCTGCTCACGACGCGTGCACCTGTTGATAATCCGCCCGCAGGTATCGATTTGCCTGCTGGTTCCATGGTGATTCCGCTCGGGCACAAGAGCACAGCACGTGTTGCTTTGGCGCATAACAATCCGTCATCTGGGCCACTTCCCGATGATGTTCCGGATCACCAACAAGTGGTGCGTGGTTGGGAAACAGCATGTGATCTCGCGTCTCGTATCACCATGCCAGACCATTCGGTAGTGGCAGGCATCGCCCGAGTGCGTAGCGATCTGTTGCTAGGTGTTGGCGTTACAGAAGACGCATCAATTGAACTAGTTCGTCTTGCTGAAACGCACCGAGACTCCATTGTTGATGTTGTGGAAACGGTGCAACGTCGTGTGAAAGCAGAAAAGCGGGCTCGAGTATTGCAGTGGGATACGCCACATCTCATGGCGTCTGCTGCGCGTGCGTGTGTCTTGCTAGATGATGAAGTTGCCGCGAACGATATTGGCTCTACATGGTTGCGTATGGC
>CAIYTS010000270.1 GCA_903929185.1 uncultured Acidimicrobiaceae bacterium
AATGACTGTTATCAGCACAGGGACTGCGCCAAATTCCCACACCGCATCAACTGCTTCAAACAAACTGGTGCCACGTGTCACGGTGTCTTCAGTTATGACCACTCGATCGCCCGATTGCAATGCGCCAGCGATTCGACCAGTAATTCCGTGGTCTTTTGCCTCTTTACGCACACTGAAGCTACGTAAATTCCGTCCTTGAGTTGCACCCACTGCAGCAATTCCGTACGCAACCGGATCAGCTCCCATAGTGAGACCACCAATCGCCGTTGCATCAGCAGGGATAATTTCAAACGCTGCGTTCGCAACGGCAATCATGCCGTCTGGCCTGCACATTGTTTGTTTCGTATCAAGAAACCACGTGCTCTTTCGTCCCGACTTCAATGTGAAGTCACCGGTCTTCAACGAATGCTGAAACACGTGGTCGCGAAGTTGTGCAAGCACTGGTGACAACGGTGGTAAGCCATCGGGAGTATGGGGAAATTCTGCAGACATCGTGGGGCTCTATTTCTCTAGTAATGAATCAATCGCGCGACCCGCATGCCGCAACACGCGAGACAAATCAAAAGCGGCATCAATCTGTTTTGCAGTCAATGTCACTTTCGCATCGGCAGCTAACACTTCACGCAAATGAGTGTGCGTCGAAATCGCAGTTGCTGCTGCAGCTTGCACGATGCGGTATGCATCATCTCGAGTCATTCCTGACTCAACGAGCGCAAGTAACACTGACTGTGAGAACACAACTCCGTGTAGTGCATTCAAATTCTTCTGCATTGACTCTGTGTCCACTTCAAGATTCGATAACAACCGAGACATGCGGCGTGTCATATACACAGCAAGAGATGCCGAATCGGGCAACACAATGCGTTCCGCTGATGAATGTGAGATATCACGTTCATGCCAGAGCGGAACATCTTGCAACCCCACCTGGGCATTGGCGCGGAGCACGCGAGACAAACCACTGATTGTTTCTGCAGAAATTGGATTTCGTTTGTGCGGCATTGCGCTGGAACCCTTTTGGCCTGGCGCAAACCCTTCACGTACTTCATTCACTTCTGTTCGCTGCAAGTGGCGTAGTTCGACTGCGATTGATTCAAGTGTGGTTCCTACAGATGCACATGCGTACAAAAATTCAGCATGTCGATCGCGAGCAACTACTTGAGTTGCAGGAACTGGAGAGAGCGACAAATGTTGTGCAACACGTGCTTCTACTTCAGGTTCGATGTTTGAATACGTACCTACAGCCCCGGACAACTTGCACACAGCAATTGCATCACGCGCACGCAAGATACGCTCGCGATCGCGTTTTACTTGTGCGCCCCATAGTGCAACTTTTGCACCGAACGTGGTGGGCTCTGCATGAATGCCGTGCGTGCGGCCAATCATCGCAGTGTTGCGATGTGTCGTTGCCAATGTGGTGATCACATCAATCAAATCATTCAACGAATCATGAATCAGTGTTGAGGCATCGCGTAATGCCCAGCACAAACCAGTGTCAACAACATCGGTGCTTGTGAGGCCGTAATGAATCCATGATCCGGCAGGAGCCCCAATGCTTTCTTGCAAAACATCAACAAAAGCAGCCACATCATGGTTGGTAATGGCTTCACGTGCTTCCACGCGTGCAACAAATGCAGCGTCAATTACTGGTGCTTTACGCCGGCATTCTTCTGCAACTGATGTAGGTACAACACCTGTGGCAGCTAATGCATCGGTAACAGCAAGTTCAATCTCGAGCCAGCGAGACATCTTTGCTTCTTCGGAAAACAATGCATCTGTGTCAGGTGTGGAGTACCGCTTAATCATTAACGCACCACCATGGCATCACGCGATGGGCCAGTGCCCACCATCGAAACTGGAATTCCTGTTTCACGTTCAACGATTTTCACAATCTGTTGAGCACTCTGTGGCAATTCAGCAAACGTAGTGATTCCTTCAGTGCTGGATTTCCAGCCTGGCAACGTTTCATATACGGGCACTGCATGCGCCAACATGTCGGGGCGGTCAGGATAGTTACGCATCACGGTTCCGTTGATCTCATATCCAGTACATACCTTCACTTCATCGAACGTATCTAAGACATCAAGCTTTGTCAGTGCAATTTCAGTTAATGAGTTCACTCGTGTGGCATGACGCAACATCACAGTGTCAAGCCATCCAGTGCGACGACGTCGTCCGGTAACGGTTCCGTATTCGCGACCAATATCAACAAGCGCTTCACCAAGCGCATCAGTGAGTTCTGACGGGAAAGGACCCATTCCAACTCGCGTTGTATACGCCTTTGTAATACCGACAATGCGATCAATATGGCGTGGCCCAAGTCCACTGCCAACAGCTGCACCACCGGCAATGGGATTTGATGATGTC
>CAIYTS010000271.1 GCA_903929185.1 uncultured Acidimicrobiaceae bacterium
CACCACCCTCTCAAGGTGGCGGCACGGGTTCGAATCCCGTTGGGGCTGCCAATTGCTTCTTGCTCCGCTCTTACTTATTGCTCATACGGTGAGTTGTAGGAGGTGCATCATGCACAACTGGAATAACAACTACAACAGAGGATTTGAGGGCGGACACGTTCTTGTGATGCTCACAATGCTGGCCTTTTGGGGCTTTGTCATCTGGGGGATTGTGTCGCTGTATCGACGTAATGCTTCGCATGTATCAACGGCTGTGCCGTCAGCGCAATCAGCTCAGAACATATTGAACGAGCGTCTTGCAAAAGGCGAGATCAGTGAAGATGAATTCAAGAGCCGCAGTGAGGTGCTGCAGGCAATTCATACTAAATAATTGATTCGATCCTGTGGCAGACATCCGTTTGCCACAGGTATTCCCTCGGCTAGTTTTTTGAAATGACAGGATCCAGTAAATATCAAAATATTGTGAATCGATTCCGCTTGGTGTTGGCGGCTCTGCCGGCAGTGGCTGCGGTACTAATCCTTCGGTATGTACTGCAAGAGATATTTGATATCGGCGAAGTAGCCACATTTGGCGAGATCGGGTCAGTCATTACCGGCGTCACCTTGATTCTTGGTTTCATGCTTGGTGGAGTTCTTACCGACTACAAGGAGTCAGAGAAGCTACCCGCCACTGTCGCAGTCGCGATGTCCGGTTTTCGCACCACTGCCCGCTCTGGTTTGCTGGTTAAAGATCTTGATGCATCGATGATTGACAGTCGCATCGCAAATGTTGCGAACGTAATCGCGGGCTGGTTCACCGGATCGCATACAGAAGAACAGATGTGGGCCGCATTGCCAGATTTCCCTGCACTCATTGTTGATCTTGAAAAAGCTGGAATTGCATCGCATTATGTTGGGCGATTGATGGTGCTCAATGGTGAATTAAACGCAACATTGAACAGAATTGCCGTAGTGCGTAACACGTCATTTGTTCAATCCGGATATGTCTTGATGACGCTTCTTGTCCTGGTGCTACAAGGGTCTCTTGCAATCGTCAGTTTTCCGTCGTCGATCATGTCGTGGATAGCGCCTTCAGTGCTCAGTCTTGCGTACGCCTATCTATGGTTATTGGTGCGAGATCTCGATAATCCTTTCGGCCATAGTGAAAATGATGGCAAGGGCTGTGGTGCAGACGTTGATATCTCGCCAATATTGCTTGCGGCGCGAGCGTTGAATTCGTGATGGTCCAAACCGTTCGTCCCCCGGGGATACCAGTTACGATCGTGGAATGAAGAGGTTTCAACCAACGTGGTTGCTGTTGCCCATCATCGTGTTCAGCGCGGCTGTGTGGAGTTCACCAGTTGACGCCGCCATGCGTCCAACCCCGCAAGGAGTCAGCGGAGTGTTGCGCAAACTTGCATCAAACGATGGTCGTTTTGAGGCTGCAGGTAATTCAGTGTGGGCCATTAACACCGGTTCCAGTCTCACGCCTGTTGATTCATCCGCAGTTGTAGACAAAGTCAGCGGTTCGGTTCTTGAATTTCCTACTGCACTCGGCGATGAAGTATCTGTCCATTCGATGTCATCCGCGGTTGAAGTCAGACAGCCTGTGAAGTCGGCTGGAGTCACTGCATCTCGAACAGTGACCGTGATTCCACTGCAATGGTCAGGTGCAACGTGGAAATCTTCTGATCGCACAATGGCAAATTCAATTGTGAGCAAACTAACGCCGTGGTGGCGTGCGATGTCAGCGAATCAAGAGTCTTTAACAGTTCGATTTGCTTCAGTTCTCGATGTGTCGTCAGTCAATGGCGTAGGCCAATGTGACTTCTATGCAATGTCTGATTTGGCGGTGGCATATGCGAAGTCCAAGGGACTGTACGACTCTTCAAATCACTTGATGATGACATTTACAGGCGACAACGAAGATTGTGGTTTTGGTGGGCTCGGTGAAGTTGGAGGAAAACTGACATGGACGTACACAGCTGCTAATTACGAAGGAATCTGGGCGCATGAACTGGGGCACAACATGGGTTTCCCTCATGCCAATGCCTGTAATGCTGGTGTCGCACTTACGTATTTAAAGCCATGCGAAGAAGTGGAGTACGGGGACGTCACCGGAACAATGGGTATGGGCGGTCCGTCAGGTTTTTATGCGCCAACATTTCTCGCAAGTATCGGTTGGTTGCCAGAAGCGAATCGCGCAGTCTGGTCCGGTGTTTCAGCAACATACACACTGAATCGTCCTGACCGTTCAGATCTCGGTGTTACCGCTATCAATATTCCAGCCGCAGATGCAACCCTGGGTGACAACACGTACTGGTTGCAATACAACCCGAATGCATTGACATATGTGACTGATCCGAATCATCCTGTACAGGGTGGCTTGGTGATCACGTTTGAACCGTCAAAAGAATTCGCAGAACACCGCATCACACTTGCTGGCGTACTCGGATCACCAACCAGCACTAGTTATCTCTGTGACCTAACGCCGCCAACAACTTCGTTGACCGGAATTGATTACGCAACGGATCCTCGTTTGTCGCCGCTTCATTCATGGACGGATCCTCGTAATCGATTCAAAATAACCTTGGCATCAGTAGACGGCACAACAGCATCTGTGCAAATAGAGCCCATTGTTAATTCTGCTGTGACTGCGCCATTAACCGTTACTGCCACGCCGGATCCTTCGGGAGCAACAAATCTCATGATTTCATGGGATATTGCAGCGGACGCATTTGGGGCAAATGAGCCGTCTACATGGAATGTTGACTTCGGCGAAGACGCCACAAAGAGTTGTAGTGCAATGGTGTGGGACCTTTCGTGCAACATTTCCGACGTCAGCAGAACTGTCACGTATACGCCCGGAGTCTCCGGTGCAAACGGAGTATCGCGTTCGACGCGTGTCACTTCATCAGCAGGATCGCTCGGAAATTCACCGCCTGTGTTTACAGCATCTTTTATGAATACACCCGATGAAATTGTGGCCAAAATTCATGTTGATAGTGGTGGATCTCCCGTGATCGGAACTCCAACTTTGGAAATTGAAGGAAGCCAGTCGTGCACAATTGCACCAGAAGGCGATTCCACGTGCACGTTTTTTGGGTTGCAAAGAAAAACAGCGCACACGTTGATTGCAAAAGGCTCTAATGCAATCGGATCACGCGAAACTAAATTTACGGCGCGAACTCTTGCGGGAACCCCAGAGAACCCCACAATCACTGGCAAATTTGCTGGATCTGATTTAGTTGCAACTGTCATTGCCGATGCAGCGGATCAGAACAATGTTGATGTCTTTGAATTGTATTGCATTGCACAAAAGGGATCAAAGAGCGTGTATGGATTTGGTGAAGGAACATCGCCGAACTCAAAGACTTTCCGTTTACCGAAGATGAAGGGCAAAGCTAACTATTGCTATGGCCGGGTCATGTCAACAGGTACTGTAAAAATTTATTCAAGTGGCTATGGTCTCTTACGAATAGCAGCAAATGGGAAAATAACTTCAGGCAAGCTCACGATTACGCCAACTATTACGTCCAATGTTGTTGGTGAAGTCAATGTGAAATGGAAGGCGACTGATTCGCTGGGATCAGTTCAGTCAGTAACTGTTAACCCCTCAATGGGATCATGTAAGAAAACCTCAGCCACAAGTTGTGTAATAAAAGGCTTGGATAGCGGATCGATTGTGTCGGTTGTGATGTCAGGCCGCGGAACTTCAGGTTCTGAAATCATCAGACCGAACATCGTAGTGAAATGAGAAATATGTCAAAAAAAGTATTCATAATTGTTGGTCTGTGTCTCTCCCTTGCCGCATGTTCGGGCAAGAGCAGCACGCCAACTACAACGACATCGACTAGTACTACTACATCAACCACTACGTCGACTACAACAACAACGACTACCATTCCTGTGGCTCCAGTTATTTCAGCACCCGCAGAAACTGTTCCCGTCATAAAGTCAGAAGGCCACAAAACTGCTGGACCGTGCGTTGGGGTTGGCGAAGTTGATTATTGCGTGTGGGGCACACGTCCTGTTGATAAGACGATTACGAATAGTCGGAGTGTGGAATTTGTCTCTGTCATTGAGCAGGGATTTACCTCCTTGTCAGATTCGATGAACACTGTCCAGATGGAATTCGAGAGCCGAACAATCGGAAAATTTATTGAAGCAACCGAAGCCACGGACCCGAATGCGATATGTCTTCAAGTGTCGATTGCTTCGAGCCAAGGCTTGCCGCTATCAACGATGGCTTATACCCACAAGAATGCAACAGGGGTGAGACAACGAGTCAATATGCCTGTGGTCAACGCCCTTATTCCTGGCACGAAACACTCATTGAAGATTCAGAAAGGTCCGGCATGTGTTGAGCATGATCTTTCTGTCATGGTGGCAATGTCGTCGCAATACAAGTATCCATCAAAGTACGGCACACTGACGATTGACGGCAGTAAGTCAACGGGTTCACTCTGGGCACTCATTGACTGA
>CAIYTS010000272.1 GCA_903929185.1 uncultured Acidimicrobiaceae bacterium
ATAGGGCTTACACGGGTTACAGAGTGGGGTTTACGCCTTGGCGCGTGTGCGGCGCAAGATCGGGTCCGCAACTCGTAATGCGCCATCAGCAATTTTCATGACGCGTCCAGCAGCACCAGGCGTTGTTGAATCAATGAGATTGCCCATCACAGCCAAGGTGATGTCTGCTGCTACTTGAGTGCCCACTGCAAGCCGCAGGCCTGGTTTCAGCAACCATGGGTGACCAATGATGAAACTGAACCTGCGTCCCGTGCGCAAGAACGCATCGAACCGCTCGCCAACCATTTCGTTGTACGTGTCAGATGCAGTGTTTGGATCCGCAAGAAAACGCTCAACTGCCAACATGCCTGATTCAAGTCCGTAGTCGATACCTTCACCGTTCATCGGATTCACAAATCCGGCGGCATCACCAACAGCAACCCAGCCTGGACCATGTCGTTTCGTACAACTCATCGGCAATCTCCATGCGCGAGGTTTTTCGATGTAGTCACCTAGTGACCATGAATCACGCACCAACGTTGCGTACTGATCAAGCAACGTATTGAGGTTCAATTTCTTAAACCCTTTCATTGTGCTGAGTGCACCAACGCCAATATTGACAGTGCCATCACCCGCAGGAAACATCCAGCCATAACCAGGAACTGCAACACCATGTTCGTCGCTCAGACTGAGGCATGCTTCAAGATGACGCTCGGCGTGACGCGGTGTCGGCGCATATGCGCGAATAGCAAGACCGAATGGTTCGTTCGGATCGCGTTCTGCACCCAACATTTTTGCAGCCATTCCTTGCGCACCGGCAGCCAAAATTGTGAACGGCGCACGAAAGGTCTCGGTTCCGACGCTGACACCGACAACACGACCATCTTCAAGAACAGGAAGAGCTTCGGATTCGAATCGAACATCTGCTCCGCTTGCAATTGCAACATCAAGGAGGTGATTATCAAATCGTTGCCGTGGCCATACTGCACCATGATTCGGAAAACGTGAAGTGGTTGGCCATGCAAGCTCGCGCTGTTTCTTTCCTGCAATCATTCGCAAGCCATCGATGCGATGCGCCACGGAATGGTCAATTCCCAAATCATTCAGAGCAGCAATCGCGCGAGGTGTCAGTCCATCTCCACACACTTTGTCGCGACCATATGGTCCCTTTTCAAACAGGACAACACGCACACCGGCCCGCGCAGCCGTAATAGCGGCAGCCGATCCTGCAGGTCCCCCACCAATGATGAGAAGGTCGTGCTGTTGCATGACTACGAGCCTGCCAGATGCATATCCAATCTGCTACCTGCGTACCATGGGACATATGGCTCGTATGACTGTCTCTGAGGCCGTGGCCATTGTTCGCCCAACGGACACCCTGGCCGTCCCCCTTGGCCCAGGCGTGCCAGGCGGATTCATGCATGCACTCGCCGACCGAGACGATTATGTCGACCTTCAGATCTCTGGAGCGTTGATGCCAGACCTCTACGCAATTCTCACCAATCCGGGCGTGCATTATCGCAGTGGTTTCTTCGGACCCGCCGAACGCTTTTTACGCGACTCTGGTGCATCTATTGATTTTGTCCCCGCAGACTTTCGCCGCTTTGCACCAATTCTGGAAAAGCAGCGCCCCCGCATCATGGCA